>NZ_JBHSPC010000053.1:2604-5612 GCF_042656345.1 Streptomyces incanus
CCGTCCTCGTTGACTACCGTAAGCATGGGCGTGCCT
The DNA here is from genome assembly GCF_042656345.1 of Streptomyces incanus. Classification (NCBI taxonomy): domain Bacteria; kingdom Bacillati; phylum Actinomycetota; class Actinomycetes; order Kitasatosporales; family Streptomycetaceae; genus Streptomyces; species Streptomyces incanus. Next base: position 2,641 of record NZ_JBHSPC010000053.1, read on the forward strand.
TCCCGACCGACGCGGCAACGTCGGCCTTGCTCGATGACCTATCGATCGATCCATCGGGAAGGTACGCCTCCTTCCGTCAGGGCTGATCCACAGGTATTGAGCATTGCTCACGCACCGGTTCGTAGAGCCCCCACGCCGACAGTGACCGCACCACAAACGCACCAGATCGAGCGGGGGACAGCGGGGAATCACGGTGAAAGCAGCCGAGCCCGCAGAGATCGCGGACCAGCCGTTCAAGCAGGTCAGCGCCTATAACAGGCCCTCGATGTCCGCAGCTTCCCAAGCTGATGGTTCGACAGCTCAGTACGGCCGCGGAATCTCATGCTCATCCAACGCAGCCTCGTACCGCGTCAGCAGAGCATCCAGGTTTGCCAGTAGAAGGCCAGCACAGTCTTGAGCTTCATCCACGTCGCCTCGCGCACATGCCTCCGCCACCTCGACCACGTCACCGCGCGGTGTGAAGAGAGTCGCCCTACATCGCGACCCCGGGGAACCGTCTACCCGGCGTGCGAACCACGGCATCGTTGCCGCCATCGATGAACAACTCGGCCTCTATGCGCTCCATCGGACCATCCATCCTGAAATGATCAGTTAGAACTCCTATTGGAATGATTTTTCGCGTCAGGAGTCGAAGTCTGGCGAGGAAGCAACACGGCTGGCCCGGAGCACCTGGGCAAGGGTCGAAAGCGCTTCGAAGACACCAAGGACCTCGCTGAGGAACTCGAGATACGTCATCGCTGAGGGGCTCTCATCGCTGACGATGCGGCCTGTCTGGAGGTCGTGATGTGCTGTCGCGTGCCCAATCGTGTTCCGGCGGCGATTATTGAGCAAGCTCTCAAATGACTCCCATCCTGGCACTTGTGCCACATATGCGATCTTGTAGGCATTGGATAGTTTGTCGAACTGATCGAGGTTCTTGGGGCGCTGCTTCTCGGATACGCGGTCGGGGTGGACGTTGCCGAAGTCGTCAGGGTTGCCGCGCTTCACCGAGTTTTGAGCTGCGACGAGCGGCCACAGGCACTTACAGGCGAGCTCGAATCCGTGCTGGTAGAGGTCCCTCACCAGCGAGAACTCGTCACGGTAGAGCACTAGTTCGTCGAAGGCACCCTTGTCGCCCGGCCCGAAGAACCTCCCGAGGAGCCCCATCTCCCAGGACTCGTGATGCTCTACGAAACGGTTCAGCTCGGTGAAGACATCTCGCTCCAGACTCGCCGAGGACTGTCCTCGACGCCGAAAGGTCAGAAGGTGATCCCTGTGTCGTTCGATCGCTGCCGAGTGCTTCCGCGAGAATCGGCCGATCACGTTCGCGCTGGTGGTCCCCGTGATCACCGTCGTCGCTGTTCCCATGGCCTGGTAAGCGACAGTCGTTCGCTCGTGGCTCGTGCTCGGTTGCCATTTGAGCCCAAGCTGCTGCTGTGCGATGCGAGCGAACATATCGGTGTTGCCCTGGAGGTAGTACTGAAACAGCATGCGGACCTTGGGCCACATGACTTGGCCCGCCTCGAGCGCCGCACGCCGTTTGGACTCGAACTCCATGAAGGCGTCGTCGCCGAGGGCCTGGACGAGCGTCAGCGTTGGGAAGGCCCCGTTCGGGGTGAACGAGTCGGCGTCGTAGCGCGACGGCACAAACGGATTGATAGTCACGACGCGTGTACCAGGAGATTCTGGCGCGGAGCCGCTCAGCACCTCGCACTCGATGTCGACACGGTGGTTGTGCAACTCAGTGCCCGACATCGAGCCTCGGATCGACAGTCCGCAATGCGGGCACGGCAGATAGAAGCGCGTTCTGCGGGTCGGTTCCACACCCAGCCGGGCGACGAATGCTTCGCCACATCCGTGGCACTTGAGGTGATAGCGGGAGATCACGGGACCAAGCTACTCCGTCTCGACGTGCCCCCGCTCTAACTGATGATGGCACGAGGGACCGACACCACCAGGGCGTGAGGGTCGGCCCCCGCTCCGTCTCAATTTCCGTCTCATTCAGCGCCGTTCAGGCGAGACCACGAGTCGGCTGCAACCCACGAGCGGCCTCCCATGAACCCAGGTGAACGCCCCTGCACGCGACCCACTGCCCCACCAACACAGTTGGAAAGAGTGTTGATCTCGTGATCGACACCATCGAGACGTCAGGCTGCGCAGAGTCCACCGTCGAGCGTGCAGTCGTCAGGCAAGTCCTCAAGTGCACGCTTCGGTTCGGCAAGTGGGGCTGACGAAGCCGCGGCGGTGTCGTTACTCTGAGAGAGCCTCATCTCAAGGCGGGACCGGGACCTTTGGACGAGCGGACAACGTCGCCCCGGGGGGCCTACGTCGTCCGCGTAGGTCCCGGTCCGATGAGATGAGGTGGCAGGGATGGTTAGTACGGACACCAGTCAGGTGAGATCTGGATGGTTACGTAAGGCAGCTGCTCGATTGGCCATCGCTCTCGGGGCGAAAGCCCTGTGGGCGGGGATCGTGAAGCTGTTTGACCACACTGGAGTTGATCTATAACTCCGCAGTGAGGCGGGTGGGATTCGTCCCGACCCCCGGGCCCGATCGGTTCCGATCGATCCGGCAGCAAGCCCGCCTCACGCCCTGTCCCTCCGCGGTGGTCCTCCGACTTGCTCTTCGTGGCGCCGTGCCTGAGCGGAGCTGTTGCGGTACAGCAATGAAGTACAGCAGCCCCGGTAACCAGCAGCGCCCAACATCGGCCCTCACGGCCCTCTCGGCAGCCCGTATGACCTTCAATGACCAATCTCTGTAGAGCTACGGATCAGGAGGTCAAGCCCTGGGCACCGGGGATGCGTCAAGGGCCACAGGCACCGAGAAGAGGGGGAGCTCAGGAGGTTTTCCTCCTGAGCTCCCCCTCTTCAGGAGCGGTGTTATTCAGGCGTTGCCAGGCGGTGGCCGCGGCTGGTTGCTACGCGGAGGGAGGCGTCGCGTATTTACGGGTTGCTTCCGGGGCTTGGGTTCGTTGATGTGGTATGGGTCGTTTC
>NZ_JBHSPC010000054.1:0-874 GCF_042656345.1 Streptomyces incanus
GAACTACAGCTGCCGTGTCTGATGCCGGTTGGGAGGCTCCCTATTACCGGGTTCGGGCCGCCGGCTTCCAGGTGCTCTTCCTCGTGGAACCGGACGAGGCGATCGAGGAGGTCTGCAACGTCGATGCCGAGGTTCATCTTGCCGACGGGTCGCGCTGGAGTTCCACGATCTTCACACCAGTGCGGCGCCGAGAGGTCAGCTGGGCCGGGATGCGATCTGCTGACGGGCAGAGCCCCAGACATCCTCGAACTCCTCGAAGGTGAGTTGTTCGGGGTCGTGGCCTTCCCATTCCGAGACGGGCAGCTCGGCAGTGATCCCGAATCTGCTGTCGTAATCACCGAGGCGGCCCGCGTCGCGGGCCCGCTGCCACTCGGCGAGGGAGGCTGCTGCGATCGGGATCAGCTCTGGCCCTTCGAGTTCGACCTGCCGGATCACCCAGCCTTCGGCGTCGACCTCGAAGTAGAACCAGGTGTCTTCCTCGTCCCAGTAGCAGCGCATCCATGTGGTCACCAGGCCATGATGCCGCGCCAGATGCGCCGCCCTACTCCGCTCTGTCTCATGCCTGGGCGATGAATCCTGCGGATCGGTCGAGCTGGAAAGGAGAACCGACCCGGGTTGGATCCCAGCCTTGATCCCGTGCCTCTCGAATGCTGGCAGCAACGTGAGCCGGACGAATGGGCTCCGTCTCGACGCCCACCCAGTTGCTGGGATGGGCCTGACCGCTGGTGACGATCAACGTCGTGCCCGGCTGGCTGCCGCTGGCCGCTTCAACCGCATAGGTCATCGGTGTCCAGCAGAGTCCCTGCATGTAGGAGGGGGGTTCCCCCCGAGAAGTGGACACCAGTTCGTGTTGTTATGCGGCGAGTGTCATGTT
>NZ_JBHSPC010000055.1:0-6311 GCF_042656345.1 Streptomyces incanus
GACCGGCCTGATCCTGACGCCGCAACAGGCATGAGTCACCTCGAAATGAAAGCCTCAGTTGTTCACACTGCGTCGACCGCCGGCCGGGGATGGTGCGTGGCCGGCATCGGGCCGGCCTGCCCCGGTGCTCCCCCTCAGGGGGTACCGGGGCGGAAAGCTGTGCGAGGACGCGGACGTCAGTCGTCGTACGACAGGCCGTGCCCGGAGCGGAAGAGAACCGTGGTCGGGTCGTCGGCCCGCTGGATGGGCACGGGCAGCTTGCCGCGCGGCTCGACCCGGCCGGCGATCACCCGTGCGGCGGCGCGCAGTTCGACCTCGGTCCAGCAGTAGGAGACCAGTGAGGCCGGGACGTCGCCGAGGTGGGCGATGTCGTAGGGGTTGCGCACCGCGAGGTGGACGACGGGGACGCCCGTCGCGAGCAGCCGGGACACCAGGGTGCGCTGGGTGCTGGTGGCGCCGACGTTGTCGGTGGTGACCACCACCGCGTCCCGTCCCCGTGCGGCGGCCACGGCCTCGGCGACCTTCGCCGCGTCGGGCGCCCGGCCGGTGGCGAGGTGGGTGGTGCGGTAGCCCAGTTCGTCGAACGCCTTGGCCAGCTCGGGCACGGTGGTGCGGGTGTCGTCGGTCGGGAAGGCCGGGCTGGCGCCGACCACGAGCAGCTTCTTCTGCCTGCGGCGCAGCGGGAGCGCCTCGTCCTCGTTGACCAGCAGGGTGGTGGTGCGCTCGGCGATCCGGGCGGCGGCGAGCCGGTGTCTGCGGGCGCCGACGACCCGGTCGACCTCCTTCGGGGAGATGTAGGGACTGCTGCTGAGCAGGCCGACCTTGTCCTTGAGCCGCAGGATGCGCAGGACCGACTCGTCGAGTCGGTCCTCGGTGATCTCTCCGCTGCGGACGGCGGCCAGGACGCCGTTGTAGGCGACGTCGATGTCCGGCGGGAACAGCAGTTGGTCGGCGCCGGCCTTCAGGGCGAGGACGGGCACACGGTTGTCGCCGTACTTGGTGCGCACTCCGCGCATGTTGAGGGCGTCGGTGACGATCACGCCGTCGAAGCCGAGTTCGTCACGCAGCACGCCCTGGAGGATCCTGGGCGACAGGGTGGCCGGTTCGTTGCTGGGGTCGAGCGCGGGGACCTGGAGGTGCGCGGTCATGATCGAGTCGACGCCGGCGGCGATCGCGGCCTTGAAGGGCGGGGCGTCGATGCGGTCCCACTCCTCGCGGGTATGGGTGATCACGGGCAGTTCGGTGTGGCTGTCCTCCCCGGTGTCCCCGTGGCCCGGGAAGTGCTTGGCGCAGGCCACGACCCCGGCCTGCTGATAACCCGTCACCTGGGCTGCCACCATGCGACCGACCTCACGGGCGTCGGCGCCGAAGGAGCGGACGTTGATGATCGGGTTGGCCGGATTGACGTTGACGTCGGCGACCGGGGCGAAGTTCTGATGGATGCCCAAGGCGGCGAGTTCGGTGCCCGATATCCGTCCGGCGGTGCGCGCGTCGGAGAGCGAGCGGCCCGCGCCGAGCGCCATCGCGCCCGGCAGCTGGGTGGCGCCGCTGCCGATGCGGACGTTGACCCCATGCTCCTGGTCGATGGAGATCAGGGACGGGACGGGGGTGGGCAGTGCGAGCGAGGCCCGCTGCACACCGTTCGTCAAGTCCGCGATCTGGCGGGGGTCCTGGATGTTGTTCGCCCAGCCAAAGAAGTAGATGACACCGCCGATGTGGTACTTGGCGATCAGCTCGGCAACGGTGCGGACGCCGAGTTCCCTGAGGTTGCGGTCCTGGTCGAACCGGCTGGGAGAAGTCGCCGACGTACCGTAGAAGTACGGCACGAACAGCTGGCCGATCTTCGCCTCGATGCTCATCTTGGAGATGATCTTCTTGAGGCGGTTGTCGCGCTCGTGCGCGACCGCGGGGGTAGCCGCCACGCCCATGACGCCTGTTGCGCTCGCAGCGACCACGGTCGCGGAGGCGAGAACGGTTCGTCTGGACAGACTCCGGTCCTGCATGCGGACATGCTCCTTCCAGCCTTGTGCATCAAGGGAGTTGAAGGAAACGCGAAGGACTCCGAACAGCGGGAAACGTAGCCCGCAGATCACGGGCAGGGCAAGAGGCCTAGACAGAATAGGTCTAGACGGGATGAGGGCTCCCCTGCCGTATGCGTGGGTGCCCCGAGCTGGGCTGACACGTGAAACACGCTGCTTTCTGTGATCCTTGCGATCCGCAGCATGGACGCGGCCAAGGAAGCCGGCGTGGACCGGTACGTGATGGTGTCCTACCTACGCGCACGTGCCGGGCACGGTGTGGCCACGGACGACCCGTTCTACCCGTACATCGAGTCCAAGAAGGCCGCTGATGAGCATCTGCGGGGCTCCGGGCTGGACTACACCATCCTGGCGCCCGACGTGCTGAGCCTGGACGAGCCCACCGGCAGGATCGACCGGGTCATCGTCCCGGCCGATCGGACCACCGTGCCCCGCGCGGACGTGGCCGCCGTCGCCGCCGCCGTCCTGACGGATCCGACCACGATCGGTCGCACCATCGGGTTCCGCGCCGGAGGCACCCCGATTGCCGAGGCCATCCACGGCTGAGGCCACCCGCCACCCCACGCAGACACTGTCACGCTGGACCGCTGAAGGAGAACCCCACGCCCACCCGTGAGGGGAGCTGTCTTCCAGGAGTCCAAAGTGCTGCGAACTCTGTTCAAGTCCAAGATCTAGCGTTTCGGTGTTTTTGCAGGTCGGAGGCTTGATGGCCCGGCTCGGGTCAGCAAACGGTCAGCATCGGGCGCGGGAGCGTCCCAGCTTGCTTGACCAGGTGGCCGCCATGACGGGGGACCTGGACACAGGTGCCTGGCTCCCGCTTGGGAGGTTCGCTGCGTTACTCGACAGCACGTCCGAGGCACGGGTCTTGAGTGAGTGGGCTGTCGGGGCCGAAGCGGCGTGCCTTATGGATGCCGCCTGCCCCCTCCGGCCGCTACCGCGACCTCGGCCGCCCCGGTGTCCTTCTCGTCCCCTGCGCCGGCGCCATGGGCCTCGGCTTCGGCACCGTCGTCATTTCCGAGACCGAAGCCGCAGCCGACTCCACCGCGGCGGCCCTCCGCGTTACCTGCTGCGTCATGATCACCCGCACCCGCGAGCGGGGCCGGTCCCAGGTCGGCAGGGCAGCCGGTTGCCGCGCCACCTGGTGGCTGCACGGGTAGACCATGATGCGCTGAGCGCCCGCTGGGGGAGATGTCCGAGGGAAGGGCGGGCGGCCGCCCGACCCGTATGTACGACAGGGGACCCCCGTATCCGCCATGCCGCCGCCTCCCAGCAGCGATACTGGATGCATGGACACGACGATCACCGCCCCTCGCGCCGAGGTGCTGCGGGACCGCTACCGCAGCCGACTGCCCGAGCGCTTGCAGGTGCTGGCTGGCCCTGTCGAGGGCGAAGTGGACCTGCCGCTCCACATCGTCTGGTCCGGGCGGACCAGCTACAGCCTGGACCGTCCGAAGTCCCGCATGACGCTCTACCGGACCGTCCTCGCCGAAGGACTGAGTGGGGACCTGGTGGCCCTCCTGCACCACCGATTGCTCACCGAGCAGTGGCCCGTGTTGCGGCGCTTGATCAGTCCCTACATCCGCGAGGTCTGGGAGGACGCCTTCCCTGAGCTGCTCCGCACCGCTCTCGCCGACCCGACCGCCGCGTGAAGCTCACTCCGCTCCACAAGCGTCTCCTCGCCGACATCCTCGACCTCGGCTCCCCCTACCCTTTGGTCCTCACCGGCGGATACGCCGTGCAGGCCCACGGTCTGGTCGACCGCTTCAGCCGTGACCTCGACGTCGCCACCGAGAATCCCGCTCCGATGCAGGAGATCGTCGCCTCACTCACAGCAGGCCTCAGCACGCGCGGATGGCGGATCACGCACGTCCAGACCGATCCGCTCAGCGGCCGGTTCCTGGTCACCGATCCGGACACCGGCGAGGAGTGCGAGGTCGACGTTCTCAAGGAGGCGTTCTGGGCTCCGCCTGCCCAAACCCCCTACGGCCCTGTTCTTTCCCTCGACGTGATCGGCACCAAGGTCCGTGCCCTCGCCGACCGCGGCACCGTCCGCGACCTCATCGACGTCCAGGCTGCCTCCCGCCACCGCTCCACCGCCGACCTCGAATCCCTGGGCCGCCGTCGCACCCACGACGAGTTCAGCCTCGAGGACCTCCGGGACCGGCTCGTCGGCGCGGACTGGTACGAGGATGAGGACTACACCGCGTATGGGCTCACCTCCCGGCAGATCGAAGAACTCAAGGCGTGGGCGCTGGAGTGGGCGGAGGATCTGGGTGCGCGGATTCATGACGAGAACGCCTGAGAGGCGGTCACGCGTCCATTCCCTCTACCGCCGTTACAACGAGAGGATGCGGTGTAGCCAGCAGGTTCCAACCCGGAGCCGTCCACGGTGGGCGGCTGCCCCGCACAGCGGATGTGCAGGGCAGCCGAGCGATACGCCGCAGTGGACTCACAGCGAAACCGGGCTGCGGTAACGGTCAAACACTGCATCCCGCTCCCACTCCCAGGTCCAGTCAGGGTCCCGACGGTGGAACTCGGTAACGGCCAGCTCGAAGAATTGGTCGGAAGGCTTCCGGCTGGATCCATTGACTACCAGTGCTGACAGCATCGGCTCGGGACCGGTGCTGTCCCGGCGGCAGACGTCTGCCAGTAGAAGCGACATCATCCGGCCGTGGTAGTGCACCCGGTGCTCCGGTGCCACGGCCTCGCTCAGCGCCTTGTAGGTGTCGGTCCGGCCCTCTCGGGCCCACCCCTTCAGAATCGCTACCATGGCGTCCCGGGCGGCCATGTAGTGCGCATCTCCATACTTCATGTGAGCCCCCTACAGCCGACTGGAGCGACACGGTATCGAGTCGCGGCGGTGCTGAGGTTGGATCTGGAAAAGTTGCCCGCGCGCCGCCTCGGAGGTGGGGGAGCGGGGACGTCCACCGCGACGTCCGGCTCGCCCTTCGATTGTCAGTGCCGCCTCCTACGATCGCCGTTGACCAGCTTTTAGCAACGGAGGGGGTGTGATGGACGAGATCCGTCGCGGCGAGCGAGGCAAGCAGAAGACCTGGCAGTGGCTCATGGTCCTGACGGCGCATCGGGGCTTGTGTGTCTACTGCGGCCGTTCCGCGGCCACCACGATTGACCCTCGATCCACCGCGTGAATTCTGATCACGGGTGTCGGGCGGGTTCCGGGGGTTTCTTCGGGGTGCGGGCAGCGGTGATCGCCGGGTGGCCGTCCGGTGCGGGGTCTCCGAGGTCTTTCGGGTCGTGGGCGGGCAGGGCGGTCGCGCGGGTCAGCTGACCATGCGCTGTCCGGTCGCCGTCCACAGGCCGGCGAAGTCGTCCTGCCAGCGCCAGTGTTGGGGAAGGTGGAGGGGGAGACGGCGGGCTCCGGTGGCGATCCGGGCGGGGATGTTGATCAGGTGGCGGCGGATGGTGCCGGTGCGTGCCCGGGCGTGGAAGACGGAGGCGAGGTGGCCGGCGGCCCGGGTGAGGTTGTAGGCGGTGGCCGCCAGGGTGAGCCAGGCGGCGTTCGCGGTGAACTTCCCCGACGGCAGGTGGGCGAGTGCGGAGTCTTCCAGGTCGGCGAAGACCTGCTCGACCTGGGCGTGTTCGCGGTGCATGGGTTCGGCCTGGGCCAGGACGAAGGGGCTGTCGGTGAAGATGACGTGGTGGCGCCAGACGCCGAACAGCTCGGCCTGCCCGGCGGGCACGCTTTTGGGGTTCAGGCGTTTCACCCGGCGCACGATCAGCCGGGCGGTGGTGTGGAACGCCTTCTTCTTGCTGGTGAACGCGGTGAAGGGGACTTCGGCGATCTCGGCGTCGGAGATCCAGCGTTCCTCGGCGGCGTCCCAGACGGCGGCGGCGTACTTGATCGGCGTCCAGGCGGTCTCGGCGATGTGCGCGATGGCCTCGCGGATCTTCTTCCTGACCGCGACGGCGAGGGAGAACCGTGCGCCGGCCTTGCGGCAGACGTCGACGACCTTGTGGGAGAAGTACGCGGAGTCGGCGCGGACGATGATCTGCGCGGTGATGCCCATTGCCCGCACCGCCGCAACTGAGTCTTTCACTTCGGAGTGACGCTACGGTGGCCGCAGGACGAGGCCGGCCTCCGCGATGAAGCCGTCGAGCAGGTCTGGGCGGTACTGCATCTTCTTCAGCCGGGTGCGAGCCAGCGCCGCGAGTTCGTCGGTGGTGCACGCGGCCAGGTTCCCCAGGCTGTTCTTCAGGTTCGCCCACACGCCCTCAGTGGGTTTGTCACGGTACGGGGATTGTTGGACAGCG
>NZ_JBHSPC010000056.1:0-36439 GCF_042656345.1 Streptomyces incanus
CCACTGCCTGTCACATCGTCAGGCAACGCGACCGCCGACCACCTTCTGAATGCTTACGCGGCGTCGGCCCGGGGCAGGGCTCTCACGCTCAGCTGAAACGATTCTGCCCGACAGGGCCGCGCAGGGTGTGGTGCCATCCGTACCCACGCATGGCCCAAGAATAATAAGATCTTCGCGCGCTGCGCATGCGCCTCCATGGGGGTGCCTGAATTTTTCCGTCGTAGCAGTGGCACATTTGAGCGAAGGTGGAACTGGAGTGCAGGAAAGGGCGCGTGCAACCCGCAAAGTGCTGCTGGAATCAGCAGCACATCTATTCGTCGAGCGGGGGTATGCAGGAACGAGTGTCAATGAAATAAGTGATCACTCGGGAAGAACCAGTGGGGCGATCTATTTCCACTACTCCAGTAAGGAGAGGCTGGCATTGGCCGTGGTCCGCGAGCAGTTCGCCACCTGGCCGCAGCTCGCCGCGGCCTACGCCAGGCCCGGCATCCCTCCGCTGGAGAAGCTGGTCGGCCTCAGCTTCCGTGTCGCGCAGTCCCTCAGTGAGGACATCGTGGCGCGTGCCGGTGCACGGCTGTGGGCGGAACGCCGCACCATCGAGGCTGCCGTACCCACGCCGTTCGACGCCTGGTCGGTGGCCGCCACCCGGCTTCTCGCCCAGGCGCGCACCAGAGGCGAACTCGCGGAAGGGGTCGAGCCGTCGGCCGCGGCCGTGACGCTCGTGTGCGCGTTCTTCGGACTCTGCACCCTGGCCGACGAGATGCCCGGCGGGCGGAACTGGAGAGAGCGGCTGGACCAGTGGTGGATGCTCGTACTTCGGTTCCTGCAGGCGGATCCCGACCCGGCCGCTCTGCTCGCCCGCGCGCGGGCGGGGATGCCCGCGTAACTGGAGGACCCGGCTCCGAGCCCTGCCTGACGGGGCCCGCACACCCGGTGGCGGAGGGCGGGGCAGCGCGACGGGTGAGCCGGGGGCGGGGGGCGTGTCGGCCGCCCCTCGGGGACCAGAGGCAGGAGCGGGCCGTGGGCGTCCGGGCGGTGGTACCGGCTGCGTGCCCCGAGGGCCGACGCCTGGGACCGTGCCCCTGGCCGCGGCACGACGGAGGACCGCCCGTCTCTGCCGGCGTCCCGTCACCGCGAGGCCCTGCGTGTCAAGGGTCCTGGGTGCGGAGACGGTCGCGTTCGCGGCCCCCTCCGCGGGCGCCCACCCTCGGCCCCTGGAGGGCGCGGCCCGCATCGCGATCCGCACGGTGCGCGCCACCCCCACCACACTCCAGGAGACCCGTTCCGTCCTCTACGACGGCAGCGCGTACACCACGTGCGCGGCGAAGCCGCGCCGGCCGGGGTGGGACGCGGGCCGCGCAGGCTGCCGTGGTGTCAGTCGGTGAGGCCCAGCGCCCCGGCTGCCTGGATGGCCAGCCAGACCTCCGTGAGCGCGCCGGTGGAGGACAGGTCGCGGCCGGAGAGGGCACCGAAGCGGCGCAGCCGGTAGGCGAGCGTGTTGGGATGGATGTGCAGTGCCGCGGCGGCGGTCCCGGTGCGGCGGTCGCGTTCCATCCAGGTGCGGGCGGAGACCAAGAGCTGGGAGTCGTGCTCCGCGTCGTAGCGCAGCACCTCGCCGAGCACGTGGTCGACCAGCGCGGTCAGGACCGCGGGGTCGTCCGGCAGCCAGCGGCCCGTCGCGTCGGCGCCGTAGCGGACCAGCGGGCGGCCCGACTCGCCCGCCTTGGAGACCGCCCACAGGGCCTCGCGCTGGGCGACCTTCAGGGCCGCGCCCGGCTGGAAGGGGCGGCTCATCCCGGCCGTGACGGCCGGCAGCGCGCCGATGGTGTCGGCCAGCCGCGGCGCCCCGAGCACATACCGGTCCTCGCCCCAGGTCAGCAGCAGATGGGGGTGGTCCTCGAGGCAGGCCAGCAGCGCCTCGTCGGAGGTGTGCCGGACCACGATCAGGACGGTGTCGCCCTCGATGGAGTGCCGGGCGAGCCTGCGGCGGGCGGCCTCCGGGTCGAGCACCTCCTGGAGCAGCTCGGCCAGCGTCTCGGCGCCCTCGCGGCGCAGGGTCTCGCGTTCGCTGCGCACCATCGCCACCCGCAGCGCCGCCACCGTGGCGATGTGCTGGACGACCGCGAGGCCGGCGGGCTGGGCGCCCTGCCGCTCGTACGCCACCAGGAAGCCCGCCGGGCCGCCGGGCGCCGGCACCGGCAGGACGAAACCGCCGGGGACGGTCGGCGCGGCGTCCACCGAGGCGGGCAGCACCCCCGGACCGGGCGTCGGGATCCCGGGCAGCAGCGGGCGGCCCTGCGGGGTGCAGAGATACACGTCGTATCCGGACAGACGTTCGAGACGACGCAGGAGGGTCGGGGTGTCGAGGTCCTCGGCGACCATCCAGCGCAGCGAGCCGAAGACCTGCAACTGTGCGCCCAGCCGGTGCCGGGCGTCCTCCTGGACCGCGGCGGCGACCTCCTGGGAGACCGCGATGAACGGAACGGCGAGCGGCACCTCCAGCACCGGGAAGCCCCGCTCCTCCGCCGCCCGGAAGAACGCCTCGTGCAGCACGGGCATGTGCAGCTGCGCCGACAGAGCCAGTGCGGAGACGCCGGCGTCGTCCAGCCGCTCCAGATAGCGGCGCTGCCCGGCCGCCGCACGGGGGATCGCGAGCCCCGTCGTCATGAGGATCTCGGCTCCCAGAAGCCATGGGGTCGGATCGTCCAACTCGCTTACGTGCGCCCAGGATACGGACCGGCCGAGGCCACTGCTCCCCGCCTTCACGGACAGCTGGAGGGCGGGGAAGGAGAGCAGATCCTCGACGGTGAGTTTGTCGACAGCCACATGAAACAGGATATCTCTTCGTGACTGGCACAATTGTCGGTGGTCGGCGAGTGACCCACACTGTGGACCCGTCCCCGGTATGAACAGCAGGTGAGAGCCCCATGGCGACCTCGGTCACCGAAATCGAGACTCATGGTGTCGAGCAGATCCCGGACGAGGACCGCACGGCCCGTCCACTCGACCTGTTCCGGCTCGCCTTCGGCGGCGCCAACACCTTCGCGACCTGTGTGCTGGGCGCCTTCCCCATCCTCTTCGGCCTCTCCTTCTGGCAGGGGCTCGCGGCGACCCTGCTCGGCCTGATCGCCGGTGCCCTGCTGCTCGCGCCGATGGCGCTCTTCGGCCCCGCCAACGGCACCAGCAACTCCGTCTCCTCCTCCGCCCACCTGGGGGTGCACGGCAGGGTCGTCGGCTCCTTCCTCTCGCTGCTCACCGCGATCGCCTTCTTCTCGATCTCGGTGTGGTCCTCGGGCGACGCCCTCGTCGGCGGCGCACACCGGCTGGTGGGGCTCCCCGAGTCCACCCTGTCGTACAGCGCGGCGTACGCGATCTTCGCCGCCCTCGTGCTGGTGGTCTGCATCTACGGCTTCCGCTTCATGCTGCTGGTCAACAAGATCGCCGTGGTGGCGGCGTCGGCCCTGTTCGTGCTGGGCGCCTTCGCCTTCGCCGGCGACTTCGACCCCGGCTACGCGGGCAGCTTCGCCTCGACTGCCGACCCGCTGTTCTGGCCGTCCTTCATCGGCTCCGCGCTGATCGTGCTCTCCAACCCGGTCTCCTTCGGCGCGTTCCTCGGCGACTGGTCCCGCTACATCCCGGCCGCGACGCCCCGCCGCCGGGTGATGGGCGCGGCGTTCCTGGCCCAGGCCGCCACCCTGCTGCCGTTCGTCTTCGGCCTCGCCACCGCGTCGATCATCGCGACCCAGGCAGTCAAGTACGTCGACCCGGACGCGCCCAACTACGTCGGCGGCCTGCTCGCGATCTCCCCCGGCTGGTACTTCCTGCCGCTCTGCCTCATCGCGCTGATCGGCGGCCTGTCCACCGGCACGACCGCCCTGTACGGCACCGGGCTGGACTTCTGCAGCGTCTTCACCCGCTTCAGCCGTGTCCAGGCGACGGTCCTCATCGGCGCCCTGTCCATCGTGTTCATCTTCATCGGCCGCTTCGCGCTGAACCTCACCCAGTCGATCTCCACCTTCGCCACCCTGATCATCACCTGCACCGCACCGTGGATGGTCGTGATGATCCTCGGCTACGTCACCCGACGGGGCTGGTACGACGCCGAGGCGCTCCAGGTCTTCAACCAGCGCCGCACCGGTGGACGCTACTGGTTCGCCCACGGCTGGAACTGGCGCGGCCTGGCCACCTGGCTGGTCTCCGCCGTCGTGGCACTGCTGTTCACCAACCTGCCCGGCCAGTTCGTCGGACCGCTCGGCAACCTGGCCGACGGCATGGACATCTCGCTGCCGGTCGGCCTCCTCCTCGCGGCGGTGCTCTACCTCGTCCTGCTCGCCGTGTTCCCCGAGCCGCGCGGAGTGTACGGACCGGCGGGACCCCGCTTCGTCCGGACCTCCGACGCCGAGATCCTGCCGATCAGCGGCGGCCCGCAGGAGGCACCGGCGGAGCCGGCAGTGGTCGGCTGACCCACCGGTCCGGTCGCGCCCCGTCGGCCCGGTCCACCGACCGGGCCGACAGCCCGCCCTTCCGCGCCGCGGGGCCGGACGGCGCAGGACGGCCGGCGGCCGGCAGCACGAGAAAACCCTCCTCTGCTGCGCGAGTCGGCATGGCGAACCGGGGCAGCGCAGGCCGACTGAGGTTCATGTCGGATTTCCGCGAGACCGGGCCCGTTCCGTCCCCGATGCTGGACCCATGCAGAAGGGGATGCACACCGACACCGAACGCTGCGTGCGTGCCGTCCGGTCCAAGGACGCGCGGTTCGACGGCTGGTTCTTCACCGCCGTCCTCACCACCGGCATCTACTGCCGGCCCAGCTGCCCGGTGGTACCGCCCAAGCCCGAGAACATGGTCTTCCACCCGAGCGCGGCGGCCTGCCAGCAGGCGGGATTCCGGGCCTGCAAGCGGTGCCGTCCCGACACCAGCCCCGGCTCCCCGGAGTGGAACCAGCGGGCCGACGCCGTGGCCCGCGCCATGCGGCTGATCGCCGACGGGATCGTGGACCGGGAGGGCGTGCCCGGCCTTGCCGCCCGGCTCGGCTACAGCACCCGGCAGGTGGAACGCCAGCTGCTCGCCGAGCTGGGCGCGGGGCCCCTCGCCCTCGCACGGGCCCAGCGCGCGCAGACCGCGCGGCTGCTCATCGAGACGACGGCCCTGCCGATGACGGAGATCGCCTTCGCCGCCGGCTTCTCCTCCGTCCGCACCTTCAACGACACCGTGCGCGAGGTCTTCGCCCTGGCCCCGAGCGACCTGCGCGCCCGCGCGCCGAAACGGACCTCCGGTCCCGCCGGGGCCCCCGGTCCCGCCCAAACCACCGGCGCCCCCGCCGCGCTGTCGCTGCGCCTGCCGTTCCGGGCCCCGCTCACTCCCGACAACCTCTTCGGCCACCTCGCCGCCACCGCCGTACCCGGCGTGGAGGAGTGGCGGGACGGTGCCTACCGGCGCACCCTGCGGCTGCCGCACGGGCACGGCTTCGTGGCCCTGGCCCCGCGGCCCGACCACATCGCCTGCCGCCTCACCCTCACCGACCCGCGGGACCTCACCGTCGCCATCAGCCGTTGCCGCCGCCTGCTCGACCTGGACGCCGACCCGGTGGCCGTCGACGACCGGCTGCGCACCGACCCGGTCCTCGCGCCCCTGGTGGACAAGGCGCCCGGGCGCCGGGTCCCGCGTACGGTCGACGAGGCGGAGTTCGCCGTCCGGGCCGTGCTCGGACAGCAGGTCTCCACCGCGGCCGCCCGTACCCACGCGGCCCGTCTGGTCCTCGCGCACGGCGAACCGGTGGAGGACCCGGACCCGGAGGGCGGACTCACCCACCTCTTTCCGTCGCCCGGGGCACTCGTGGACCTGGACCCCGAGACCCTGGCCCTGCCCCGCGCCCGCCGCGCCACCTTCACCACCCTGGTGCGCGCACTCGTGGACGGCGGCCTGCGCCTGGGTGTCGAGAGCGACTGGCCCGAGGCCCGCGCGAAGCTCCTCGCCCTCCCGGGCTTCGGCCCCTGGACCGCCGACGTCATCGCCATGCGCGCCCTCGGCGACCCCGACGCCTTCCTCCCCACCGACCTCGGCATCCGCCGCGCCGCCCGGGAACTCGGCCTGCCCTCCACCCCCGCCGCGCTCACCGCACACGCGGCGGCCTGGCGGCCCTGGCGGGCGTACGCGGTGCAGTACCTGTGGGCGACGGACAGCCACCCGATCAACGTCCTGCCGGCATGAGGACGCACGAGCGCCGATGAACACATACGAAGTCCCGGAGCCCGGAAGTGGATGGAGCCGATGAAGCAGCACACCGTGATCGACAGCCCGTACGGCCCGCTGACGCTCGTCGCCGACGACGGCGTCCTGTGCGGCCTCTATATGACCGACCAGCGTCACCGCCCCCCGGAGGAGACCTTCGGCGACCGCGTCGACCCCGGCTCCGCCACCGCTCCCGCCGCGAGGGCCTTCGCCGACGCCGAGGAACAACTGGAGGCCTACTTCGCGGGCGGACTGAAGGAGTTCACTCTGGAGCTGCGCCCGCACGGCACCCCGTTCCAGCGCCGCGTCTGGGACCTGCTGACGGACATCCCCTACGGCGAGACCCGCACGTACGGCGAACTCGCCGGGGCCCTCGGCAATCCGAAGGCGTCCAGGGCCGTCGGACTGGCCAACGGCCGCAACCCGATCGGCATCGTCATCCCCTGCCACCGGGTCATCGGCGCGAGCGGCGGCCTCACCGGATACGGGGGAGGCCTGGAGCGCAAGCAGCGACTGCTGGACTTCGAGCGGGGTCCGGCCCTGTTCCCGCAGTCGCTGCCCTCCGGCTCCGTCAGGGGCCCTCGTACCGGTGCGACACGCGCGACGGAGACTGCTCGGGGGTGAAGCCACCCGTCGAGGGCCGCACCGCGCGGGTCTGTTCGTCGTTCCCGAGCACCATCTCGGGGTCGAACATGACGACCACCGCGGCCAGGACGAGGACCGCCACCGGGCCGGCGAGCATGGCCAGCAGGAAGGACATCAGACCGACCGAGGACTGCGAGGACGTGCCGGCATGCTCGAGGTGCACGCTCACGGCGGCCATGCCCATGTAGTGCATGCCGGTCACCGCGATGCCCATCACGAGGCTCGCCCCCAGGCTCGCCCAGAGCCCTCGGACGGAGACCGCTGCCCACAGCGCCGCCGTGGCCGCGACCACGGCGATCAGGACGGACAGCACCACGGCCACCGTGTCGTAGCGGATGGTGCCGCCGGCGTCCATGGCGGCCATGCCGATGTAGTGCATGGCCGCGACGCCCAGTCCCGTGATGAGACCGGCCGTGCCCAGGACGGCCGGGCGGGCACCGCGGTAGCCGACCAGGAACACGCCGATGGCGACGACGGCGATCGCGACGGCCAGACTCAGCAGGGTCAGCCGGGTGTCGTACTCGACAACCGCGCCGTTGACGCTGAAGCCGATCATCGCGACGAAGTGCATCGTCCAGACGCCGCAGCCGATGGACACGGCTCCCAGGGTGAGCCAGCCGATCCTCCGGCTCTGCTGCACCCCGCGGCGCATGAACCGCACGGTGCAGCGCAGACCCAGCGCCGACCCCAGACACGCCATCAGGTAGGAGATGACAGGAGTCACCGCTCCGTAGTGGAAATCGGTCAGTGTGGCGGTCACGAAAGGCGTTGGCGTGATGCCACAGAGTGTTCATCGTGGCGCCGCCCTGACCTCCGAACGGCTTCGAATCGGGATCAGTTCGCCTGGCGCCCCTCCTCCAGCTCCGCCGGGCCCGAGCCGTCGGCGAGGACGTCCAGGGCGGCCAGCACGCGGCGACCGAGGGAACCAGGGAGATATTCGGCCAGATCCGCGCGCGGCACGAGCCGCCAGGACAGCAGCTCCTCCTCCTGCAGGCGGATCGCCGCGAGATCGTCCGCGTCGAGCACTCCGCCGTCATACAGGTACGCCACCACCGGCGGCCGTCCGGCCCCGCGCACCCAGTCCACGACCAGCAGCCGTCCGAGCTCACGGTCCAGCCCGATCTCCTCGGCCGTCTCGCGCCGTGCCCCCTGGCGGGGGGTCTCCCCGTCGTCCGACTCGATCGTGCCGCCGGGCAGCGCCCACCCCTCACGGTAGTTCGGCTCGACGAGCAGCACGCGGCCCTCGCCGTCCCGGAAGAGGGCGGCGGCGCCGGCGAGGACGCGGGGGAGCGAGGCGATATAGGCGGCGTAGTCCTGAACATCCTGAGTGGTGGTCATGCGGGAAGGGTAGTGGCGGCGAACGGCCGTACCGCGGCCGGGAAGCCCGGCCGGCCAGGGCGCACGGCAGCACACGCCGGTCCCGCGACCGGCACCGGACGGCGCACGCGCCGGGGGCACGGCGACCCCGGCCGGACGCCCGGCGTGACCGGTCCCGCCCGCGCTCGACGTCCCTCCCGGCCTCGGCACGCCCGACGCCCTTCCACGGGCTGGGCAGGGACATGACGGTCCGGGGAACCGAGGGCTAGGGTCTGTCCGGCATGATCCGCCGGACAGACCCCAGGGTCTGCGGTGGCGCGACTGACCCGGCATGCGTACGGGCCCGGAGAGCAAGGGATGGCGGAAGTGGCGGACGCTGCAGTGAGCGGTACTCGATCAGCACTGTCAGCACAGTCGGAAGTGCCGGCGCGGCGGGTGCTCGTCGCCGCGGACAAGTTCAAGGGGTCGCTGACGGCCGTGGAGGTCGCCGAGCGGGTGACCGCGGGGCTGCGCCGGGTGGTGCCCGGCCTAGAGATAGAGGCGCTTCCCGTGGCCGACGGAGGCGACGGCACGGTGGCCGCGGCGGTCGCGGCCGGATTCGACCGGCGGGAGGCACGGGTCACCGGTCCCCTCGGCGACGAGGTCACCGCGGCGTTCGCGCTGCGCGGCGACACCGCCGTGGTGGAGATGGCGGAGGCCAGCGGCCTCCAGAGGCTGCCGGGCGGCGTACTCGCGCCGCTGACGGCGTCCACGTACGGATCCGGCGAACTGCTGACGGCCGCGCTGGACGCGGGCGCGCGGATCCTCGTGTTCGGGGTCGGCGGCAGTGCCACCACGGACGGCGGCGCCGGCATGCTGGCCGCGCTGGGCGCCCGCTTCCTGAAGGCCGACGGCGAGCCGGTGGCACCGGGCGGCGCCGGTCTCGCCGAACTGGCCTCGGCGGACCTGTCGGGCCTGGACCCGCGCCTCGGCGAGGTCGCGTTCGTGCTCGCCAGCGATGTCGACAACCCGCTGACCGGCCCGAAGGGCGCCCCGGCGGTCTACGGCCCGCAGAAGGGCGCTTCCCCCCAGGACGTGCGGCGGCTGGACGCGGCGCTCGCGCACTTCGTGAAGGTGCTGGAGGAGCCGGCCGGGGCCAGGGCCACCGAGTTCGCCGCCTCGCCCGGCGCGGGCGCGGCCGGCGGCATCGGGTACGGCGCGCTGCTCCTCGGGGCCCGGTTCCGGCCCGGTATCGAGGTCATGCTGGACGTCCTCGGTTTCGCGCCCGCGCTGGAGCGGGCCGACCTCGTGATCACCGGTGAGGGCTCGCTGGACGAGCAGACCCTGCACGGCAAGGCACCGGCGGGGGTGGCCGCCGCGGCCCGTGCCGCCGGCAAAGAGGTCGTCGCGGTGTGCGGGCGGCTCGCGCTGCCGCCGGAGGCGCTGGGGCGGACGGGGATTCGACGGGCGTACGCCCTGACCGATCTCGAGCCGGACGTGGCGACGTGCATCGCGGAGGCGGGCCCGATCCTGGAACGCACGGCGGAGCGGATCGCACGGGACTTCCTGGGCTGAGGCGGCCCGACCGCGCGTACCAGGGGGCTCCGCCCCCGGACCTCCGGCCCCCGCCCGCCCACCACCCGACTCGGTCGGTGAGAAGGGCGGGCCGAGGGCTGCTCTTTCGGCTCACCGAGTCGGGCGGTGGGCGGACCCCCGGCAGGGCCCCGGCGGCCCCCGGCAGGGCCCGCATCCACACCCGGTGCCCGCAAAGCAAGGGGCCCCGAACCCAACAGGGTCCGGGGCCCGAAGCAGCAGGCGTTACGGCTGCGCCGCCCTCGCCTCGCGGCGATTGCCGCGGAAGTTGTTCACCCGGCGAGCCGTGGCGAACAGCGGGATCACCGCGCCCATCACCAGCTGCAGCGCGCAGCCGGTCTGCAGGAGCAGCTGGCCGCTCGGGGCGTCGAAGGCCCAGGCCGCCAGCAGGCCCATGGCCAGCACGATCCAGGAGAGCATCGCCACCGCGAGGGGGCCCCGCGGCTTCGGGTACTCGACTCGGCTCACCATCAGCCAGGCCGTGCCCAGGATCGCCAGAACCGTCGCCACGAACGGCAGCTCCAGCAGCACGATCGAGACGATGGTCAGCGCCCCGAACGGTGACGGCATGCCCTGGAAGGTGCCGTCCTTGACGGTGACGCAGGAGAACCTCGCAAGTCTCAGCACCACCGCCAGCAGCACCACGATCGCCCCGACCGCGGCCACTCTCTGATGCGCGTCGTCCGCGACCATGCCGTACACGAGGACGAAGTACGCCGGGGCCAGACCGAAGCTGACCAGGTCCGAGAGGTTGTCGAGCTCCGCGCCCATGGGGGAGGAGCGCAGCTTGCGGGCCACCAGGCCGTCGAACAGGTCGAAGACCGCCGCGCACAGCATGAGGATCACGGCGGTGGCCGCGCTGTGGCGGGCCATCCCGGTCTCCTGGCTGCCCGTGAGGTGCGGGATCAGGATGCCGGTGGTGGTGAAGTACACCGCCATGAAGCCGCAGGTGGCGTTGCCGAGGGTGAGGGTGTCCGCTATCGACAGGCGGAGTGAGAGCGGCATCTCCTCCTCGTCGTCCGCCTCGTCGGCGTCGGGCACCCAGCCGATCGGTGTCTTCTCCGGATCAATCACGGTCAATGCGAGTCACCCCAGCCACGGTCTTCTGACCCACCTCGACATCGATCTCCACACCCTCGGGCAGGTAGAGGTCGACACGCGAGCCGAACCGGATGAGACCGATCCGCTCGCCCTGCTCCACCTTGGTGCCCTCGGGCAGGTAGGGGACGATGCGGCGGGCCACCGCACCGGCGATCTGGATCATCTCGATGTCACCGAGCTCGGTGTCGAAGTGCCAGACGACGCGCTCGTTGTTCTCGCTCTCCTTGTTGAAGGCGGGAACGAATCCACCGGGGATGTGCTCGACCGACGTCACCGTGCCGGCCAGCGGGGCGCGGTTGACGTGAACATTGAGCGGGCTCATGAAGATCGCGACGCGGGTCCGGCCGTCCTTCCACGGCATGATGCTCTGCACCACACCGTCGGCGGGCGAGATGACCCGGCCCCGGGTGATCTCGCGCTCGGGGTCGCGGAAGAACCACAGCATCCCCGCCGCGAGAGCGGTGACGGGGACGGCTACGGCCTTGGCGGCACCCGAGCGGCGGGCGCGGACCAGGCTGACGGCTGCGGTGGCGACGGTCGGCAGGAGCCACGGCGACGCTCCGCGCGCGAGGCGCACGCCGGCGAGGCTGTCGCGAGATGCAGAGGTTTTGCTGTGGGGCATGGATGACCTTCGTAGCGGATAAGTGCCGCGCATGGACAGGGGACGGCGGCTTTCCGGCGATCGTAGCGGCTCCAGACGACAACTGGGTAAGCCGAGCAGTCGAGTCGGTGACCGGAGAGTGCTGACGGGGTGTGATCCTCTATTCCAAGAAAACACCCCGTATCCGGACATTCAGCCCTGGAATCGATACTCTTCGAGCAGTCTGCGGCCGATGATCATTTTCTGGATCTCGGCGGTACCCTCACCGATCAGCAGCATCGGCGCCTCGCGGTAGAGGCGCTCGATCTCGTACTCCTTGGAGAAGCCGTAGCCGCCGTGGATCCGGAAGGCGTCCTCGACGACCTCCTTGCAGTACTCGGACGCGAGGTACTTGGCCATCCCCGCCTCCAGGTCGTTTCGTTCTCCGGAGTCCTTTTTGCGCGCGGCGTTCACCATCATCGCATGCGCGGCCTCCACCTTGGTAGCCATCTCCGCGAGCTTGAACTGAATGGCCTGGTGCTGGGCGATCTGCTTGCCGAACGTGTGTCGCTGCTGGGCGTACCGGACCCCGAGTTCGAAGGCGCGCTGGGCGACACCGCAGCCCCGCGCCGCCACATTGACGCGGCCGACCTCGACGCCGTCCATCATTTGGTAAAAACCGCGGCCGGTGACCCCGCCGAGCACGCGGTCCGCCGGAACGCGCAGGCCGTCCATGATGAGCTCGGTGGTGTCGACCCCCTTGTAGCCCATCTTGTCGATCTTGCCCGGGATGGTCAGTCCGGGCCGCACCTCGCCGAAGCCGGGCTCCTTCTCCACCAGGAAGGTCGTCATCGACTTGTGCGGCGCCGTGCCCTCCGGGTGTCCTTCGTCACTCCGGACCAGAACGGCCACCAGGGACGACGTACCGCCGTTGGTCAGCCACATCTTCTGGCCGTTCAGGACGTACTCGTCGCCGTCCCGCACCGCCTTCGACGAGATCGCTGACACGTCCGAGCCCAGGGCCGGCTCCGACATGGAGAACGCGCCCCGGATGTCTCCGGCCGCCATGCGCGGCAGGAAGTGGTCCTTCTGCTCCTGCGTGCCGTGCTGCTTGAGCATGTACGCCACGATGAAGTGCGTGTTGATGATGCCGGACACCGACATCCAGCCGCGCGCGATCTCCTCCACGCACAGGGCGTAGGTGAGGAGCGACTCGCCCAGACCCCCGTA
This sequence comes from Streptomyces incanus, assembly GCF_042656345.1. NCBI lineage: Bacteria > Bacillati > Actinomycetota > Actinomycetes > Kitasatosporales > Streptomycetaceae > Streptomyces > Streptomyces incanus. The sequence goes on from NZ_JBHSPC010000056.1 coordinate 12,677, forward strand.
CTCCTCGGGGATCATCAGACCGAACAGGCCGAGTTCCCTCAGGCCGTCGACGATCTGCTGCGGGTACTCGTCGCGGTGCTCCAGGCCGGTCGCGACCGGGATGATCTCCTTGTCCACGAAGTCCCGGACGGTGGAGAGGATCTCCCGCTGGACGTCGGTCAGACCGGCCGTCTGGGCGAGTCGCGCCATGGCTACTTCTCCTGCTCTCGCTTTGGAATGTCCAGCGGTTCCGGGCGGCCGGGCTGTTCGCCGCCGCGCTCCTTGATGTACGTCTCGGTCGGCACCATCACCTTGCGGCGGAACACGCACACCAGGGTGCCGTCCTGCTTGTACCCCTTGGTCTCGACGTGGACGATGCCGCGGTCGTCCTTCGACCTGGACGGCCACTTGTCGAGCACGGTCGTCTCGCCGTAGATCGTGTCGCCGTGGAAGGTCGGCGCCACGTGCCGCAGCGACTCGATCTCCAGGTTGGCGATCGCCTTCCCGGAGACGTCCGGCACCGACATGCCGAGCAGCAGCGAGTAGATGTAGTTGCCCACGACGACGTTCCTGCCGAAGTCCGTCGTCTTCTCCGCGTAGTGGGTGTCCATGTGGAGGGGGTGGTGGTTCATGGTGAGGAGACAGAAGAGATGGTCGTCGTACTCCGTGACCGTCTTGCCGGGCCAGTGCTTGTAGACCGCGCCGACCTCGAACTCCTCGTAAGTGCGTCCGAACTGCATGCCGCTCACGCCTCCGGGATCTCGAACGTGCTGGTGCGCCGCATGCCGGCGGCCCGGCCCTTGCCGGAGATGACCAGCGCCATCTTGCGGCTGGCCTCGTCGATCATCTCGTCGCCGAGCATCGCGGAGCCCTTCTTGCCGCCCGCCTCGGACGTGTAGTAGTCGTACGCGTCCAGGATCAGTTCGGCGTGGTCGTAGTCCTCCTGGGAGGGCGAGAAGATCTCGTTGGACGCCTCGACCTGACCCGGGTGGAGCACCCACTTGCCGTCGAAACCGAGGGCGGCGGCGCGCCGGGCGACCTCGCGGTAGCCGTCGACGTTGCGGATCTGCAGGTAGGGGCCGTCGATCGCCTGGAGGTTGTTGGCGCGGGCGGCCATCAGGATCTTCATCAGGATGTAGTGGTAGGCGTCCGCCGGGTAGCCGGGCGGCTGCTCACCCACGACCAGCGACTTCATGTTGATCGACGCCATGAAGTCGGCCGGGCCGAAGATGATCGTCTCGACGCGCCCGGAGGCCTGCGCGATCTCGTTGACGTTGTTCAGGCCCTGGGCGTTCTCGATCTGCGCCTCGATGCCGATGCGGCCGACCTCGAAGCCCATGGTCTTCTCGATCTGAGTGAGGAGCAGGTCGAGCGCCACGACCTGCCGGGCGTCCTGCACCTTCGGCAGCATGATGCAGTCGAGGTTCGGGCCGGCGCCCTCGACGACGGTCACGACGTCGCGGTACGTCCACTCGGTCGTCCAGTCGTTGACCCGGACCACGCGCGTCTTGCCGGTCCAGTCGCCCTCGTTGAGGAACTTGACGATGGTGTGCCGCGCCTCGGGCTTGGCCAGCGGCGCGCAGGCGTCCTCCAGGTCGAGGAAGACCTGGTCGGCGGGGAGGCCCTGGGCCTTCTCCAGGAAGCGGGGGTTGCTTCCCGGGACCGCCAGGCAGGAGCGGCGGGGGCGAAGGCGGTTCACGGTCGTCATGCGGGGACCTCCAGGGGGTCGAGCTTGTTCGCGGTGCGGATCTCGTCGACGATACGGCCGATGATCCCGGTGATGTCGAAGTCCTTCGGTGTGAAGACCGCGGCCACTCCTGCGGCCCTGAGCTGCTCGGCGTCGGCGTTCGGGATGATCCCGCCGGCGATCACCGGGATGTCGGCCGCGCCGGCCCCGCGCAGCCGCTCCAGCACGTCCGGCACCAACTGGGCGTGGGAGCCGGAGAGGATGGACAGGCCCACCGCGTGCACGTCCTCCGCGAGGGCGGCGTCCACGATCTGCTCCGGTGTGAGCCGTATGCCCTGGTAGACCACCTCGAACCCGGCGTCGCGGGCCCGCACGGCGATCTGCTCGGCGCCGTTGGAGTGGCCGTCCAGGCCCGGCTTGCCGACCAGGAAGCGCAGCTTGCCGACACCTAGGTCACGCGCCGTCACCTCCACCTTGCGGCGGACGTCGGCGAGCGCCGAGCCCGCCTCGGCGGGGACGGCGAACGGCGCCGAGGACACCCCGGTCGGGGCGCGGTACTCGCCGAACACCTCGCGCAGGGCACCGGCCCACTCGCCGGTCGTGGCCCCCGCCCGGGCGCACTCCAGGGTGGCCTCCATCAGGTTGCCGTCGCCCTTCGCGGCCTCCTTCAGCGCCTCCAGCGCCTTGCAGGGCCGCGGGTGGTTGAACGGCGGCTGGTAGCGCGTGTCGCGCCAGCGGCCCAGCGCCTCCACCACCCGCGCCTCGACGGCCGGGTCGACGGTCTGGATCGCGGTGTCGAGATCGGCGGTCAGGGGGTTCGGCTCGGTGCCCTCGAAGGCGTTGACACCGATGATCTTCTCCTCACCCGACTCGATCCGGGCCCGGCGCGCGGCGTGCGAGGAGACCAGCCGGGACTTGAGGTAGCCGGACTCGACGGCGGCCATCGCGCCGCCCATCTCCTCGATCCGCCCCATCTCGGCCAGCGACGCCTCGACCAGCTCCTCCACCTTCGCCTCGACCACCGTGGAGCCCTCGAAGAGGTCCCCGTACTCCAGCAGGTCGCTCTCGTAGGCGAGCACCTGCTGGATGCGCAGCGACCACTGCTGGTCCCAGGGGCGGGGCAGGCCCAGGGCCTCGTTCCAGGCCGGCAGCTGGACGGCGCGCGCGCGTGCGTCCTTGGAGAGGGTCACGGCCAGCATCTCCAGCACGATCCGCTGGACGTTGTTCTCCGGCTGCGCCTCGGTCAGTCCGAGGGAGTTGACCTGGACGCCGTAGCGGAAGCGGCGGTGCTTGGGGTTCTCGATGCCGTACCGCTCGCGCGTGATCCGGTCCCAGATCCGGCCGAAGGCGCGCATCTTGCACATCTCCTCGACGAAGCGGACGCCCGCGTTCACGAAGAACGAGATACGGCCGACGACGTCGCCCATGCGCTCCGGCGGCACCTGGCCGGAGTCGCGCACGGCGTCGAGCACCGAGATCGCCGTGGACATCGCGTACGCGATCTCCTGGACCGGTGTGGCGCCCGCTTCCTGCAGGTGGTAGCTGCAGATGTTGATCGGGTTCCACTTCGGCATGTGGGAGACCGTGTACGCGATCATGTCCGTCGTCAGGCGCAGGCTCGGCCCCGGCGGGAACACGTGCGTGCCGCGGGACAGGTACTCCTTGACGATGTCGTTCTGGGTCGTCCCCTGGAGCTCGGTGATGTCCGCGCCCTGCTCCTCGGCGACGACCTGGTAGAGCGCCAGCAGCCACATGGCGGTGGCGTTGATCGTCATCGAGGTGTTCATCTGCTCCAGGGGGATGTCCTGGAACAGCCTGCGCATGTCGCCGATGTGCGAGACCGGCACCCCGACCCGGCCGACCTCACCGCGGGCGAGGACGTGGTCGGGGTCGTAGCCGGTCTGCGTCGGCAGGTCGAACGCCACCGACAGACCGGTCTGACCCTTGGCGAGATTGCGCCGGTACAGCTCGTTCGACGCCTCGGCCGTGGAGTGACCGGCGTAGGTCCGCATCAGCCACGGACGGTCCTTCTGACGTTCTGTCATTCAACGGCCCTCAGATGTTCCGGAAGCGGTTGATGGCATCCACGTGCTGCGCGCGCTTCTCGTGGTCGCGCACGCCCAGGCCCTCCTCGGGGGCGAGGCACAGCACGCCGACCTTGCCCTGGTGGAGGTTGCGGTGCACGTCGTAGGCGGCCTGGCCGGTGTCCTCGAGGGAGTACACCCGCGACAGGGTGGGGTGGATCTTGCCCTTGGCGACGAGGCGGTTGGCCTCCCAGGCCTCGCGGTAGTTGGCGAAGTGGGAGCCGACGATCTTCTTCAGGGACATCCACAGGTACCGGTTGTCGTACTCGTGGTGGTAGCCCGAGGTCGAGGCGCAGGTGACGATGGTGCCGCCCTTGCGGGTGACGTACACGGAGGCGCCGAAGGTCTCGCGGCCGGGGTGCTCGAAGACGATGTCGACGTCCTCGCCGCCGGTGAGTTCGCGGATGTGCTTGCCGAAGCGCTTCCACTCCTTCGGGTCCTGGGTGTGCTCGTCCTTCCAGAACCTGTAGCCCTCGGCGGTGCGGTCGATGATCGCCTCGGCGCCCATCGCCCGGCAGAGGTCCGCCTTCTGCTCGCTGGAGACGACGCAGATCGGGTTGGCGCCGCCGGCCAGCGCGAACTGGGTGGCGTAGGAGCCGAGTCCGCCGCTGGCGCCCCAGATGAGCACGTTGTCGCCCTGCTTCATGCCGGCGCCGTTGCGGGAGACCAGCTGCCGGTAGGCGGTGGAGTTGACCAGGCCGGGGGCGGCGGCCTCCTCCCAGCTCAGGTGGTCCGGCTTCGGCATCAGCTGGTTGGACTTCACCAGGGCGATCTCCGCCAGGCCGCCGAAGTTGGTCTCGAAGCCCCAGATCCGCTGCTCCGGGTCGAGCATCGTGTCGTTGTGGCCGTCGCTGGACTCCAGCTCGACGGAGAGGCAGTGGGCGACGACCTCGTCGCCGGGGTGCCAGGCGTTGACGCCGGGGCCGGTGCGCAGCACGACGCCCGCGAGGTCCGAGCCGATGATGTGGTACGGCAGGTCGTGGCGCCTGGTCAGCTCGCTGAGCCTGCCGTAGCGCTCCAGGAAGCCGAAGGTCGACATCGGCTCGAAGATCGACGTCCACACCGAGTTGTAGTTGACCGAGGAGGCCATCACGGCCACCAGGGCCTCACCCGGGCCGAGTTCGGGCAGCGGCACGTCGTCGAGGTGGAGCGACGTGCGCGGGTCCTTGTCGCGGGTGGCGAGTCCGGAGAACATCTCGGTCTCGTCCTTGTGCACGGTCATCGCGCGGTACGAGTCGGGGAGCGGCAGGGCGGCGAAGTCCTCCGACGTGGAGTCGGGCGACTGGATCGCGGCCAGGATGTCCTTGACGGTCACGGTGTGCCTCCGGCGGGTTGGGGCCTCCCCCGGTCGAGCGAAGTCGAGAGCTTGGGGAAGCCCTGAGGGAGGGGCGCTGACGGTTGCGTCGGTGCTGTTGAGGGTCTGAGGGGGTGCCGTCGGTTCGGCGGTGGTGCTTCGGCAGCGCTTGGTGGCGCGGGAGGGTGCCTGTGACGCAGGCGTCCGGGCGGGCAGGCCTTTCGGCTTGCTGGGACAGCCGACGCGCGAAGGGTCTCTGCGCGCCGGCCGCCCGGACTCCTTCAACGTATGGCACGCCGTGACAGCACGCAAGGCACTGGGTGCCATGAATCGCTCTCAGATGAAATCTTTACGTAACAAATGAGCGATGATCGATCGAATGGGGTCCGAAGGGGACGTGAAAAGGGGTCCTGACATGGCAAAACGGCCACCCCATGGGGTGGCCGTCGTCACAACGGCGAGGTGCGCTCAGTGCGCTTTCAGAGCACTGCTCAGTGCCTCGGCAGGGCCTCCTGGTGCCCCTCGAGCGCTCCTCAGTGCTCCTTCAGGGCCTGCTCGATGGTCCGCATCACCTCGTCCAGCGGGGCGTCGGTGCGGGCGACCGTCACCAGCACCTCGCCCTGGGCGGACACCGAGGCGGCCGACGGCCTCGGCGGCACCGTGCGGCGGCCCGCCATGATCCCGTTCCCGAAGGTCTTGCGGACGATCGAGAAGGCGTGGTCGAGCTCCGCCTCCACATCGCCCTGGCCGTCCGCCCTGAGCCAGCGCCGCAGCACATGGTTGTGCGCGGTGACCACGGCGGACGCGGCGACCTCCGCCAGCAGCGGGTCGTCGCCCGCGTCCTCGTCGTGCGCGTGCTCGTCGAAGTGGCCGAGCAGGTAACGGGTGAAGAGACGCTCGTAGCGGGCCACCGACGCGATCTCCGCCTCACGCAGGGTGGGCACCTCGCGGGTCAGCCGGTAGCGGGCGACCGAGATCTCCGGCCGCGCCGCGTACATCCGCATGACCTCCTTGATGCCACGGCACACCGTGTCGAGCGGATGCTCGTGCGCCGGCGCCGCGTTGAGCACCGCCTCGGCGCGTACCAGGGTGTCGTCGTGATCGGGAAAGATCGCCTCTTCCTTGGACCGGAAGTGCCGGAAGAAGGTGCGGCGGGCGACCCCGGCCGCGGCCGCGATCTCGTCGACGGTGGTGGCCTCGTACCCCTTGGTCGCGAACAGCTCCATCGCGGCGGCCGCCAGTTCCCGGCGCATCTTCAGCCGCTGGGCGGCGGCGCGACTGCCTGCGGCGCGTTCCGGCGGCTCGGTCGTGGCGGGTGTACGGGAGGACTTGGCGGGCTGGGACATGTCCCGAACGTACTGCATGCGCGCAGCTCGCCGCGCCGGACCGGGAACTCCCCCGCCCTCGGGGGGCGGGGGAGCGCTGCGGCCGGGGGGCGGCGGGAACCGGCCGGGTTCCAGCAGCCCGCCCCACTGGCCGCCGCCGCGGTACCAGTCGCCCAGGCGGTGCGGCGGCTCAGCGCTTGGCATGTTCGCGGAAGCCACGGCCGGTCTTGCGGCCGAGGCAGCCCGCGGCCACCAGATGCTCCAGCAGCGGCGCCGGGGAGAGCCCCGGGTCGCGGAACTCGCGGTGCAGGACCTTTTCGATCGCGAGCGAGACGTCCAGCCCGACGACGTCCAGCAGCTCGAACGGGCCCATCGGGTAGCCGCCGCCCAGCTTCATCGCGGCGTCGATGTCGTCGATGCCGGCGTAGTGCTCCTGCACCATCTTGACCGCGTTGTTGAGGTACGGGAACAGCAGCGCGTTGACGATGAAACCGGCCCGGTCACCGCAGTCCACGGCGTGCTTGCGGATCGCCCGGCAGACCTCGCGCACCGTCGCGTGGACGTCGTCCTCGGTCAGCACCGTACGGACCACCTCGACCAGTTTCATGGCCGGCGCCGGGTTGAAGAAGTGCATGCCGATCACGTCCTGCGGACGCGAGGTGGCACGGGCGCAGACGATCACGGGCAGCGAGGAGGTGGTGGTGGCGAGCACCGCGCCCGGCTTGCAGACCTTGTCCAGCGTCCCGAACAGCTGCCGCTTGACCTCCAGGTCCTCGGCAACCGCCTCGACCGCCAGGTCCACGTCGGCGAAGTCGTCGTAGGAATCCGTCGGCCGGACCCGCTCCAGGGCCTGGGCGGCGGCCTCGGCGGTCATCCGTCCCTTGTCGACGGAGCGCGCCAGGGACGTGCCGATCCGGGCCCTGGCACCCTGTGCCTTCTCCGCGCTGCGGGCTGCGAGGACCACGTGGTAGCCGGCCTTGGCGAACACCTCGGCGATGCCCGAGGCCATGGTGCCCGAGCCCGCCACGCCCACCGAACGGACCGGCCGGCCCTCGGTGAGCCGGCCGTCCTCCGGCGGGGTCAGCGCGTCCCGCACGACGGTGGCGCTGCCCGGCTCCTCGTACGTGTAGAAGCCGCGCCCCGCCTTGCGGCCCGTCAGACCCGCCTCGCTCAGCTGCTTCAGGATCGGGGCCGGCGCGTGCAGCCGGTCGTGGGACTCCGTGTACATGGCCTCCAGGACCGTCCGCGCGGTGTCGACGCCGATCAGGTCGAGCAGCGCCAGCGGACCCATCGGCAGACCGCAGCCCAGCCGCATCGCGGCGTCGATGTCCTCGCGGGAGGCGTAGTTCGACTCGTACATCGAGGCGGCCTGGTTGAGGTAGCCGAACAACAGCCCGTCGGCGACGAATCCGGGCCGGTCGCCGACCGCGACCGGCTCCTTGCCCAGATCCAGGGCCAGGTCGGTGACCGCGGTGACGGCCGCCGGCGAGGTCAGCACCGAGGAGACGACCTCCACCAGCTTCATCGCCGGGGCGGGGTTGAAGAAATGCAGGCCCAGCACGCGCTCGGGACGGGCCGAGTCGGCGGCGAGGCGGGTGACCGACAGGGCGTTGGTGCCGGTCGCCAGGATCGTCTGCGGCCGCACCACGGCGTCGAGTTCACGGAAGATCTGCTGCTTGACCTCGTACGACTCCGGCACCACCTCGATCACCAGGTCGGCGCCGGCCGCCGCCGCGAGGTCGGTGGAGGTGGTCACGCGGGCCAGAAGTTCCGTGCGCTGCTCCCCGGTGAGTCGGCCGCGCTCCACGGCGCGGGCGGTCGAGGACTCCAGGACGGCGACGCACCGCGTGGCCTGGGCCGCGCTGACGTCGATGCCGACGACCTCGCGGCCGGCCTTGGCCAGGACCTCGGCGATGCCGGTGCCCATCGTGCCGAGGCCGACCACGGCGACGGTCCGGAGCGGGAGCATGGGGGTGTCGGACTGGGGGGACAGGGGAGTGGCCATCGAGGGACTCCAGGAATGAGGGTGACGACGGAGAACGCGCCCGGGTGCGCCGAGGGGCGCACCGGGTACGTGCGTACGGAATGCGGGTGATGCCGGGCTGCGAGCGCACACGCCCGGTGCCGTCACGACGGGCACATGCCCGGGAACGGCGGTTCCGACCAGCCCTGTCCCGGGGCCGAGCCGTACTGCGGTACACGCGTACGAGTACCGAACCGACTGCACTCACCGTGGCTGCGTCACCGAACCACCGTGAGGAGAAACGAACAGCGAGAACGCGAGTGGGTAACTCGCTCGATTGAGCCTAACCCGCGGGTAACGAGCGCGCCAACCCCCGGTGTTTGTGATGTACGTCCCGGCAGCCGGGTGGGCCGTCTAACCTCGGGGCATGGACGAAGAGTTGCGATCGCTCACGGAGCGCTTACGGGCCGAGGCGGCCGGATCGGCAGCCGTCGACCGGCTTCTGGCGACCGAGGACCCCGACGCCCTGACCACCGTGCTCACCGAGCCGGGGCAGCCGCTGTGGGCCAGGGAACTGGCGGCCTTCCGGCTCGGGCTCGCGGGGGACCGGCGGGCCTTCGAGTCCCTCGTGCTTCTCCTTAACCACCGGGACCCACCGCGCTGCGCCGGCGCCGCCTACGCCCTGGCCCGCCTCGGCGACCCGCGCACCGCCCGTGCCGCCGCCGCCCTCGCCACCAACGAACTTCGCGTCGCCTACGCCCTGCACCCCGTACGCCTGCTCGTCGAACTGCGCGCCCCGGAAGCCGTGCCCGCCCTGATCACCACGCTGCAGCGGCGGCTGCGCCCGCACGACCCGTACCGCGGGGTCGCCCTCGCCTGCGTGGACGGACTGGGCGAACTCGGCGACGCCCGCGCCGAACCCGTCCTGAACGAGGCCCTGGCCCACCCCGCCCTGGCCGAGGCGGCGGTCCGTGCCCTGGCGCGGATCCCCGGGCAGCAGCGGGCGTCCGCGCCGCGGATACCGGGGCAGCGGTAGCCGCGGGCTCCGCGGCGGTGGCCGGACCGCTCAGCCGCGGAGATCCTTCGCGTACCGCACCTCGGGCACCACCGCCTCGCCCACCTCGAAGGCCTCCTCGGCGCCGTCCGCGGCGAAGCCGGCCCGCTCGTAGAAGCGGCGGGCGGGGGCGTTGCCCTCGAGGACCCACAGGTACATGCGCTGGTGTCCGGCGGCGGCGCAGTACCGGACCGCCGCCGAGAGGAGGGCCCTGCCCACGCCCCGGCCGATGTGCTGGGGACGCAGGTACAGGGCGTACAACTCGGCGTCCTCGGTGCGTGTTTCGCCGTCCCGGTACGGGCCGAGGGCCGCCCAGCCGAGGAGCTTGCCGCCGCTGTCGACGACCAGGTTCACCACGCGCCGGTCGCCGTCCAGCAGGCGGGCGCGCTGCCGGTCGGCGTCCGCCGCGATGTCGAGGCCGTCGAGATAGGGCTGGGGGACGAGGCCCCTGTAGGCGTGCTGCCAGCCGCGTACGCGGATCTCGGCGACCTCGGCGCAGTCGTCCGCCGTCATCGGGCGCGGCACGAACTCCGCCGGGGACGAGGGGAGGACGTCGCCGGGGGCGGGGGTCCCGATTGGCTCGCTCATGGCTCCATGGTGGACCAGGGGTCCGACAACGCCGTGCCCCGGCCCCCCGCCTCTCTGCCCCGCCTCTCTGCCCCCGACTCCCCGTCCCGACGACGCGCCTGCTCAGCGGCGGAAGCCGAGCAGACCGTGCAGGGTCGAGCCGCGGGACGTGGGGGACGTGGCCTTCGACGTCCGCGGGGTCGGGTCGGGCAGCGCCTCGCACACCGCGTCGGCCGTGCCGCGGCCGCGCGGCACGGTGCCGTCGGTCAGGTACGCCGTCAGGTGCTCGTCCAGGCAGGCGTTGCCGCTCAACGTGATGCCGTGATTGCCGCCGCCCCGCTCCACCACCAGGCTGGAGCGGGCCAGCAGATGATGGACCGTCACGCCGCCCTGGTAGGAGGTGGCCGCGTCGTCGGTGGCCTGGAAGAGCAGCGCCGGCGGCAGCTTCCCGTTGACGACGTTCACGGGCCGCAGCGACTCGGTCGGCCAGAACGCGCACGCCGCGTTGTACCAGGCGTTGTTCCACGTCAGGAACGGTGCCCGCTCGTACACCTCCCAGTTGTCCTTGCGCCACTGCCGCCAGTCCCGCGGCCAGGACGCGTCCCGGCACTCGACCGCCGTGTAGACGCTGTAGCCGTTGTCGCCGGCGGCGTCGATCGCGCCGAAGTTCTCGTACGCCTTGACCAGCGGTCCGAAGTCGCCGTCGTTCACGTACGCCGCGAACGCCTCCGCCAGATAGGGCCAGTAGCCGTTGTAGTAGCCGCCCGGCAGGAAGGTGTCCTCCAGTTCGGCCGCGCCCACCTTGTCACCGGCCGGCTTCTTCGCCAGGGCCGCGCGCATCGCGTACCACTCGGCCTCGATCTTCTCCGGATCGGTGCCGAGCCGGTACGTGCTGTCGTGCTCGGCGATCCAGGCCATCAGGGCGCGGTGGCGGTCGTTGAAGGCGTGGTCCTGGTTCAGGTTGGACTCGTACCAGACCCCGGTGGGGTCGACGATCGAGTCGAGGACCAGGCGCCGCACCCGCTCCGGGAACAGCTTGGCGTACACGGCACCCAGATACGTGCCGTAGGAGTAGCCGAAGTAATTGATCTTCTGGACGCCCAGCGCCTGCCGGACCACGTCCATATCGCGCACCGCGCTGGTCGTGTTCACGTTAGGCAGGAGATCCGCGTGCTTCTTGCCGCAGGCGTCGGCGAACGACTTCACGCGTTCGAGGTTGGCCTGCTCCACCGCGCGGGTGCTCGGCACCGGATTCGGCCGCACCGGGTCGAAGAAGCCCGGCTCGCAGTTCAGCGCGGGCCTGCTCGCGCCCACCCCGCGCGGATCGAAGCCGATCACGTCGTACTGGGCGGCTACCTCCTTCGGCAGCGACGCCGCGACGAACCCGGCGAGCGCCAGCCCGCTGCCGCCGGGGCCGCCCGGGTTGACCAGCAGGGGGCCCTGGTACTTCTTCGCGGTGTGCGGAACGCGGGACAGCGCGAGGGTGATCTTCCGCCCCCCGGGGCGGGCATGGTCGAGAGGTGCCTCGACGGACGCGCACTGCAGCGTCGGATAGTTCTCGGTGCCGCAGTCCTTCCACACGGGCTTCGCCGCGCGGAAGGTGTCGGCGCCGTTCGGTGCGGCCGCCTCGGCGGGCAGGGCCGTCAGGCTCCCGGCCATGACGGCGGCGGCACTGCACAGCACTGCTGCGCGTTTCCTCATGGGTCCTCCCAGGACGGAGGTCGGTGAACCGCGGGCTCACGGTCCACGCGGCATCGTCCCGGAACGAGCCGCCGGATGAACGCGTTCTGCCGACTCTTGACCCGATCGGGTCGCCGGATGCCCTCGAATGCTCCTGAAGAAGCGAGAGTTGGGTCGGACCCGATGTGGGGGATCCGGAGCACCGGGACGCGGAGGCGGAGGGCCCGGAGGCGGGGGACCGCTGGTCCGGAGATCCGGCTACCGGGGCCCGGCGGGCCGGAGGCGGTGGGGCATCTTTGCGCGTGCATCCCCGATGGGGATTCACGGTCCGCTCGAAGGGCATGCGGGACGCCCCGGGCACCCGGTCGAGGATCGAGCGGGCGCGGATCTCGTGGAAGGTGATTCCGGCGAACTCCGGTGAACTCCGGTGAACTCCGGCGTGTCGAAGGTGCGGGTGGTTATCGCGTCCGCGCCGAACAGTGCGGCGTCGGCCCGGCTGTGTCCGGAGTCCGGGGTGAGGTCCTCCCCGCGCATGACGCCTCCTCGGTGGTACTGGCCAAACACTGGCCCACGTAATGGAACAAGTGTTCCCTTGATCGCGTGAACGACTGGTTTGAGCACACTCCCGATCACTTCCGGACTCCCGATTTGGGGGGCCGGGTGAGGGGGTGGTTGGCTTGCCCCGACCCCCCGAGAACCCATGTCCTGGAGGAAACCGATGGCGCAGGTCGAGGCCACTACGGAGCGGATCGTCGCGGCGGACGCGGAGACGGTGTTCGACGCCCTCGCCGACTACCGCGGCACGCGCGGGAGGCTGCTGCCCGAGCAGTACAGCGAGTACGAGGTCCGCGAGGGCGGTGACGGCGAGGGCAGCCTCGTCCACTGGAAGCTCCAGGCCACCAGCAAGCGCGTCCGCGACTGCCTCATGGAGGTCACCGAGCCGAGTGACGGCGAACTGGTCGAGAAGGACCGCAACTCGTCCATGGTCACCACCTGGCGCGTCACCCCGGCCGGGGAGGGCAGGTCACGGGTCGTCGTGACCACCACCTGGACCGGCGCCGGGGGCATCGGAGGCTTCTTCGAGAGGACCTTCGCCCCCAAGGGCCTCGCGCGCATCCACGACGCGCTGCTCGCCAGACTCGCCACCGAGGTCGAGAAGTGACCGCCGAGGCGGCCGGGCCCGCCCCTTCGCCTCGGCGGTTCGAGTGATCTCCGTACGAACCTTCCGTATGTCGTAACTCGTCGCGCTTGCTCATGGTTGTCGCTTTCGCGCGGAAGCGGTGCGGCGGCGCGACGAGGGGAGCGGCGCGTGAGTGGGATCACGCTGACGCAGGACGAACCGATCGCGGCGGCAGCGCCGTTGGCCGGGCACACGCCCCGGGGCGGAATCCGCCGGCCGCCCGGAGCGTGGTGCGGATCCGGGGCCGGGAAGGAGGTCGGGAAGGAGGTCGGGAAGGGGCGTCCGTGCGATGGAGCGCATCCCGATGCGAACACCGGCGGTCAATTCCCGTATTGCCACACATCGCAATCAGCCGCGCCCGTACGGTGGTACGGCGGTACAGATCTTGGGATCCGTGGGGAGAGAGGGCCTGGGCCATGGATCGTGGCACCGAGCGGGACGCACCGGCCGACCATGGAGCCGAGGACGGCGCGGTGACCGAAGGCCTCGGTGCCGGCCGGATCCCCCTGGCCGTCGTCGTCGTGGACCGCGACGGGCTGGTCTCGCACTGGAGTACAGGCGCACGGCGCCTGTTCGGGCTCTCCAAGGGCGACGCCCTCGGCCGCCCGGCCGTCGATCTGCTGCCGGTCTCCGGCGCCCTCCCCGAGGACGGGGAGGAGGGAGAAGCCGGGTGGCACGGTGCATACGCGTCGTACGCGGACCACGACGGTCTCGGCCCCGATCTCGAATCCTCCCTCGGCCGGGGCCTGTCCTATCCGGCCGCGGGCCGCGCCCGCCTCGCCGCCCCTGCTCCCGCCCCCGCTCGCGGGTCCAGGGCAAGGTCAGGGCGCGTCGACGTGCTGTGGTGGGCCTACCCGCTGGTCGGCCCCGGCAGCGAGCGGCTGCTGGTGCTCGCCGCCGACGCGGACGCGCTGCACGGCGACGAGACGGAGGCGTTCGAGTGGATCGCCCCCGGATTCGCCCTGCACACCGACTTCCCCGGCTCCGCGGACCTGGCCCGCCGGCTCCCCGAGATCCTGCCCAGCATGAGCGTCGGGGAGAGTGCCCGCATCGCCGCCCAGATCCTCGAACTGGGCTATCCGATCCTGGAGTTCAGCCAGAATGAGCGGGTGCCCGTCACCCCCGACTGGGGGGTTCCCCGCCGCGCGGAGCGTAAGGCCCGTCGCGAACGGGCCTTACGGGCCCGCGCGGTCGGCGAACCCGTGCCCGAGGACCAGCGTGACGAGGCCGAGGACCTCGAGTACGCCGCCGTCCGCGAACACCTGGAGTTCCTCAACGAGGTCAGCTCCCGGATCGGCACCTCCCTCGACCTGTCCCGCACCATCGTCGAGGTCAGCAAGGCCGTCGTGCCCCGCTTCACCGATGTCGCCGGCACCTATCTGCGCGAACAGGTCGTCGCCGGTGAGGGCTTCGACGAGGGCGTGCCCGACACCACCACCATGTGGCACCGGGTCGCCCTCGAGCACACCGACGAACCCGGCCGCTGGGACGACGTCGTGCCCGTCGGCGAAGCCATGCCCTTCCCGGCCCACACCCCGTTCTTCCAGTGCATGACCACCGGCGAGCCCGTCCTCGTGCCGCGCATCAGCGAGCAGATGGGGCACGCCGTCGCCTCGCAGTTCGAGAAGCGCGACATACGCCCGTTGATCACCGGCCGCTCGATGCTCGTCGTACCGCTGAAGGCGCGTCAGGTCGTCCTCGGCTTCATGATTCTGCTGCGCCACCCGGAGCGGCAGGTCTTCAACGACATGGACCGCGTCACCGGCGCCGAACTCGCCGCCCGTGCGGGCCTGGTGCTGGACAACGCGCGCATGTACACCTACCAGGAGAACGTCGCCGAGACGCTCCAGGACAGCATGCTTCCGCACATCCCGCCGCGCATGGCGGGCTGCGACATCGCCACCCGCTATCTGCCGGGCACGCTGCTCGGCCGGGTCGGCGGCGACTGGTTCGACTCGGTGAAGCTGCCCGGCGCCCGCACCGCCTTCGTCGTCGGCGACGTCATGGGCCACGGCCTGAACTCCGCCGCGATGATGGGACAGTTGCGCACCGCCGTGCAGACCATGGCGGGGCTCGACCTGCCGCCCACGCAGCTGCTGCGCAACCTCGACGACCTTGCCCAGCGGCTTGGTGACACCCATCTGGCGACCTGTCTGTACGCCGTCTACGACCCCATCGCGAGCGAGCTTTGCCTCGCCAACGCCGGACACGTCCCGCCCGTCCTGGTCCGTGCGGCGGACGGCCGCAGTGAACTGCTCGACCTGCCCACCGGTGCCCCGATCGGCGTCGGCGGAGTGCCGTTCGAGTCCGTGCGTGTGCGCGTGGAGCCCGGTGATCGGTTGGTGATGTGCACCGACGGACTGGTCGAGGTGCGTGGCGAGGACATCGGTGTCGGCCTCGCCACCTTGTGCGAATCCGCCGCCCATCCGGCCGCGTCCATGGACGACGCCTGCGACACCATCATCCGGGCCCTCGCTGTGACGTTTTCAAAAGCGGGGCGCGGCGGCCGCAAGGACGACGTGGCCCTGCTGATGGCACGCCTGAGCGGTATCGAGCCCGACCACGTCGCCGAGTGGCGGCTCGTCCCCGACCCGTCGGAGGTCCCCCGGGCCCGCGCCATGGTCCGCGAACAGCTCTACGAGTGGGGCCTGGAGAAGCAGGCCGACCACGCCGAGCTGATGGTCGGCGAACTCGTCACCAACGCCGTACGGCACGCCCACGCCCGGCCCGTCGCGCTGCGCCTGGTCCGCGGCGACACCCTGCTGTGCGAGGTGGAGGACGACGACCACGAACTGCCCACACTCCTCAACACCGGGCCGATGGACGAGTTCGGGCGCGGGCTGCGGGTGGTCAGCAGGCTCGCGCGGGAGTGGGGCACCAGCCGGACCCATTCCGGTAAGAGCGTCTGGTTCGAACTGACGCTGCCGCGCCGCTGATCCGGCACGCTTCCCGTCCCCCGTCCCCCGTCCCCCGCCCCCCCGTCCCACGGCATCGCGAACGAGGGCCCCGTTCGACGCGCGTGGACGACCGGCCGACACGAACGGTGGCTCCTCGGAGGCGGGTCGGACGGCTCACCCGAAGCGAACGAGGGTTCACGCGACGCGAACAGGGGCTCACCCGAGGCGAACGGGGCGTGAAGAAATGCGCCGTGTCCTTGTCGGTGCGCCCCGGCGCGCGGTACACCGTATTGGCCCGTCACGCGGGCGGATTCGCTTCACACCCTGGGGAGTTGGGCATGAGCGTGACCAGTCGGTACCGGGAGGCGTGGGAGGGGTTCTGGCGCGAGGCGCCGGGCGGGCAGGGGGGAGTGTTCTGGGACGCGGAACCCACCCTGACCGTCGCCCGCCACCTGGCCCTGTTCGAACCGTATCTGTCCGATCCCGGTCTGCCGCTGGTCGACCTGGGCTGCGGCAACGGCACCCAGACCCGCTTCCTCGCCGACCGCTTCCCGCACGTCGTCGGCGCCGACCTGTCCGCCGCCGCCCTGGACCACGCCCGGCGTGCCGATCCGGCCGGCCGGGCCTCCTACCGGCAGTTGGACGCCGCCGACAAGGGCGAGGCGCAGGGCCTGTACGCGGAACTCGGCGACGTCAACGTCTACCTGCGGGGTGTGCTGCACCAGTGCGAGACCGACGACCGGCAGTCCCTGGTGGACGGCATCGCCACCCTGATCGGCGACCGCGGCCGTGCTTTCCTCGTCGAACCCTCCGAGGCCGCCGGGGCATTGCTGCAGAGCCTCACGGCCCCGCCCGCCGGCCCGCCGCCCAAGGTGGCGGCGGTCTTCCGGCACGGCATAGCCCCAGGGAGGGTGGCCGACGACGCGGTGCCGGAGTTCCTGGCCGCGGCGGGGCTGACCCTCCTGGCGAACGGCACCGTGCCCCTCACGACGACGGAGTACGCGCCCGACGGCTCCCGCATCGAACTGCCGTCCGGCTGGTACGTGACGGGACGCGCCGGGTGACCCGGGGCCCGTCGCGGTCCGACGGAGTATCCGTGGCCTGACGGAGCGGCTGCGGCGGCACGAAGGGGCTTACGGCGTACGGGAAGGGGTGCGGAGTGGCATAGGGGCAGGTGGGAGACGGTCCCGTGCGTCCTGTACCGTCATTGGTCTGGGCCGGTGAGAGTTTTCCACAGGCCTGGCAGAGTTTTGGCAGCACGACGTAGCGTGAGGCGCATGAAGATCCTCATCAGCGCCGACATGGAGGGCGCCACCGGCGTCACCTGGCCGGCCGATGTGCTGCCGGGCACCCCGCAGTGGGAGCGCTGCCGGTCCATGTTCACCTCCGACGTCGACGCCGCCGTGCGGGGCTTCTTCGATGGCGGCGCCGACGAGGTGCTGATCAACGAGGCGCACTGGACCATGCGCAATCTCCTGCTGGAGCGGCTCGACGAGCGGGCCGAGATGCTCACCGGGCGGCACAAGTCGCTGTCCATGGTCGAGGGCGTGCAGCACGGCGACGTGGACGGCATCGCGTTCATCGGCTATCACGCCGGCGCCGGCATGGAGGGCGTCCTCGCCCACACCTTCCTCGCCAACTCCATCACCGGGGTGTGGCTGAACGGCGAACGGGCGAGCGAGGGCCTGCTCAACGCGGCCGTCGTCGCCGAGTACGGGGTGCCGGTCGTCCTGGTCACCGGCGACGACGTGGCCTGCGAGGACGCGCTCGGCTACGCGCCCGGGGCGCTGAAGGTCGCGGTCAAGGACCACGTGTCGCGGTATGCGGCGGTGTGCCGGACACCGGCCCGGACGGCCTCCGACATCCGCGCGGCGGCCAAGGACGCCGCCGCGCTCGCGGTGCGCCACGAGCCGGTGGCCGCGGGCCCCTTCACCGTCGCGGTGGAGTTCGACGCCGAGCATCTGGCCATGGCCGCCACCGTCGTACCGGGCGTGGCCCGGACCGGCGAGCGGAAAGTGGCGTACACCAGCGGGACCATGTACGACGGGATCCGCACCTTCAAGGCGGTCACCACGATCGCCTCGGCCGCGGTGGAGGAGCAGTATGGCTGACGAACACGCCCTGGACGAGGTCGTGACGTTCACGTCCGACCTCATCAGGATCGACACCACGAACCGGGGCGGCGGTGACTGCCAGGAGCGGCCCGCCGCCGAGTACGCGGCGGAGCGGCTGGCCGGAGCGGGCCTGGAACCGGTGCTGCTCGAGCGCACCCCCGGCCGGACCAACGTCGTCGCGCGCCTCGCGGGCACCGACCCGACGGCCGACGCGCTCCTCGTCCACGGTCACCTCGACGTCGTACCGGCCGAGGCGGCCGACTGGAGCGTGCACCCGTTCTCCGGTGAGGTGCGCGACGGGGTGGTCTGGGGACGCGGCGCCGTCGACATGAAGAACATGGACGCGATGATCCTCGCCGTGGTGCGGGCCTGGGCCCGCCAGGGCGTGCGGCCCCGGCGCGACATCGTGATCGCCTTCACCGCCGACGAGGAGGCCAGCGCCGAGGACGGCTCCGGTTTCCTCGCCGACCGGCACCCGGAGCTCTTCGAGGGCTGCACCGAGGGCATCAGCGAATCGGGCGCCTACACCGTCCACGACGGCGCCGGCCGGCAGCTCTACCCGATCGCCGCGGGAGAACGCGGCACGGCCTGGCTGAAGCTCACCGCGCGCGGGCGGGCCGGCCACGGGTCCAAGGTCAACCGGGACAACGCGGTGACCCGCCTGGCCGCCGCGGTCGCCCGCATCGGTGAGCACGAGTGGCCGCTGCGGCTCACCCCGACCGTTCGCGCGGCACTCACCGAACTCGCCGCCCTGTACGGCGTCGACCCCGACCTGTCCGACGTGGACACGCTGCTCGCCAAGCTGGGCCCGGCCGCGAAGCTCGTCGAGCACACGCTCCGCAACAGCAGCAACCCGACGATGCTGGACGCCGGCTACAAGGTCAACGTGATCCCCGGCCAGGCCGAGGCGTACATCGACGGACGGATCCTGCCCGGTGGCGAGGACGACTTCCACGCCACCCTGGACCGGCTCACCGGGCCCGACGTGGACTGGGAGTTCCACCACCGCGAGCCGGCCCTTCAGTCGCCGGTGGACTCGACGACGTTCGCCCGGATGCGGGCCGCGGTGCAGGAGTTCGCACCCGAGGGGCACCCCGTGCCGTACTGCATGTCCGGCGGCACGGACGCCAAGCAGTTCTCCCGCCTGGGCATCACCGGCTACGGTTTCGCCCCGCTGAAACTGCCGGAGGGCTTCGATTACCAGGCGCTCTTCCACGGAGTCGACGAGCGCGTCCCGGTCGAGGCGCTCCACTTCGGCGTCCGCGTCCTCGACCGGTTCCTGCGGACGGCCTGAGCCCATGGGGGAGACGGTGCGAACCCTGCCGTACGGCGAGTGGCCCTCGCCCATCGACGCGGCCACGGCCGCGGCGCACGACGGAAGCCCCGAGTACGTGGGGTTCGTCGGGGACGAGGTGTGGTGGACCGAGCCCCGGCCCGCCGAGGGCGGCCGCCGCACCCTGGTGCGCCGGCACTCCGACGGCGCCGAGGAGTCCGTCCTGCCCGCGCCATGGAATGTGCGCAGCCGGGTCCACGAGTACGGGGGACGGCCCTGGGCCGGGTTCGTACGGGACGACGACCCGCTTGTGGTGTTCGTCGACTTCGCCGACCAGCGCCTCCACCGGTACGAACCGGGCGGCGAGCCGCGTCCGCTGACCCCCGTCTCCCCGGTGGGGCAGGGGCTGCGCTGGGCCGAGCCGACCCTGCTGCCGGACCGCGGCGAGGTGTGGTGCGTCCTGGAGGAGTCCACCGGCGACGGACCCAGTGACGTGCGCCGTGTCCTGGCCGCCGTACCGCTGGACGGCTCGGCCGCCGACGACCGCGGTACCGTGCGCGAACTGACCGACGACCGGCACCGGTTCGTCACCGGGCCGCGCCTCTCGCCCGACGGGCGGCTCGCCGCCTGGCTGGCCTGGGACCATCCCCGCATGCCCTGGGACGGTACCGAACTCCGCCTCGCCGACGTCGCCCCCGACGGCACCCTGCACGACGCCCGCACCGTGGCCGGCGGTCCGGGCGAGTCGGTCGCCCAGGCAGACTGGACGCACGACGGCCGACTGCTCCACACGAGCGACCGCACCGGCTGGTGGAACCTCTACCTCGACGGCGAACCCGTCTGCCCGCGCGAGGAAGAGTTCGGCGGGCCGCTGTGGAAGCCGGGGTCGCGCTGGTTCACCCCGCTGGACAGCGGCCTGATCGCCGTCGTGCACGGCCGGGGCGCCGCCACGCTCGGCATACTCGACCCGGAGACGGGCGAGGTCGTCGACGCGGCCGGGCCCTGGACCGAGTTCACGCCCACGCTCGCGTCCCACGGCGAGCGCGTCGTGGCCGTCGGAGCGAGCCCGCGCAGCGCCCACGAGGTCGTCGAGCTGGACACCCGAACCGGCAGGGCCCGGGTGATCGGCGCCCCGCACGAGGACGCCGCGGACCCCGCCCACTACCCCGCACCGCAGGCCCGCACCTTCACCGGGCCGGACGGCCGCGAGATCCACGCCCAGGTGTACCCGCCGCGCAACCCCGGCTGCGCCGGGCCCGACGGCGAGCTGCCGCCGTACGTGATCTGGGCACACGGCGGGCCCACCGGTCGGGCACCGCTCGTGCTCGACCTCGAGATCGCCTACTTCACCTCGCGCGGCATCGGCGTCGCCGAGGTCAACTACGGCGGCTCCACCGGCTACGGGCGTGCCTACCGCGACCGGCTGCGCGAGCAGTGGGGCGTGGTCGACGTCGAGGACTGCGCCGCCGTCGCGCTCGCCCTCGCCGACGAGGGCACCGCGGACCGCGACCGGCTCGCCGTCCGCGGCGGCAGCGCCGGCGGCTGGACCACGGCTGCCTCCCTCACCACGACCGACATCTACGCCTGCGGCACCATCATCTACCCGGTGCTCGACCTGACCGGCTGGGGCCCGGGGGAGACCCACGACTTCGAGTCCCAGTACCTCGAGAGCCTCATCGGCCCGCGCGCCGAAGTCCCCGAGCGGTACGCCGAACGCTCGCCCGTCGCGCACGCCGACCGGCTCACCGCGCCGTTCCTGCTCCTCCAGGGCCTGGACGACCGGATCTGCCCTCCCGTGCAGTGCGAGCGGTTCCTCGCCCGGCTGGAGGGCAAGGGCGTGCCGCACGCGTATCTCACTTTCGAGGGAGAGGGGCACGGCTTCCGGCGCGCTGAGACCATGGTGCGCGCACTGGAAGCCGAACTGTCCCTGTACGCCCAGGTGTTCGGACTGTCGGTACCGGACGTGCCGGTCCTGGAGCTGACCCGATGAGCCGGGTCGCACCGATGGACCGAGCCGAGTGGATGAGCCGGGTCGAGCCGTTGCGGCGGCCGCCCCGGCTCGGCCCCGGTGCCCGGGTGGCCGTCGTCGCGCCCAGCGGGCCCGTGCCGGAGGAGCGGCTGCAGGCCGGTCTGGACACGCTGCGCGGCTGGGACCTCGACCCGATGGCCGCCCCCCATGTCCTGGACCGTCACGGCGAGTTCGACTACCTGGCCGGCACCGACGCCGACCGGGCCGCCGACCTGCAGGCCGCCTGGTGCGACCCCGCCGTGGACGCGGTGATCTGCGCCCGGGGCGGCTACGGCGTGCAGCGCATGGTCGACCTGCTCGACTGGCCGGCGATGCGGGCCGCCGGACCGAAGGTCTTCGTCGGGTTCAGTGACATCACCGCCCTGCACGAGGCGTTCGCGGCCCGGCTCGGCCTGGTCACCCTGCACGGGCCGATGGCGGCGGGCATCGACTTCCTCAAGAACACCCGCGCGCAGGAGCACCTCAAGGCCACCCTGTTCGCCCCGGAGACCGTCCGCACCCTCGCCTCCGACGGCACCGCACTGGTCCCCGGCCGGGCGCGCGGCGTCACGCTCGGCGGCTGCCTCGCCCTGCTCGCCGCCGACCTCGGCACCCCGCACGCCAGGCCCTCCGCGCGCGGCGGGCTGCTGTGCCTGGAGGACGTGGGGGAGGAGCCGTACCGGCTCGACCGGTACCTCACCCAGTTGTCGCGGGCCGGCTGGTTCGACGGGGTGTCGGGGCTGCTGCTCGGCTCCTGGGCACAGTGCGGCCCGTACGAGAAGGTGCGGGCGCTGCTCGCCGACCGGCTCGGCGGTCTCGGCGTGCCCGTGGCCGAACAGTTCGGGTTCGGGCACTGCGACGGGGCGCTCACCGTGCCGTTCGGCGTCACGGCCGAACTCGACGCGGACGCGGGCACCCTGACGCTCGACGAGCCGGCGCTGAGCTGAGCCCCTCCCGTACCCGGAACCCGACGTAGGGTGGCACGGTGCCGCACCCCGCTTCCCGCTATCTTGCAGAAGGCCCCCGTGTGGGCATACGCCACTTCACCCACGCGGACAGCGCCGAGTTCACCGCCCGTGCCCGGGAGAGCAAGGACCTGCACCACCCCTGGCTGTTCCCGCCGGACAGCGCCTCGGCGTATTCCGCGTACGCGCAGCGCCTGATCGAGGACCCGGCCAAGGCCGGCCTCCTGGTCTGCGAGAAGGCGAATGCAGGCGCGGGCCCTGACGACGGAGTCCGTGACGGCTCCATCGCCGGGTTCATCAACATCAACAACATCGTGCACGGCGCGTTCCAGTGCGGCGTCCTGGGGTACGGCGTGTTCGCGCACGCGGCGGGGCGCGGGCTGATGCGCGAAGGGCTGGACCTCGTCGTGCGGCACGCGTTCGGGCCGATGCGGCTGCACCGGCTGGAGATCAACGTGCAGCCCGCCAACGCCGCCTCCATCGCCCTGGCCCGTGGCCGCGGATTCCGTCTGGAGGGGTTCTCGCCGGGCATGCTCTTCATCGACGGCGCCTGGCGCGACCACGAACGCTGGGCCCTCACCCGCGAGATGCGGGGACCGCGCTGATCGCGTCGGAGCGTACGGCGCCCCGTGTCCGCAAGGCCGCCGGCGTCACCCCGTCCCGGTCCGTGCCTCGCCGGCCCGAGCGGGGGAGGCACGGACCGGGACGGGACGGGTACGGACGGAGCCGTGGCCGGGCGGTTCAGACGGCGAGGCGGTCCGCGTACTCGTAGACCGCACCGTCCGGGTGCCGTGCGATGAGGTTGCGGCCCACCGGTGTGGGGAGCGGGCCCGCGATGATGTCCGCGCCCATTTCGGCCAGCACCTGACCGGCCTCCTCGACGTCCTTCACCGCGATGGTCGCCGCCACCTTGCGCAGCACGTCCAGTTCGGCCGCGGGGCCGCTCATCAGCAGGAAGCAGCCGACGGCGGCCACTTGGACACCGGCCCGCTCGAAGCGCAGGGCCCTGCCTCCCGCCAGCCGCTCGTAGAAGGGGATCGCGGTCTCGATGTCGTCGACGCAGACGCGCAGTGTGGCACCCAGAATCTCCATGGTGACGAGCCTAGTTGGGGAACGGCGTTATGTGCTCGGGGCGTTGGGTACCCGGGCGTCATGCAGCGTTTGGAGCACATGCAGCATCTGGACAAGCACCTGGTCGACGAGTTGGCGCAGGTGGCCCGCGAGAGCGTACGCGACGAGCTGCGTGAACAGGCGCGGGGGCAGCGCCGCAAGGCCGCCCTGTACGGCGCGTCCGGCGCCGCCGCCCTGTACGCGGGCGCGGCCGTCGCACTGGCCGTGGGGCTCGCCCTCGCCCTCGTCCTGCCGGGCTGGGCCGCTGCGCTGATCACGGCCGTGATTCTGGGCGCCCTGGCCTACGCACTGCGGAACGCGGCCCGCCCCTCGCCCGCCCCCGGGCGCGGGGCCGCCGGGCAGGCGTCCGTCCCCGGGCAGCAGGACGCCGAGCGCGGGCGCACCGGTGGCGTAGCTCCGCCGGTGCCGTCGACGCCGCCCGCCACGGGAGCCGTACCGCCGCGGCCGGACGACCCGGCCCCCGGCGCACCGGGCCCTCGGGCCTGACCGGTCGTGAGACAGGCCTCGAACGAGGCGGACGAGGCGCGGTGGAGGCACAGGCGGTGGCCCGTGCCTCCACCGC
>NZ_JBHSPC010000056.1:36484-51578 GCF_042656345.1 Streptomyces incanus
GGTTCCCGCCGCGATCGGTTGCCCGATGACAATCACGCCGCCGGGCCGACCGCCCGTGGACCGATCCCGATCACTTGATCTTCACGATCGAGGGACCCGCGAAGTACGGGTCTAGGTCCCGGTACTCAGCCGGTGAGACCCTGCCCCACCGGCCGGCAGGTCCCGGTTTCCGGTGACCGGTCCTGTACCGCGCCGCCTCCTCACCGGGGCATACGGAAACCGGTGGCAGGTCCGGGACGGAAGCCGGTGGCAGGTCCGGAGCGGAAACCGGCGGACGTTTGGCGACCCCGGCCAGGGGGACGCGGAAGTCTCTCGAGGTACGTGACGACAGCCCCGGAGGCGAACCGTGAGTCGACCCCGCACAGTGATCATCGGTGCCGGCTTCGCCGGGTACCGCACGGCCCGCACCCTGTCCCGGCTGGCCCGGGGCCGGGCCGACATCACCCTGCTGAACCCGACCGACTACTTCCTGTACCTGCCGCTGCTGCCCCAGGTCGCCGCCGGCATCCTGGAGCCGCGCCGGGTCACCGTCTCCCTCTCCGGGACGCTGCGGCAGGTACGGCTGGTGCTGGGCGAGGCCGACCGCATCGACCTCGACGCCCGGACCGTGCACTACACCGGCCCCGAGGGCGACGGCGGCAGCCTCTCCTACGACCGGCTGGTGCTGGCCGCCGGCAGTGTCAACAAGCTGTTGCCCATCCCGGGCGTGGCCGAGCACGCGCACGGCTTCCGAGGGCTGCCCGAGGCGTTGTACCTGCGTGATCACGTGACCCGGCAGGTGGAGCTCGCGACGGCCACCGACGACCCCGCGAGCAGCGCCGCCCGGTGCACCTTCGTGGTGGTCGGCGCCGGTTACACCGGAACCGAAGTCGCCGCGCACGGGAAGCTGTTCAGCGACGCGCAGGTCCACAAGCACCCCCTGCGGACGGGTATGCGGCCACGCTGGCTGCTGCTGGACATCGCCGACCGGGTCCTGCCCGAACTCGACGAGCGGCTCTCCCGCACCGCCGACCGGGTACTGCGCGAGCGGGGCGTGGACGTACGGATGGGGACCTCCGTCAAGGAGGCCACGCGCGAGGGGGTGCTGCTGACCGACGGGGAGTTCGTCGACACGCGGACGCTGGTGTGGTGCGTGGGAGTGCGGCCCGATCCGCTCGCCGAGTCGCTCGGGCTGCCCATGGAGCGCGGGCGGCTGCTGGTGGACCCGCAGTTGCGGGTGCCGGGACGGCCGGAGGTGTTCGCCTGCGGTGACGCGGCGGCGGTGCCCGATCCGGAGAAGCCCGGACAGTACACCCCGATGACCGCGCAGCACGCCTGGCGGCAGGGCAAGGTCTGCGCCCACAACGTCGCCGCCTCCCTCGGTGACGGCGAGCCCCGCGCCTACCGCCACCGCGACCTCGGCTTCTTGGTGGACCTGGGCGGCGTCAAGGCGGCGGCCAACCCGCTCGGCGTCAACCTGTCCGGTCCGGCGGCGGGCGCGGTCGCCCGCGGCTACCACCTCGCGGCGATGCCCGGCAATCGGGTGCGGGTCGCCGCCGACTGGCTGCTGGACGCCGTACTGCCGCGGCAGGCGGTGCAGTTGGGGCTCGTACGGTCCTGGTCGGTGCCGCTGGACACGGCGTCCCCGGAACTGGCCAGGGTGCCCTCCGGCCCGGGGCGGAAGAGGTCCGGTGGCGAGGCAACCGAGTCGGCGAAGCCGCAGCCGGCCGCCGAGCCCGCCAGGAAGCAGTCCGGTGGGGAACCGGCCGAGAGCCGGCCCGGTGGTGAGCCCGCGAAGAAGCGGCCCGGCCCCCGGCCGCCCACCGGCCCGCACCTCGCCCCCGGCCCCGTCAAGCGCACCGACAGCCCTGACAGCCCCGCCGATCCCGACCACCCCGTCGATCCCTTCGAAGGAGACTCATGAACACCGGTGAACTCGTCGAGCTCGGGCAGCAGCTGCGCGTGGACAGTGTCCGCGCCGCAGCCGCCGCCGGCTCCGGGCACCCCACGTCCTCGATGTCCGCAGCCGACCTGATGGCCGTCCTGCTGGCGCGCCACTTCCGCTACGACTTCGACCACCCGGACCACCGGGGCAACGACCGTTTCGTCCTCTCCAAGGGGCACGCCTCGCCCCTCCTGTACGCCGCGTTCAAGGCGGCCGGCGCCATCGACGACGAGGAACTCCTCACCTTCCGCAGGCTCGGCAGCCGCCTCGAAGGTCATCCCACCCCCCAGCGGCTGCCCTGGGTCGAGACGGCCACCGGGTCGCTCGGCCAAGGACTGCCGGTCGGCGTCGGCATCGCGCTGACCGGGAAGCGGTTCGACCGCTCCGGCTACCGGGTGTGGGTGATGTGCGGGGACAGCGAACTGGCCGAGGGCTCGGTGTGGGAGGCCGCCGAACACGCCGCGTACGAGAACCTCGACAACCTGACCGTCGTCGTGGACGTGAACCGGCTCGGACAGCGCGGCCCCACCCGGCACGGCCACGACCTCGACGCGTACGCCCGCCGCTTCGCGGCCTTCGGCTGGCACACCGTGGAGGTGGACGGGCACGACGTCGACGCCGTCGACCGGGCGTACGGGGAGGCTTCCTCCACCAAGGGGCAGCCGACCGTGATCCTCGCCCGCACCCTCAAGGGCAAGGGTGTCGAGGCGGTGCAGGACCGCGAGGGGATGCACGGCAAGCCGCTGCCGGAGGCCGACGAGGCGATCGCCGAACTCGGCGGCCTCCGCGACCTGCGCGTGAGGGTGCCGGAACCGCCCGCCGCCCGCGCGCTGCACGCCGTGCGCACCGGGCAGGCCGAACCGCCCCGGTGGGACAAGGGCGAGAAGGTGGCGACACGGAACGCCTTCGGTGAGGCGCTGGCCGCCCTCGGCACCGTGCGTGGCGATGTCGTGGCCCTGGACGGGGAGGTCGGCGACTCCACACGCGCGGAGTTCTTCGCCAAGGAGCATCCCGAACGCTACGTCGAGTGCTACATCGCCGAGCAGCAGATGGTGGCCACCGCGGTCGGGACGGCGACGCGCGGCTGGGTGCCCTACGCCGCCACCTTCGCCGCCTTCCTGACCCGCGCCCACGACTTCATCCGCATGGCGTCGGTCAGTGGTGCCGGCATCAACCTCGTCGGCTCGCACGCCGGGGTCGCCATCGGCGAGGACGGGCCCAGCCAGATGGGTCTCGAGGACCTGGCGATGATGCGGGCGGTGCACGGCTCGACGGTGCTCTACCCCTGTGACGCCAACCAGACCGCGCGTCTGGTCGCCGCGATGGCGGATCTCGACGGCATCCGGTACCTGCGCACCTCGCGCGGCGAGAGCCCCGTGATCTACGGTCCCGGCGAGGAGTTCCCCATCGGCGGCAGCAAGGTCCTGCGTTCCTCGGAACGGGACCGGCTGACGCTGCTGGCGGCGGGCGTCACGGTGCCCGAGGCTCTGGCCGCCGCGGACGCGCTGGCGGGGGAGGGCATCGCGGTACGGGTGATCGACCTGTACTCGGTCAAGCCCGTCGACCGGGACACCCTGCGCCGGGCCGCCGAGGAGACCGGCTGCCTGGTGACCGTGGAGGACCACCATCCGGAGGGCGGCCTCGGGGACGCGGTCCTCGACGCGTTCACCGACGGACGGCCCGTGCCGCGCCTGATACGGCTCGCCGTACGCGGCATGCCGGGTTCGGCCTCCCCCGAGGAGCAGCTGCACACCGCCGGTATCGACGCCGAGTCGATCGCGGCGGCCGGGCGGCTGCTGGTGGAGCAGGCGATCGTGCCGTGAGCGGCGAGGACGCCGCGCGGACCGTGCGGGCCGGGCGCCGTACCGTGCGGATCCACCGGCCGGGGAAGGTGCTCTTCCCCGGCGGCGGGGGCGTCCAGGAGTACACCAAGGGCGACCTCGTCGACTACCACCGGGCCGTCGCCCCCTTCATGCTGCCGCACCTGCGGGGCCGCCCGCTGATGCTGGAGCGGTGCCCGGACGGCATCGACGGGCCCACGTTCATGCAGAAGAACACCCCCGACGGCTACCCGGAGTGGATCACCCGGGTCGAGGTCGCCAAAGAGGGCGGCACGGTGTGTCATACCGTGTGCGACGACACGGCGACCCTGCTCTACCTCGTCGGCCAGGCGAGCATCACCCTGCACCGCTGGCTGTCCCGCGCGGCCCCGGCCCGCGGGATCGACCGTCCGGACCGGCTGGTCTTCGACCTCGATCCCTCGCGGGACGACTTCGAGACGGTCCGGGAGGCGGCCCGGCTGCTGGGGGAGCTGCTGGACGAGCTGAACCTGCCCTCGGCAGTGATGACCACGGGTTCCCGCGGGCTCCATGTGATCGTGCCGCTCACCGGTGACCACGACGTCGACGAGGCGCGTGCCTTCGCCCGCGAGGTCGCCGACACCCTCGCCGGCGCCCACCCCGACCGGCTCACCACCGCCGCA
Organism: Streptomyces incanus; assembly: GCF_042656345.1. NCBI lineage: Bacteria > Bacillati > Actinomycetota > Actinomycetes > Kitasatosporales > Streptomycetaceae > Streptomyces > Streptomyces incanus. Next base: position 40,891 of record NZ_JBHSPC010000056.1, read on the forward strand.
CGCAAGAAGGATCGCGGCGACCGGCTCTACCTGGACGTGCAGCGCAACGCCTACGCGCAGACCGCGGTCGCGCCCTGCACCGTCCGTGCCCTGCCCGGCGCCCCCGTTGCGACCCCTCTCTCCCGGGACCAGCTGGACGACCCGGAGCTGCACGCCCGCCGCTGGACCGTCGCCGACGCCCTCGATCAGCTGCGTACCGACCCCTGGGTCAAGCTGCCGCGCCGGGGCCGTGCCCTGGGCCCGGCCCGCCGACGGCTGGACGCGCTGCGGGGCTGACCGTCCCGGCCGGACGACCAGGCACGGAGCACGGCCGTGGCAATCGGGTGAACCCCCAGAGGTTTGACGAACGGACATGCGGCCACACGAAGGAGGAGGTGCCCATGGCGAACGCAGGAAACACCGAAGACTCCAAGGGTTCACAGGAACCGCAGGATTCTCACGAATCCCGCAAGTCCACGGAAAACAGCAGAGCGAACAAGCGGCCGGGCCCGATGGAGGTGCTGCGCCAAGCGCGCGGCCAGCTCGCGGAGCTCACCGGCATGGAAGCCGAGTCCGTGTCGTCCTTCGAGCAGACGGAGGAGGGCTGGGCGCTGGAGGTCGAGGTCCTCGAGCTCGAGCGCGTGCCCGACACGATGAGCCTGATGGCGAGCTACCAGGTGGAACTCGATCCCGACGGCCAGCTCACCGGCTACCGGCGGGTCCGCCGCTACGAGCGAGGACGGGCCGACGCACGCAGGTCCGGCGGCCAGTAGGCCGCCCGCCCGGACCCGCTCCCACACTCACAGAAATGGAGGAACAGTCGGCATGACAGTCGTACCGGCACAACAATCCGGCGGTGGAGGCGGCAGCAGCGGCCTCTACGACGTGCTTGAGCTCGTCCTGGACAGGGGGCTCGTCATCGACGCATTCGTGCGCGTCTCCCTGGTCGGCATCGAGATCCTCAAGATCGACGTGCGTGTCGTCGTCGCCAGCGTCGACACCTACCTGCGCTTCGCCGAGGCGTGCAACCGGCTCGACCTGGAAGCCGGGCCCCGCAAGGCCCCGGGCCTGCCCGACCTGGTGGGTGAGATGACCGAGTCCGGCGCCCGCGGCAAGTCCAAGGGCGCGCTGTCCGGCGCCGCCGAGACCATCTCCGACGCCTTCCAGCAGGCGCGCGGCGAAAGCGCCGAGCGGGAGACCGGGTCTCGTCCGCGGGCCCGCAAGAGCACCTCGTCACGCCGGAGGGAGGAGCAGGAATGAGCACGTACGTCTACGGCATCATCGCGAGTACGCACCCCGCCGTTCCCGAACACCTGAGCGGCGTGGGCGAGGGACCGCTGCGCGTCCTGAAGGCAGGCGACCTGGCGGCCGTCGTCAGTGACGCCCCCGAGGGACTGCGCCCCAAGCGCAGGGAACTGCTCGCCCACCAGAGCGTGCTCGGCGAGGTCGGTGCGGAGGGCTGTGTGCTGCCGATGCGGTTCGGCAGCGTCGCCCCCGACGACGACTCCGTCACCGACGTCCTCGCCGAACGCGCCGAGCACTACAAGGAGCGCCTGCGAGCACTGGACGGCCGGGTCGAGTACAACGTCAAGGCCAATCATGTCGAGGAAGCCGTCCTGCATCACGTGATGGCCGGCAATCCGGAGGTCCGCGCCCTCGCGGAAGCCAACCGGCAGTCCGGTGGCGGAAGTTACGACGACAAGATCCGTCTCGGCGAGATGGTCGCCGGTGCGGTCAGGGCTCAGGAGGCCGAGGACGGCGTCGCCGTGCAGCGCGCCCTGGAACCGGCGGCCGACGCCGTGAGCGTGGGCCCCGAGTCCACGGGCTGGCTCGCCAACGTCTCCTTCCTGGTGGAGCGCGATGCGGCCGCGAACTTCATGGCCGCCGTGGACCGGGTGCGCGAGGACATGCCACACCTGGAGGTGCGGCTCAACGGTCCGCTGCCGCCGTACAGCTTCGTGGAACCCGGTCCGGCCGAACCGGCGGGCACCACGGTCGGCGGGGCGGGCGCCGGAGCGGGGTGACGTCATGGGTCTGATCTCGGAGGTACTGCTGCTGCCGTTCGCCCCCGTGCGCGGTAGCGGCTGGGCCATCCAACAGGTGCTTCGCGAGGCGGAACGCATCTACTACGACCCCGCCACGATCCGTACCGAACTGGCTCGGCTCGAGGAGCAACTGGAGGCCGGAGAGATCACCGAGGAGGAGTTCGACCAGCAGGAGGACGTACTCCTCGACCGGTTGGAGACCGCAATGGGCACCGGCACCACAGGGGACGGGACGACACCACAATGAACCGAACGGCACTTGGCCTCGCGATAGGGGCCGGATACTTTCTCGGACGGACGAAGAAACTGAAGATGGCGGTCGCCGTCGGCAGCCTGGTGGCGGGCAAGAAGCTGAACCTCAGCCCGCGGATGATCGGGGACCTGGTGTCCACGCAGCTGCGGAACAACCCGCAGTTCAAGGAGTTGGGGGACCAGCTGCGCGGGGATCTGCGCGGCGCCGGCAAGGCGGCCTCCGGGGCCCTCGTGGAGCGGCAGCTCGACACCCTCGCCGGCAAGCTGCACGGCCGTACCGCCGAGATGCGCGACCGGCTGACCGGTGCGGGCGGCCGGCCGGACCGTGAGGCGGAGGACGCCGAGTACGACGAGGACGCCGAGTACGACGAACCGGACGGGGAGGAGCCGGAACCGCCCCCCGAGCGGCCCTCGAAGAGGGCCCCGTCGAAGGAGGCGGCCAAGAAGGCCCTGGCGAAGAAGACTCCTGCCAAGAAGGCGCCCGCGAAGAAGGCGCCGGCGGGGAAGACGGCTCCGGCGAAGAAGGCCGCGCTCAAGAAGACGGCCGCGGTCAAGAAGACGGCCGGCGAGAAGACCACGGCCGCGCGGACGGCCTCGTCCCGGGGCACCCGCTCCCGCACGTCGAAGGGAGGTGGTGAGTGATGGCCGGGACACTCGGATCGGCCACTTCCGCCGTGCGCGAGGGGACGACGAAGAACCCGCTCGCCGACGTGGCCCACAGCGAGGCCGCCGACCGCCTCAAGGCGGAACTGCAGGACTACCTCGCGGCCCAGGCCACCCGCATGCTGACCGGTGTCGGCCGCAAACTCGGCGAGACGACCGGCAAACTCACCGACATCGCCGAGGGCAACAGCCCCGGGTTCGCCAAGCTGGCACTCGACGGCGGTCGCAAACTCGCCGAGGGCAAGAGCCCTCTGCGCAGCGCCGTCGAACTGGGCGCCTCGCGCATCAAGGACAACGTGAAGGGCGCCTTCAAGGGCCTGATGGGTGGCAAGGGCAAGGGCAAGCGCTCGGCGGGGAAGAAGCCCACCGTCATCATCGAGCACATCGACGTCGGTGTCCCGCTGCGCACCGCCTACGACCAGTGGACCCAGTACCAGGACTTCAGCACCTTCGCGAAGGGCGTCAAGAGCGCCGGCAAGGGCGACGACACCACCTCGGACTGGCAGCTGAAGGTCTTCTGGTCCAACCGCAGCTGGAAGGCGAAGACCACCGAGCAGCTCCCCGACTACCGCATCGTCTGGTCCTCCGAGGGCGCCAAGGGCACCACGAAGGGCGTCGTCTCCTTCCACCGGCTCGCCGACAACCTCACCCGGGTCCTCCTGGTCATCGAGTACTACCCCGCGGGCCTGTTCGAGAAGACCGGCAACATCTGGCGGGCCCAGGGCCGCCGGGCCCGGCTCGACCTGAAGAACTTCGCCCGCTTCATCACGTTCAAGGGCGAGGCCGAGGACGGCTGGCGCGGCGAGATCCAGGACGGGGAAGTGGTCCGCAGCCACGAGGACGCCGTCGCCGAGGAGGAGGACGAAGCCTCGCGCGACGAGGACGAGGCGGCCGGCGAAGGCGAGGCGGACGAGGAGCTGGAGGACGGAGAGGAGGAGCCGGAGGACGGCGAGGAGGAGCCGGAGGCCGAGTACGAGGACGACACGTACGAGGAGGCGGACGAAGCCGCGGAGGACGGAGAGCCGGCGGAGGACGCCTACGAGGACGAGGACGAGGAACCGGCGGAGGACGCCTACGAGGACGAGGAGGAGGAAGGCGAGCCCGAGTACGAGCCCGAGTATGCCGAGGGCGGTAGCCGACGATGACAACGCCCGGCCGCCTCCCTGAGCCGTATGGCCAGGGAGGCGGCGCCAACCTTGCCGACATCCTTGAGCGGGTGCTCGACAAGGGCATCGTCATCGCGGGCGACATCCGCATCAACCTGCTCGACATCGAACTGCTCACCATCAAGCTGCGGCTCGTCGTCGCCTCCGTCGACAAGGCGAAGGAGATGGGGATCGACTGGTGGGAGACGGACCCGGCGCTGTCCTCACGTGCACGTCGCTCCGAACTGGCCAAGGAGAACGCCGAGTTGCGTGAGCGGCTGGCCGAACTGGAGGGCGACCGTCCACTGGAGGCCGACCGCCGGAAGGAGGCCGACCGTTCCCTGGAGACCGGCCGTCAGCAGGAGACCGGTCATCAGCAGGAGATCGACCGTCCACAGAAGGAGGCCCCGTGACCGGACTGCGCTACGTCTACGCCGTCTGCCGGCCCTTCGGCACTCCGCTCCAGGCCCAGCTGGCGGGTGTGGCGGGTGATCCGCCCCGGCTGCTGACCCACCACGACCTGGTGGCCGTCGTCAGCCATGTGCCGGAGGCGGACTTCGCCGAGGAGCCCCTCCGCGAGCATCTGGAGGACCTCGACTGGCTGACCACGGTCGCCCGCGCACACCAGGGCGTCATCGACGCGCTCACCACCGTCACGACGCCGCTGCCGCTGCGGCTCGGCACCGTGTTCCGCGACGACAGCGGCGTACGGACGATGATGGAGGCGCACGAGGAGGGCTTCCTGCGGACGCTGGACCGGTTGGACGGCCGGGTCGAATGGGGCGTGAAGGTCTTCGTCGAGGCGGAGCCGGCGCCGGACACCGCCGCCGCACCGCCCCCGCGCAAGCCCGTGTCGGGCCGGGACTACCTGCGCCAACGGCGCATGGAGACGAAATCGCACGACGACCTGTGGCAGCGGGCCGAGACCTTCTCGACCCGACTGCACGAGACGCTTTCCGGCTGCGCCGAGGATTCCCGGTTGCACGCGCCGCAGAATCCCACGCTCTCCGGCGCCTCGGGGCGCAATGTGCTGAATGCGGCCTATCTCGTACCGCGGGCGGAATCCGAGAAATTCGTGGAAACGGTGGAACGGACAAGGGACGGGGAGCCCGGAATACGTGTAGAACTCACCGGCCCCTGGGCGGCCTATTCGTTCGCCGGGGACGAAACGGTGGCGGGGGAGGGGGCATGACCGTCGTCGAACGCCGTGAGATAGCCCTGGTGGATCTGCTCGACCGGCTTCTGGCCGGTGGCGTCGTCATCACCGGCGACCTCACGCTGCGCATCGCGGACGTCGACCTGGTCCGTATCGATCTCAACGCGCTCATCAGCTCGGTGAACGCGAATGTCCCGTCGCCCTTCGAGGAGTTGCGTTGACGGCCTCACCGGACGACCATCACGCCGAGCCGCACGGAGGCCGGCACGACCGGAGCGGCCGGGGTGACCGGCGCAACCGGCTCGACCTGGATCCGGACACGGTCGAACGCGACCTGGTCAAGCTGGTGCTCACCGTCGTGGAACTGCTGCGCCAGCTCATGGAGCGTCAGGCGCTGCGCCGCTTCGACGAGGGAGACCTGACGGAGGAGCAGGAGGAGCGCATCGGGCTCACCCTGATGCTGCTCGGAGACCGGATGGCGGAACTGCGGGACCGCTACGGACTGCGGCCCGAGGACCTGAACCTGGACCTCGGACCGCTCGGACCGCTGCTGCCGCGGGACTGAGTCGCCGAGGGCCTGGCACCGGGAAGATCCCGGTACCAGGCCCTCGGCGCGACGTCGTCCGTCACGCGCCGACTGTCACCTCACCACCTGTACCAGCGGCCCCTGCCTCCGCCCGCCGTTGTGCTGCGCATGAGGAATCCCAGCAGCCATACGACGAGAACCGCCAAGGCGATCCACCAGAGCACCTTCACCGCGAAACCGGCGCCGAAAAGGATCAGGGCCAGAAGCAGAACGAGCAGAATGGGAACCATAATGTCAACCTCCTGCCTTTCTGATTGCCCGGAATTCGCGTTTCAGGCCTCCTTGCGGCACAGAATTTCTCCGTGCAGCACACTGAACCAACTGTCGTCCCGCGCGCCCCATTCCCGCCACGCCCGTGCCGCCGCCCGCAGCTGCCCGCCGGTGGCGTGGCCCTGCTCGGTGGCCCGCTCGGCGTAGGCCGACGCCACCGTGCGGTCCGCCCACAGGCCGCTCCACCAGGCGCGCTCCTCGTCGGTCGAGAAGGTCCAGGTGTCCGAGCCGGCGGTGACGTCCGTGAGCCCCGCGGCCAGCGCCCAGGACTTCAGCCGCCGTCCGGCATCCGGTTCGCCGCCGTTGGCCCGCGCCACCCGCCGGTACAGCTCCAGCCAGTCGTCCATGCCCCGGGACGAGGGATACCAGGTCATCGCCGCGTAGTCCGCGTCACGGACGGCGATGTACCCGCCCGGCCTGGTCACCCGTCTCATCTCGCGCAGTGCCCGCACCGGATCCCCCACGTGCTGGAGCACCTGGTGGGCATGGACCACGCAGAACGTGTCGTCCGGGAAATCCAGCGCGTGCACGTCGCCCACCGTGAAGGCGGTGTTCGCCAGACCTCGCTCGGCCGCCGTGGCGCGGGCCTGCTCCAGGACGCCCGGCGCCCGGTCGAGACCGGTGACGTGCCCGTCGGGGACGAGCGACGCCAGGTCCGCGGTGATGGTGCCGGGCCCGCATCCGATGTCCAGGATCCGCATGTCGGGCCGCAGCACCCCGAGGAGGTAAGCGGCCGAGTTGGCCGCGGTCCGCCAGACGTGCGACCGCAGCACCGACTCGTGATGCCCGTGGGTGTAGACAGCGGTTTCTCGTGGTGCCGGCATGGTGAACCCGTCCCCTCTCGTCGCGTACGCCTCGTCCGAATGACCGTCACCGTACGCGTCCGGCCGCATGCTGAGACCATTGTTTCGCATAATGGACAGCGGGGTGTGTGGGGGACATCGCCGGGCCCGAGGGGCAAAACGGTTTGCCACCTGCGCCGACGCCCCGGACAATCGCTTCCCATGGGTCACCTCGAAGCCGCGTATCTGGAGTACTTCCTTCCCGACGGGAGGGCACTCCTGGGCGACGTGTCCTTCCGGGTGGGAGAAGGGGCCGTCATGGCCCTGGTCGGACCCAACGGCGCGGGCAAGACGACCCTCCTGCGCCTCCTCTCCGGCGAGCTGAAGCCGCACGGCGGATCGGTCACGGTCACCGGCGGCCTCGGCGTCATGCGCCAGTTCGTGGGCTCCGTACGGGACGAGACGACCGTGCGCGACCTCCTCGTCTCCGTCGCCACGCCCCGGATCCGCGAAGCGGCCCACGCCGTGGACAAGGCCGAGCACACCCTCCTCACCGTCGACGACGAGGCCGCCCAGCTGGGGTACGCGCAGGCCCTCGCCGACTGGGCGGAGGCACACGGCTACGAGGCGGAGACCCTGTGGGACATGTGCACGACGGCCGCGCTCGGCGTCCCCTACGACAAGGCGCAGTGGCGCCAGGTGCGCACCCTCTCCGGTGGCGAGCAGAAACGTCTGGTGCTCGAGGCGCTCCTGCGCGGCACCGACGAGGTCCTGCTCCTCGACGAGCCCGACAACTACCTCGACGTGCCCGGCAAGCGCTGGCTGGAGGAGCGGCTCGAACAGACGCGCAAGACCGTGCTGTTCGTGTCCCACGACCGGGAACTGCTCGCCCGCGCGGCCCAGCGCATCGTCTCCCTCGAACCGGGCCCCGCCGGCGCCGACGCCTGGGTGCACGGCGGCGGCTTCGCCACGTACCACGAGGCCCGCCGTGAACGATTCGCCCGTTTCGAGGAGTTGCGCAGGCGGTGGGACGAGAAGCACGCCCAGCTGAAGAAGCTCGTGCTGAACCTCCGTCAGGCCGCCTCCGTCAGCCATGACATGGCGTCCCGGTACCAGGCGGCGCAGACTCGGCTGCGCAAGTTCGAGGAGGCCGGCCCGCCGCCGGAGCCGCCGCGCGAGCAGGACATCAGGATGCGGCTCAAGGGCGGCCGGACCGGGGTCCGCGCGGTCACCTGCGAGCAGCTCGAACTCACCGGCCTGATGAAACCCTTCGACCTGGAAGTCTTCTACGGCGAACGGGTCGCCGTACTGGGCTCCAACGGCTCCGGCAAGTCGCACTTCCTGCGCCTGCTCGCCGGGGACGACGTGAGCCACACCGGCGGCTGGCGGCTCGGCGCCCGGGTCGTCCCCGGACACTTCGCACAGACGCACGCGCACCCCGAACTGGAGGGCCGCACCCTTCTGGACATCCTGTGGAAGGAGCACGCCCAGGACCGGGGCGCCGCCATGTCCCGGTTGCGCCGCTACGAACTGACCGGCCAGGCCGAGCAGACCTTCGAGCGGCTCTCCGGCGGCCAGCAGGCCAGGTTCCAGATCCTGCTGCTCGAGCTCCAGGGTGTCACCGCGCTGCTGCTCGACGAGCCGACGGACAACCTGGACCTGGAGTCGGCGGAGGCGCTCCAGGAGGGCCTGGAGGCATTCGAGGGCACGGTGCTGGCCGTCACGCACGATCGCTGGTTCGCCCGCTCCTTCGACCGCTACCTGGTCTTCGGCAGCGACGGCAGGGTCCGGGAGACCCCCGAACCGGTGTGGGACGAGCGCAGGGTGGAACGGGCCCGGTAGCCGGAGTGGGCCCGGTAGCCGGAGTGGGTCCGGTCGGCGGAACGGGCCCGGTGCCCGGGATGTTCGTAGAGTGGACGCAGGGACGCGGGGACCCGTGGCCTTCCCGGGCGGGTACCCGGACCGCAGGACGCACACGACGAGCGGGGCACACGATGACCGGAGTCGAGCCGAACCGCCTGGACGACCAGCAGCTCATGAAGGAACTGGAAACCATCCACCGCACGCGCCACGACACCCTGCTGTACGCCTCCAACGACGCGCTGCGGGCCCACAACGAGCGCATGGCTCAGCTGGAGGGCGAGTACCTGCGCCGCAACCCCCGCCGCTTGGTGGCGGCGGGCCGCACCCGCGAAGGGGCCCGGGAACGGAGCGGCACGGACACGGCGACCCCCACGGCCCCGGGCGCCTGACGGCCGCCGTCCCGGACCTGCGACGGCCGCCGAGCCGGGTAGCCGGCCGCCGAGCCGACGGCCGGCTTTGCCTCAGGCCGCCTTCGACTCCGTGGCGAAGACGTCGAGGTACGTCTCGCAGAACGCCCCGAGGTCGTCCGGCTTGCGGCTGGTGACCAGCTTGGCGGGGCCGTGGTCGCAGACCTTCACCTGCTCGTCGACCCAGGTGGCACCGGCGTTGCGGAGGTCGGTCCGGAGGCTGGGCCAGCTGGTCAGCTCCCGGCCGCGGACCACGTCCGCCTCGACGAGGACCCAGGGCGCGTGGCAGATCGCGGCGACCGGCCGGCCCTGCTGGAAGAAGTCCCGCACGAACGCGACGGCCGCCTCGTCCGTGCGCAGGAAGTCCGGGTTCGCCACCCCGCCCGGCAGCACCAGCCCGCCGAAGGCGTCGGCAGTCGTGTCGCCGACCACCTCCTGCACGGGGAAGGTGTCGGCCTTGTCGAGATGGTCGAACGCCTGGATCTTGCCGGGCTGCGTCGACACGAGCACGGGTTCGTGGCCGGCGCCCACGGCCGCCTGCCACGGCTCGGTCAGTTCGACCTGCTCGACGCCTTCGGGCGCGACGAGGAATGCGATGCGCATGAGGTGATCCGTCCTTTCGTGCACGTCGTTCGTGCGGTCATGCGGTGGCGCAGGGGGAACCGGCGGGCTCCTACGCGTTCTCCGTCTCCCGGGACCGCGTCAGCGCCTCGGCCAGTTCCTGCACGCTGTTGTAGTGGGCCCGCCGGGGCAGGCGTTCCAGCGCTTCGACGAGCGTGTCCGGAGCGTGCTGCCGGCTCAGGGTGCGCATCAGCTCGCGCGGACCCGCGGGGAACGCCCCGCGGCCCAGGATTTTGGCCAGCTCCAGTCGCACCGACTCCAGCGACGTCGGCGCGCGCCCCGGCGTCACCGGGCCGTGTGCCACCTCCGGGTCGTCCTCGGCGAACGGCTCCGGATCGTTCCACTCCTCGGTCCGGGTGGGGCGTCCCGGCCTCAGCAGGCCCTGCAGTTCGTGCTTCATCTCGTCGTCGCGATGGGCACTCAGGCGGTCACTGCCTCGCTGCATGTTTCCCTCCAGATGGTTCCGGATCCGCACCGCGTACCCGGAGGGCGGAGACCGACACGGGGTTCGCGGGGCGGATTGTCACCACCTCCGGCAGCGGGCCCGTGCACCGCCGGTTTGCGTCGGGGAGGGCGGGAGACCCGGTGCACTCACCCCCCGTACGTGCCTCTACGTGCTTCTTGGGAAGGGACCGCCATGGCGGTGCTCGCAGTGCTCATCCCGCCGCTCATGCTCGGCGTACTGCTGATGCTGGGCCGTTACGAGGAACTTCTGCTGCCCGGCGTGCGTGAGCACGCCCCCGACGGCGTCCCCGCACCGCAGGACGTGGATCCCCGGGCCGGTGCCGCGGCCGCCGCGCACACCGGCCGGACGGATCCGGGCGGGTTTCCCGGCAGCCCTTGATCCACCGGACGGGCGGCCGCGCGCACCGGCTTCACCCGCTCGGGCGTGCCCGTCCCGCAAATGGTGTCCGGCCGC
>NZ_JBHSPC010000056.1:51604-79544 GCF_042656345.1 Streptomyces incanus
GGCTCTGATGGACGCGGGGCGCGACCCGCGCCCCGCCGACATGGGATCACCCCCGCGGCCGTCGAACGGGACGCCGTGCCCCGGCCGTCGCCTGAAGGAGCCCGCACCATGCGCCGCACCCCCCATGCCCTGTCCCTCGCCGCCGCCGCCCTCGGCGCCCTCGGTGCCCTCGCGCCGACCGCGTCCGCGGATCCGTCCGCCGAGGTCAGTCCGGGCAGCGCGGCCCCGGGCGGCACCGTCACCGTCTCGGTCTTCTGCGACCCGGCCGGCGGGCCGCCGCCGAAGACCCTCGAGGCGGCCTCGGCGGCCTTCGACAAGGGCGTCGTCGAGCTGAAGCAGGTGACCGGCGGCGACGCGGAGGAGTCCGGCCCCGCCTACCGGGGCACCGCGAACATCCAGGACGTGGGGGCGGCCGGGGGCCCCGATGCCGTGCGGGACAGGGCAGTGACCGGGGACGACAAGGCCTTGGACAAAAAGATCGACGCCGGCGTCGATGACGTCAAGGACACCGGGAGTCCCGCCGACGGCTCACTCGACGCGCTGGCCGCGTTCGGCGCACTCGACGCCGTCGGCACGGCCGGCGGCGGGGCCGCCCGGACCGTCGAGGGCACCTGCCCCGACGCGTCCGGCGGGAAGGGCAAGCCGTGGAGTGCCACCTACACCGTCGTCGCCCGCCACCCGGGAGGTTCCGGCGCCCCGGCCCCCTCCCACAAGTCGTCTCCCCCGTACAAGCCGTCCCCTTCCCACAAGTCGTCTCCCCCGTACAAGCCGTCTCCCTCCCCTGCGCGGTCCTCCTCGCCCTGCCCCGGACCCGAGCGCGCCCACTGCGGCGGGCCCGAGGTTCCGCGGGGCGTCCAGGCGGGGACAGGCGGCGGTTTCACCGACTCCGTGCCCGCCCTGGTCACGGGCGGTCTGCTGATCGCGGCCGCGTTCGGCGCCGCCGCCCACCGGTTGTACCGCGACAGGAGCACCCGTACGGACGGCTGACGCCCCGAGCGGCCCGGCCCGCCGCCCGGTCCGTCCGCCCGGTCCGTCCGCCCGGTCCGTCCGCCCGGTCCGTCCGCCCGGCCCGCCGCCCGGCCCGCCGCCCGGTCCGTCCGCCCGGTCCTCGCCACTCGGTCCTTGTCGGCGGCGCCCACCGGGAGTGGTCGGTGGAACCGTGGGTACTGACACCGGACACTGAGTGGAGGTGCGCATGCGGCGGACGGACCCCGAAACCCACAGCCCCACAAGCCGGCATTCCGGCGGGGCAGGTCCCGCAGGCCGTGATCCCGCAGGCCGTGATCCCGTCGGCCACGGCCCGGTCCGCTTCGGCCCGGAGCTGCCCGAGGACGGACTGCCCGTGCTGCCCGAACTGGCCGCCGTCCTCGCCGCCGCCGCGTCCCGCGCGGAGACAGAGCCGATCGGCGGCGGCCCCGTCCTGCTGGACGCCGCGTGCGGCCACGGCGACCGGCGCGGCCTGCCCGCAGCCCCGGACCGGGTGGCCGTCGGCCCCGGCGCACCCGTGCTGCTCGTGGCGCTCACCGCGGCCATCGGCGGGGACGTACTGGTGCCCCGGCCCTGCGCCGCCTGGTGGGCACCCTACGCACGGCTGCTCGGCCGTCCGGCGTTCCAGGTGCCGGTGCCCGCCGAGAGCGGCGGCGTCCCCGATCCGTACGCCCTGCTGGAGACCGTACGGCGGTTGCGTGCCGAGGGCGGCGACCCGCGCCTCCTGGTGCTCTCCGTCGCCGACGACCCCACCGGCACCGTCGCCCCGCCCGAACTGCTGCACGAGACCCTCGAGGCCGCCGACGGCGAAGGGCTGCACCTGGTGAGCGACGAGACCTGGCGCGACACCCTGCACACCCCGCGCGAGACCGTGCTGCTCAGCCCTGCCGAGATGCTGCCCGAACAGGTCACCGTGGTCACCGATCTGGCGGGCGCCCTGCTCCCGCCCGGCTGGCCCGCCGCGGTCGCCCGCTTCCCGGCAGGCGCGGCGGGCGGCCCGCTCCACGCGCGCGTGCTCGACGTCCTGACCGCGCTCGACGCGCGCGTCGCCACCCCGGTCGCCGCGGCCGCCGCCTACGCGCTGTCCGAGCCGGAACCGGTCACCGCGCGGGTGGCAGCCGCCGTACGCCTGCACGCGCGTGTGGCCGCGGCCGCGCGCGACGCGGTCGTCGCCGCGGGCGCCCTGGCCCGGCCCCCGCAGGCCGGGCGGCACCTGTACGTCGACCTCGCGCCGCTGGCCCCGGCACTCGCCGCGCACGGTGTCGGCGACGCGCAGGAACTGGAGGACTTCCTCACCGGACGGCTCGGCATGCCCGCGGCGGGCGGCCACCGCTTCGGCGACGACCTCGAAGCACCCCGCGTACGGCTGTCCACCGCACCCCTGCTCGGCGACACCGCCGAGCGGCGAGCGGAGTGCCTCGGATCCTCCGCACCGTTGGAACTGCCGCATGTGCGGCGCGCGTTGATCCACCTGAAGACGGTCTTCGACGACCTCCGCGACGAGGCCCAGCGAGGGGAGTCTCATCGATGACACAGCAGTCCGAGTCGACCACGAGCACGACCGTCACCCCGCACACAGACGGCCCGGACCCTGCCGGCCCGGCGGTCCTCTCCTCCCGGTCTCCGTACCCCCCGCTCGCCGAACCCCGCCCGCTCGCCGAGCGGCGGGTGTGGCCGCGCACCTTCCACGACCGGCTGACCTCCCCGCTGCCCGGTCTGAAGAGTCTTGCCCGCTTCGCCCGCGAGGGCTCCATCAGACCCGGCCCGCAGGGCCTCGCCGACATACCGGGACTGCCCTACGCCCCCGGCCCGCTGCCCCGCGTCGGCGCCCGCACGGTCGCCGCCACCTGGGCGGGGCACGCCAGCTGGGTGGTGCGGATCGGCGGGCTCACCGTGCTCACCGACCCCGTCTGGTCCCGCTGCATTCTCGGCACCCCGGCCCGCATCACCCCCGTCGGCGTCGCCTGGGAGGCCCTGCCCCGCGTCGACGCGGTCGTCATCAGCCACAACCACTACGACCACCTCGACGCCCCCACACTGCGCCTGCTCCCGCGCGACACTCCGGTGTTCGTGCCGGCCGGACTCGCCGTCTGGTTCCACCGCCGCCGATTCACCCGCGTCACCGAGCTGGACTGGTGGGAGGCAGCCGAGCTGAAGGGCGTCCGCTTCGACTTCGTCCCGGCCCACCACTGGTCCAAGCGCACCCTGACCGACACCTGCCGCTCGCTGTGGGGCGGCTGGGTGCTCACCGACTCCGACGGGCAGCGCGTCTACTTCGGCGGCGACACCGGCTACGGCCACTGGTTCTCCCGGATAGGCCGCCGCTACCCCGGCATCGACCTCGCCCTGCTGCCCATCGGCGCCTACGAGCCGCGCTGGTGGCTCAGGGACGTCCACTGCGACCCGGAGGAGGCGGTCCGCGCCGCCCGGGACCTCGGCGCGCGCCGGATGGCGCCCATGCACTGGGCGACGTTCGTCCTCTCCGCCGAACCGGTGCTGGAACCCCTCACCCGCGTCCGTGCCGCCTGGGAGCGGGCGGGCCTGTCCCGCGAGCACCTCTGGGACCTGCCGGTCGGCGGCTCCCGCGTCCTGGACTGACCGCGGCGACGCACCCGCCGGCCCGCCGGCCGGGGGACGGCCGGCGGCTCACCGCGCCGCCGGCCCCCGCAGGTGGCGCCAGACGCCCGGGGCCACGCTGATCAGGACGGTCAGGACGATCGCCGCGAGCACCCCCTGCCAGGGCTCCTCGAACAGCGAGCCGCCGAGGACGCCGATCAACTGGTACGTCGCCGCCCAGGCCAGACAGGCCGGCAGGTTGCCGCGGACGAAGCGACGGACCGGCCAGTCGGCGATCAGGCAGGCCAGCATCACCGGAAGGCGCCCCGCCGGCACCAGCCGGGACAGCACCAGCACCGTCACGTCGTGATCGGCGAGTTTCTCCTGCGCCTGCGTCAGCCGGTCCTCCGGCGCCCGCGCCCGGATCGCCTCCAGCCAGCGCGAGCCGTTCCGCGACCGCATACCGCGCCGCCCCAGCCAGTACAGCGCCACATCCCCGAGGAACGCGGCCAGCGACGCCGTCGCGAACACCAGCACCATCGAAATCGGTGCCGCCCGGTGGAAGGCGACCACCGCCGCCGAACTGACCAGCGCCCCGGTCGGCACCACCGGCACCAGCGCCCCGATCAGCACCAGCAGAAACAGCGAGGGATAACCGATCGCCTGCTCGGTGGTGTCCGGAACCACCGTCGCCGGCACGGCCACCGCCGAGGCCACGGCGGACAGGGGCACACCGGCCGCCTGTATCAGGGCGGCGGGCAGGATCACCGTGGAACCCCCAGGCGTATGCTCTCCCCGTGCCCCAGCCGGTGCACCGGCACCCCGGGTGCCTGCTCGGCCGCCCGCCGCACGAACTCGTCGCCCGGCGAGTGGAATTCGTGCGGGCGCACGGCGTCCATGCCGATCGGCCAGTACGTGCCGTAGTGCACCGGCACCGCGTTGCGCGCCCCCAGCCGGGCCAGCGCCTCGGCCGCGCGCGCCGCGTCCAGATGCTCCTCGCCGAGATACGGACCCCAGCCGCCCACCGGCAGCAGCGCCACGTCGACCGGGCCGACCTCCTCGGCCATCGCGTCGAACAGCCCGGTGTCACCGGCGAAGTACGTCCGCGCCTCGCCCTCCAGGACGTAGCCGAGGGCGGGGGAGCGGTGCCGCCCGAGCGGCAGCCGCCGCCCGTCGTGCCGGGCGGGCACCACCCGGACCACCAGACCGCCGGCCGTCAGCACATCGCCGGGCACCACCTCGCTCACCCTGAGATGCGTGAGCCGGCGCAGCGACGGCACCGCACGGCGTGCGCCCCGGGGCACGAGCAGGTGCGTGCCCGGGGCGAGCAGGGCCAGCGACGGCACATGCAGATGGTCGGCATGCAGATGGGAGACCAGCGCCATGTCCGCGTGCAGGGCGCCCGGCGGCGGCAACGCGCCGCGCCGGCGCCGCAGATGCGCGAGCCGACGGGCGAACAGAGGATCGGTGATCACGCGCGTGTGCGCATCCTCGACCGTGCAAGTGGCGTGACCCCACCAGGTGATCTCCACCGGCACCTCTTCGCCTCCTTCCGCGACTCCCCGAAGCCTACGCGCAGGAGTAGGGTCGGCGGCGAAGTCCGGAGGTGAGGGGGCGCCATGGGGCCGGTGCGGGTGATCGCGATCGCGAGTCTGACGCCGCTGGAGGAACTGGACGCCGATCCCTTCCTCGTGGACTCCCGCAGCCAGCACGCCATGTGCGCCCGCTGGGCCGTCGAACGCGGATACGTGGTGACCCGGGAGCTGCTGGTACGCGGCCTTCGTCCCGACCACTGCGTGCTGTGGGACGGCGTACGGCCCGGCTCCGACCTGTTCGTGGCACCCAGCCGCCGGGTACTGGAGAGCGCCCTGTCCTCCGTCGAGGAGTTCACCGCGGAGTGCGCGCGGCGCGGGGTGCGCGTGGAGACCGTCAACCACGCCGAACCGTTGTACGACGCCGCGATGAAGGCCCGGGTGCACCGTCGCCTGTCCATGCCGACCGCGGGCTACGACGGCCGCTGAGGCCCGCCCGCCGGCTCCGGGTCACCGCCCGTTTCCGGTCGCCCGTTTCCGCCCGTGGGTTTCCGGGGACGAAACGGCACGTCCGGGCGGTGTGGCAGGGTGGGGTGCGGGCAGGGGCCGGTTCGCAGGCCGCCCTGGCGGCAACGGGCCGGGACGTGAGGTGGACTGGGTGTGAGGGGCGCGCGGTGGCGACGGATCGCCAGTCAGATCGGGCGGAGCGTCACGGTGTGGGCGGTCGCCACCCTCACCATGCTGGTCCTCGCCGGTCTCCTCCCCGACTTCCGGCTGCGCTCCGCCGACGGCGACAGCGCCACCGACATCGCGGTCACCGCGGCACTCGGCGCCGGCGCCTTCGGCCTGCTGTCGGCACTGGTGTGGCCGCTGCTGGTGCGCCTGCTGCTGCTCGTACCGGCGCTCGTCCTCGGCCTGCTGGTGTTCTTCCTCAACGGCGCGCTCCTGCTGGTGGCGTTGCGGATCACCCCGGTCGAGCGCGGCACCGCCGCCTGGGAGACCGCCATCGTGGTCGCCGCCGTGATGTCCGCCGTCGCCTCCGCCACCGGAGCCGCCCTCGCCGTGCGCGACGACGACGCCTACCGCCGCCGCCTCTACCGCCTCGCCGACCGCCGCCGGCGCTCCACACCGCCCGTCCC
The DNA here is from genome assembly GCF_042656345.1 of Streptomyces incanus. Classification (NCBI taxonomy): domain Bacteria; kingdom Bacillati; phylum Actinomycetota; class Actinomycetes; order Kitasatosporales; family Streptomycetaceae; genus Streptomyces; species Streptomyces incanus. The sequence continues at coordinate 57,819 of NZ_JBHSPC010000056.1, forward strand.
GGCCACCCACGGCACCGTCTTCCTGCAACTGGACGGCGTCGGCCACGACGTCCTGCAGCGCGCCGTCGGCGAGGGCCTGATGCCGACCGTCGCCCGCTGGCTCGGCACCGACGGCACCGGCCTTCCCCACTCCCACCGGCTCACCCCCTGGCGCACCGACTGGTCCAGCCAGACCGGCGCCAGCCAGCTCGGCATCCTGCACGGCAGCAACCACGACGTCCCCGCCTTCCGCTGGTATGAGAAGGACCGCCGGGAGGTGATGGTCTGCAACCGCCCCACCAGCGCGGTGGAACTCCAGCAGCGCGCCGTCCGGTACGCCGGACACCCCGGACTGCTCGCCGACGACGGCGCCAGCCGCGGCAACCTGTTCAGCGGCGGCGCCGACGAACAGGCCCTGGTGCTGTCCATCGCCGCTCGCCGCCGCAGCCGCGAGAACCGCTCCCGCTCCGGCTACTTCGCCTACTTCTCCGACCCGGCCAACGCCGTGCGCACCGCACTGTCCTTCGCCGCCGAAGTGACCCGCGAGATCGGCCAGTCCACCCGCGCCCGCTGGACCGAACAGCTCCCGCGGGTGTCCCGCGGCGGGCTCTACCCCTTCATACGGGCCTTCGCGACCGTCGTCGAACGGGACGTGGTCGTCGCCGCCGTCATGGGCGACCTGCTCGCCGGCCGCACCTCCGTCTACGCCGACCTGGTCGGCTACGACGAGGTGGCCCACCACTCCGGACCCACGAGCCGGGACGCCGGGAAGGTCCTGCAACGCCTCGACCGCTCCCTCGCCCTGATCGAGCACGTCGCCGAACACGCCCCGCGCCCCTACCGGATCGTGGTGCTCTCCGACCACGGCCAGAGCCCGGGCGAGACCTTCCGCTCCCGCTACGGCCTCACCCTCGGCGACCTGGTACGGGCCGGCTGCGGACTGCCCGTACCGCGCCGAGCCGGCCGCACCCGCAGCGGTGCCGAGGCCCGCGCGGCGGTCCGGGCGGCACTGCACCGCCCGGTCGAGGAGGGCATCGAGCAGCACCGCCCCTCGCGCGGCTCCGAACCCGTCGTCCTGGCCTCCGGCAACCTCGGCCTGGTCTCCTTCCCGGACGTGCCGCACCGGATGACCAAGGAGGAGATCGACGCCCGCCACCCCGCCCTGCTGCCGACCCTCGCCAACCACCCCGGCATAGGCTTCCTGCTCGTCCGCAGCGAACGGCACGGCGGCGTCGTGCTCGGCGCACACCGCGCGGAGATCCCCCTGGACGAACTCGACGACGACCCCGGGCCGCTCACCGCGTTCGGGCCGGGCGCCGCCGACGCCGTACGCCGCACCCACTCCTTCCCGCACACCGCCGACATCATGGTCAACTCCTTCCACGACCCCGCCGACGGCGAGGTGCTCGCCTTCGAGGAGCAGATCGGCTCCCACGGCGGCCTCGGCGGCGCCCAGTCCCGTCCCTTCCTGCTGTCCCCGGTCGCGCTGTCCGCACCGGTCGCCGACGGGGAGGACCTCGCCGGCGCCGAACACGTCCACCAGGTGCTGCGCCGCTGGCTGGCCGAGTCCGGCGAGGCCGTCCAGCCGCCACGGCCCAGCCAGGAACACGCGGCCTGAGAGCCCCGAACGGAAGGGGAGTCCGATCAGCTCGCGGCGTCTGGTGCGTGCGATCGCAAGGACCTTCCGGCAACGCGGCTGGGGGTCCCCCTGCTCGAAGAGCTTGGGGGAGCGCGTGCCGGACGCCGCGAGCCGGGCGCCCATTTTGTCCGGGGCTCTGAGCCCCGGGCGCCGAAAACAACGGCCCGCACCCGGCCCTTCCCGCGACGGGGTCGGCCTCCCGGCCGCCGCCCGAAACCGGCTGCGCGCGGGCGCCGGGAGCCCACGCTGCCCGTACCGGACGCGACGCCGCGCACGGCATCGCACGATGCCGTGCCATCCGCCCGGCACCGAGGCCGCCGGGCGGGGCCGGGCCGCGGGCGCTGCGGCGGCACGGTGCTCCAGCCCGGCATCGAGCTGCTCCAGCGCGCGGACGACTTCCCGAGGGCCGTGCCGGTCCTCGTCATCACCGACGGCTGGTGCGGCGTGCTGCGGGTGCGGCGCGAACGCGCCCATCGATTCCACGCGGGGCGCGGCCGCTGTTCACCCCGAAGGGATCTGTCCTCCACGTCAGTTGACATGGAGTGTGATCAGATGGAGGGCGGGAAGCCCGGAGACACGGGCACCCGGACCGAGTACGGAGGACCGGACACACGTCCGGACATTGGGAAGGAACAGTCATGGCAGCCACGCGCTCCGCACACACCGTTTGGGAAGGCAACCTCATCAAGGGCAGCGGGGTCGTCACTTTCGACTCCTCCGGCAGCATCGGCGAGCAGCCGGTCACCTGGGCGTCGCGTGCGGAGGAGGCGAACGGCCGGACCAGCCCCGAGGAGCTGATCGCCGCCGCGCACTCCAGCTGCTACTCGATGGCCTTCTCCAACATCCTCGACAAGGCCGGCAACCCGCCCACTCGCCTGGTGACCTCCGCCGACGTCACCTTCGTGCCCGGCGAGGGCATCACCGGCATCCACCTCACCGTCGAGGGCACCGTCCCCGGCCTGGACGAGGCGGCCTTCCTCGCCGCCGCCGAGGACGCCAAGGTCAACTGCCCGGTCAGCCAGGCGCTGACGGGCACCGAGATCACCCTGACGGCGAAGCTCTCCTGACCCGCCCGCCGCCCGCGCAGGACACACGCGCAGGACACCCGCAGGCCGCCCCGCAGGGGGCGGCCTGCGGGTGTCCGCGTCCACCCCTGGAACCAGGCCCGAGGGCCTCGGCCTCCAAGACCTCGAATCCAGGGAGACGATCCGTATGACGTCACGGCCCGCCGTCTCCGCACACCGGGGAGGCTCCGAACGCGCCGCGCCCGCGACCCGTGAGGCCTACGAGGACGCCCTGCGGTCCGGTGCGGAGTACGTGGAGTTCGACGTACGGCGCACGGCCGACGGAGTCTTCGTCGTCCACCACGACGCCCGCGCGGGACGCACCGGCCCGCCGCTTGCCACACTCACCCACGCCGGGCTCTGCGAGCGCGCCGGGTACCCCGTGCCCGTCGTGGACGACGTCATGGAGCTGATCGCCGGGAAACTCGTCGGGCATCTCGACCTGAAGGAGACCGGTCACGAGCGGGAGCTGATCGACCGCGCGATCGCCCTGCTCGGCCGGGACGGCTTCGTCGCCACCAGCCTGGAGGACCGTTCCGTCGCCGCGATCACCGCGGCCTTCCCCGGCGTACGCACGGTGCTTTCCCTCGGCCGTGACGGCACCGGGATCCCCCGGGTCCGGCTGGCGCGCACCCGGCTGAGCGAACTGCTGCCCATGCGGCGGGTCCGCGCCTGCGGCGCCCGCGGGATCGCGGCGCACCAGCGCCTCGCCCGCGGCGGGGCGCTGCGTGAGGCGGCCCGCAACGGACTGTTCACCATGGTGTGGACGGTCAACGACGACGCCCCCCTGCGCGCCTTCCTCGCCGATCAGCGCGTGGACGTACTGATCACCGACCGCCCCCGACGCGCCGTACAACTGCGCGCAGCGAGCGATTGACAAACTACCCAGGCAAACTATTGACAACGGCGCACTCAAGTTTTGTGCTGGAAGTCCGGAGAGGTGTGCCCTGGCGGAAGGGGACAGCGATGGGACGTGCGGTCGGAATCGATCTGGGAACCACGAACTCGGTGGTGGCCGTGCTGGAGGGCGGTGAGCCCACGGTCGTCACCAACGCGGAGGGCGCCAGGACCACCCCCTCCGTGGTGGCCTTCGCCAAGAACGGCGAGGTGCTCGTCGGCGAGGTCGCCAAGCGGCAGGCGGTGACGAACGTCGACCGCACCGCACGCTCGGTCAAGCGTCATATGGGCGACGGACAGTGGCACTTCCCTGAGCAGGGCTCCGTGGACGGCACCCGCTACCGGGCGCAGGAACTGTCCGCCCGGGTGCTGCAGAAGCTGAAGCGGGACGCCGAGGCCTACCTCGGCGAGGACGTGGCCGACGCCGTGATCACCGTACCGGCGTACTTCGACGACGCCCAGCGGCAGGCCACCAAGGAGGCAGGGGAGATCGCCGGACTGAAGGTCCTGCGGATCATCAACGAGCCCACGGCGGCGGCCCTCGCGTACGGCCTGGACAAGGAGAGCGAGCAGACCGTCCTCGTCTTCGACCTGGGCGGCGGCACCTTCGACGTGTCGCTCCTGGAGATGGGCGACGGCGTCATCGAGGTCAAGGCCACCAACGGCGACACCCTGCTCGGCGGCGACGACTGGGACCAGCGGCTCCTCGAGCATCTCGCCCAGGGCTTCAAGAACCGGTACGGCATCGACCTGACGCGGGACAAGATGGCCGTGCAACGGCTGCGGGAGGCCGCCGAGAAGGCCAAGATCGAGCTGTCCTCCTCCTCCGAGACCACCGTCAACCTGCCCTACATCACGGCCTCCGCCGACGGCCCGCTGCACCTGGACGAGAAGCTCACCCGGGCCCAGTTCCAGGAACTCACCGCCGACCTGCTGGAGCGCTGCAAGACGCCCTTCCACCAGGCCGTGAAGGACGCCGGGGTGAAACTCTCCGCGATCGACCACGTCATCCTCGTCGGTGGTTCCACCCGCATGCCCGCCGTCACCGACCTGGTCCGCGAACTCACCGGCAAGGACCCGCACAAGGGCGTCAACCCGGACGAGGTCGTCGCCGTCGGAGCGGCCCTCCAGGCGGGCGTCCTCCGCGGTGACGTGAAGGACGTGCTGCTCCTCGACGTCACCCCGCTGTCCCTCGGCATCGAGACCAAGGGCGGCATCATGACCAAGCTGATCGAACGCAACACGACCATCCCGACCCGGCGCTCGGAGACCTTCACCACCGCCACCGACAACCAGCCCTCGGTCGGTATCCAGGTCTACCAGGGCGAGCGCGAGATCGCGGCGTACAACAAGAAGCTCGGCGTCTTCGACCTGACCGGTCTGCCCCCGGCCCCGCGCGGCGTCCCGCAGATCGAGGTGGCCTTCGACATCGACGCCAACGGGATCATGCACGTCTCCGCCAAGGACCTCGCCACCGGCCGGGAACAGAAGATGACCGTCACCGGCGGCTCGGCGCTGCCCAAGGACGACATCGACCGCATGATGCGCGAGGCCGAGCAGTACGCCGACGAGGACCGCAGGCGCCGGGAGGCCGCCGAGACCCGTAACCAGGCCGAGCAACTCATCTACCAGACCGAGAAGTTCATCCGGGACAACGAGGACCGGATCCCCGCCGGCACCAGGTCCGAGGTGGAGGCCGCCGTCGCCGAGCTGAAGCCCCTGCTGGAGCAGTCCGCCGACACGGCCGCCCTGCGCGCCGGCGTCGAGAAACTCGCCGCGGTCAGCCAGCGGATGGGCCAGGCGATGTACGCCCAGGCCGGTCAGGAGTCCACCGGCGACGAGGGGCAGCACACCTCACCGCAGGAGGAGGAAGGTGTCGTCGACGCGGAGATCGTCGACGACGAAAGCGACGGACGTGACGGGGACCGCGGGCAGGACGGGCGCGGCGGCGCTCAGTAGCCGTCCCGGAACTTCCGCAGCAGTTTCTGCGTGTGCTGGGCGGAGGCGGCCCGCGCCGTCATGTGGTCCAGCACCTCCAGGTGCACCGAGACCTCCTTGCGGGAGTCCAGATACAGGGCGCCGGTCAGGTACTCGGTGAACACCATGTCGGGCAGTTCCGGCTCGGCGAACCGGAACAGCGAGAAGGGCGCGTACGTCCCCGGGTGCGGACCGTCGACGAACTCGGCGACCTGGAGCGTGATCCGGTCCCGCTCGGACCACTCCAGCAACTTGTCGAACTGCTCGCGCATCACCCGGCCGTCCTGGGTCACCGGGCGCCGCAGGACCGTCTCCTCCACGATCACCCACAGGTGGGGCGGGTCCCGACGCTCCAGAAGCCGCTGCCGCTCCAGCCGCAGCGACACATGCCGCTCGACGGCCTCCGGCCCCTGGTTCCCGATCGTCCCGGCCTCCAGGACGGCACGCGCGTAGTCCTCCGTCTGCAGCAGCCCCGGCACGAAGTGCGGCTCGTAGGACCGGATGACCCGGGCGGCGCCCTCGAGGCTCACATACAGGCTGAACCACTCGGGCAGCACATCGTGGAACCGCTGCCACCAGCCAGGACGGTTCGCGTCCTCCGCGAGCCCGATGAAGGTGGCCGCCTCGCCCTGGGACACCCCGTACGCCGTCAGCAGGATCTGGATGTACGGGATCTTCAGCGCGACCTCGGCCGTTTCCATGCGCCGGACGGTCGCGGGAGCCACCCGCAGGACCCGGGCGGCCTCCTCCCGGGTGCGGCCCGCCGTCTCCCGCAGCTCCTGCAGCCGCCTGCCGAGTACCACTTGGCCCACCGTGGGTGCGGCCCGCCGTTCACTCACGCCACGTCTCCCCAAAGCCCCGGACACACGATCAGTCTGCCATGCCCGCCCGACCCTCTCACGAGTAACGGCCGGGCGCCCCCGCTCCCGGGCACCCGGGCACCCGGGTCATTACATCCCGGGTAATCGACCGCGACCCGCCGCGGGCGGGATCGTGGACGCACCGGATCCCGGGCCGGCGCACTCCGGCCCGGGATCCGGGTCCGGATCCGTTCCGTGATCTGCCTCCGAGCAAGGCAGGCAATATCCGGCATCCCGTATCCCGTATCCCGTATGCGATCACCACGGCCCGGCCCGCAAGCCGGCCCGCAGCGATGACCCACAGCCCCGCCACCGACCGGCACGACCCGACCCCGACCCCGACGGAGGGTGATTCGTCATGTCCGCGACCCAGCTTGCCTCACTCGCCCGGCCCTTTGGCCCGCAGTCCGTGCTGCGCCGGCTCCTGGTCCTCGACGCCGCCGTGACCGGCGTCAACGCGCTCGCCTACCTCTCCCTCTCCGGCCCGCTCGGCCGCTTCCTCGGCGTCGGCTCAGGCCTGCTGGCCGGGCTCGGCGTCCTCCTCGCGGTGTACGCGGCCGCCGTGGGTCTGCTGGCCTCGCGCAGGCGTCCGCCGACGCTCGGGGTCCGGGCCGTCGTTGAGGTCAACCTGGCCTGGGCAGTGGTGAGTTGCGCCGCCCTCGTGCTGTGGCTCGAGCCGAGCACGGCGGGCGTGGTGTGGGCGGTTCTCCAGGCGCTCGTCGTGGCCGGCTTCGCACTGCTCCAGCACACGGCCCTGAAATCTCGTCAACTCATCCAGAACTGAAGGTACTTGGCCGTCGCCGGATCGGCCGGGAGGAGGGTCTCCACGGCCAGTTCGGCGACGGTCACGTCCATCGGCGTGTTGAAGGTGGAGATCGACGACACGAACGACAGGATCCGGCCCTCGTGCTCGATCCGCATCGGCAGCGCGAAGTACGCCACGGATGCGGACTGTTCTGCCCCGTCCGCGCCCCCCGTCCCCTCACCCGGCCCGGGCTCCGGCACCGGGAACGCCGCGACCTCCTCGTACAGCGCCCGCAGCGGTGCGGAGCGGCGGAGCGCGATCTGCCGTTCCATCTGCTCCAGCAGATGACCGCGCCACTCCCGCAGATTCCGGATCCGGGGCGCAAGCCCTTGAGGGTGCAGCGTGAGCCGCACCGCGTTCAGCGGCGGCACCAGCAGCGACTCCGGCACGCCGTCGAACAGCATCATGACCCCCCGGTTGGCGGCCACGACGTCGTACATCGCGTCCACCACCAGTGCCGGATACGGCTCGTATCCGCCGATCAGCCGCTCGATGCCCTCGCGCAGCGCGTCCAGCGCCGGATCGTCCAGCGGGGTCTCGGGGAACCGGGGCGCGTAACCGGCCGCCAGCAGCAGCGCGTTGCGCTCCCGCACCGGGACGTCCAGGTGCTCGGCCAGCCGCAGCACCATCTGCTCGCTGGGACGGGAGCGGCCGGTCTCGATGAAACTGATGTGCCGGGCGGACGAGTCCGCGCGCAGCGCGAGCTCCAGCTGACTGACCCGCCGCTGCTCCCGCCAGGCCCTCAGCAGCGGACCCACGCCTCCGGCGGCGGCGGGGGTGGTACCGGGCAGGAGAGCGCTCATGCCGGGACGGTAGCCGAGAAAGTGTTGCGAGCGGGAGCCGTACCTCCCTGACCTCCCTTCCGGCCTCCCTCCTGACCTCCTGCGCAGGGTCCGGCGGCACGTCCTGTGGCAGGCTGGGCGGAGAGGAATCCCTACCGCCACGGGGGGACAGAGGAGGAGCGCAGCCCATGCCCGCCGAACCCGCCGAACCGCTGTCGCCGAAGGAGATCGAGGACCGGTTGGCCGACCTGCCGGGCTGGTCGCTCGACGGCGGCCGACTCACCCGTTCCTACCGGCTCGACTCCCACTTCGCGGCGACCGCGATGGTCGTCCACGTCGCCCAGGTGCAGGAGGAACTCGACCATCACTCCGACCTCACCCTCGGCTACAACACTGTGTCCGTCGCCGTCCAGACGCACAGCGCGGGAGGTGCCGTCACCGCGAAGGACGTCGAACTGGCGCGCAGAATAGAGGACTTGGCACCCGGCCACGGTGCACACTGAGGGGTGTGCTCGACTACGACGAGGAAGCGGGGCGGTACGACGCCTCACGCGGCGGTGAGCCCCGGGCCGCGGCCGCCGCGCAGGCGGTGCTGAACCTGATCCCCCTCGGGGCGCGCGACCTGCTGGACATCGCCTGTGGCACCGGCATCGTGACCCGGCGTTTTCCTTCGGCCCGCGCCGGCCTGCGGGTGACCGGTGCCGACCTCGCCGCGTCGATGACCCGGATCGCGGCGGCTCGTCTGCCCGGCGCCGTGGTGCGCGCCGACAGCCGGCAACTGCCTTTCGATGACGCCCGGTTCGACGCCGCCGTCAGCGTGTGGCTGCTGCACCTCCAGTCCGGCCCCGAGGACGTGCGGGCCCTCGTCGGAGAGTGCGCCAGGGTCCTGCGACCCGGCGGGGTCTACGTCACCACCGTCGACAAGGCCGCCTCGCACAACGTGGGCAGCGACATCGACGCCGTCCTCTCCGCCCGCCCGCGCAGCCCGGTGCGCGACCTCGCCGCCGACGTGGCGGCCCGCGCCGCCGAACACGGCCTGGTCCCGGCCGGACAGGCCGTGTTCCGGGGCCACGGCCAGGGCCGCAGCCCTCGCCGCACCATCGCCGACCTACGCCGCGGCTGGTTCGGCACCCTGCCCCCGGGCTCCCCCCTCGCCGACGCCTTCGCCGCCCGCCTCGCCGCCCTCCCCGACCAGGACCGCCCCCGCCCCGACCCGGTCTTCCACCTCCGCGCCTTCCGGAAGCCACCGGCGCCCGGGAACGGGGGAACGGCGGCAAACACGGACGGTTCGGCGTGTCACGGGATCGGGTGAACTCCAGTACGCAGTAAGGCAACCAGGCCGCGACCGGTGGCGACTGAGGGGCGGAATCCCCTCGTCCTCCCTGGAGGTTCGTCCCGTGAAGCACCCGCACAGGCACTCGCAGAGGCACCCGCACAGGCCACGCGGACCCCGGTTCGCCCTCCCCGCGGTCCTCACCGCCGTGGCCCTCGCCGGGGCAGGGCTCACCGGGCTCGGCGCAGGTACCGCCGAAGCCGCCACGGCACTCCCCCAAGTTCTCGACTCCGCTCGAACAGGGGGGACCCCCATGGTCGAGGCACTCGACCGGGGCGTGGTCAGCGTGTACAACGGCAGCGGCAACCTGGTCAGCTGGCGCTGGCTCGGCACCGACCCGGACAACGTCTCCTTCAACGTCTACCGGGCCGGTACGAAGGTCAACTCCAGCCCCGTCACCGGTTCCACCACGTTCTTCCACTCCGGCGCCCCGTCCCAGGCGGACTACACCGTCCGCGCCGTCGTCAACGGCGTCGAGCAGGGCGACTCCGTGCACGCCGTCCAGTTCCGCACCGGCTACAAGGACGTACCGATCTCCCCACCGGCCGGCGGAACCACACCGGACGGCGTCTCCTACACCTACGAGGCCAACGACGCCTCCGTCGGCGACCTCGACGGCGACGGCGCCCTCGAGTTCGTCCTCAAATGGCAGCCCACCAACGCCAAGGACAACTCCCAGTCCGGCTACACCGGGAACACGATCGTCGACGGCATCCGGCTCGACGGAACCCGGCTGTGGCGCATCGACCTGGGCCGCAACATCCGCTCCGGCGCCCACTACACCCAGTTCCAGGTGTACGACTACGACGGCGACGGCAGGGCCGAGGTCGCCATGAAGACCGCCGACGGCACCCGGGACGGCACCGGTGCCGTCATCGGCAGCTCCTCCGCCGACCACCGCAACTCCAGTGGCTACATCCTGTCCGGACCCGAGTACCTGACCATGTTCAACGGTCAGACGGGCAGGGCCATGGGCACCGTCGACTACGTCCCGGCCCGCGGCACCGTCTCCTCCTGGGGCGACTCCTACGGCAACCGCGTCGACCGCTTCCTCGCCGGCACCGCCTACCTCGACGGCTCCCGGCCCTCCCTGATCATGGCCCGCGGCTACTACACCCGTTCCGTCGTCGCCGCCTGGGACTGGCGGGGCGGCGCCTTCACCCGCCGCTGGACCTTCGACACCAACTCCTCCACCAACAGCGGCAAGGGCTACGACGGCCAGGGCTCCCACAGCCTGTCCGTCGGCGACATCGACAACGACGGCAAGGACGAGATCGTCTACGGCGCGATGGCCGTCGACGACAACGGAAACGGACTGTGGACCACCAGGACCGGACACGGCGACGCCCAGCACCTCGGCGACCTCGACGCGTCGACCCCCGGCCTGGAGTACTACAAGGTCTCCGAGTCGACCTCCCAGCCCGCCGCCCTCTACATCGACCCGGCCAACGGATCGGTCCGCTGGAAGCTCTCCGCCTGCTGCGACAACGGGCGCGGTGTCGCCGGTGACATCTGGTCGGGCAACTCCGGCCCCGAGATGTGGTCCTCGTCCGACGGCAGCATCCGCGACGAGGGCGGCGGCACCAAGGGCCGCAAGCCGTCCTCCGCCAACTTCCTGTCCTGGTGGGACGGCGACCCGGTGCGCGAACTCCTGGACGGCACCCACATCGACAAGTACGGCACCTCCTCCGACACCCGCCTGCTGACCGGATCCGGGGTCGCCTCCAACAACGGCACCAAGGCCACACCGGTGCTGTCCGGCGACCTCCTCGGCGACTGGCGCGAGGAGGTCGTCTGGCGCACCAGCGACAACACAGCGCTGCGCATCTACTCCACACCGCACGACACGAACGTCAAGATCACCACCCTGCTCCACGACACCCTGTACCGCACCTCGCTGGCCTGGCAAAACACTGCGTACAACCAGCCGCCGCACACCGGCTTCTTCCTCGGCGGCGGCATGCCGACCCCGCCGCGTCCGGCGGTCTACACCCCCTGAGCACGCAGACCCGAGCAGGACCGCGGGGCACGTACGGCCGACCCGGCCGCACGTGCCCCGCGGGCTCACCGCTCCTCAGCCGCTCACGTCACCGCGCAGGCCCGCCCGTCGAGGGCGAAGGCCGCCGGTTTTGAGTTCGTCGCCGAACGGCTCGCCGTGAAGCCGAACCCGACCGACGAGCCCGCCGCGACGGTGCCGTTCCAGTCGGCGTTGCGCACCGTCACCGCCGAACCGGACTGTGTGTGGGCTCCGTTCCAGAGCTGGGACACCCGCTGACCGTCCGCGAACGACCAGGTCAGGGACCAGCCGTTCCAGGCGTTCGACCCGGTGTTGGTCACCTGCACTTGGGCCTGGAAACCGTCGGACCACTGGTTGGTGATCTCATACGTCACCTTGCAGGCGCCCGTCGGCCCCGGATCGGGGTCGGCACCGCCCCCGCCGCCGTCCCCGCCCCCGGTGCCCGAGGTGTCGCCGTAGACGATCCCGCGGCCGTTGGTCGCCACGTACACCCTGCCGTACACCCGCGGGTCACCGGTGATCGCCGCACCCGTCCAACCCCACTGGTGGGCATCGTCGTTGATACGGGTCCAGCTCTGCCCTCGGTCCGTCGAACGGAAGATGCCACGCACACCGTCGATCTTCGCGCTGGTGAAGAGGGTCTGGTACGAGGCGCCGGGGGCCGCCTTGCCGAAGCCGACGGTGTCGGCCTCGTCGACGCCCGGCAGCTTGGCGAAGCTCTGCCCGCCATTGGTGGAGTGCCACAGCCCGTACGCCCCGTCGCTCGCCCCGCCGGCCAGCCAGATGTCGCCCTCCGCGCCCGGCAGTGCCTTGAACCGCACGCTGTCACCGCTCGGCAGGCCGGCCGCGGGGGAGGCGGCGAAGGAGGCACCGCCGTTCGTACTGACGTAGAACCTCCCGGACTTGAAGCCGTAGAACGTCTTCGGGTTCACCCGGTCGGACTCGACGACCGCGCCCTCGGGGATGCCGCTCGACGCCGACCACGAGGTGCCGAAGCCGGTGGTGTGGTGCACCCCGGCGCCCTGCGGGCTCCACACGAAACCTCTGCCGTCGGCGCCCGCCGCGACCGTACCGCCGCCGCTGACCCCCGAAGGGTCCGTGCCCGCGAACCAGTTGGCGCCGTTGTCGGTCGAGAAGGCGATGTGCGGGCCGGAGTCCAGGTCGCCCGCCCGGACCACCGTGTCGGGGTGGGACTCGGCGAAGTCCAGACTCGTGGTGGAGGTGAAGTTCGGCTGGGTGAACATCATCGACGGAACCTTCGCCAGGTCCGTGTGCCGGAAGCCGCCGATGTCACCGAGCGCGCTGAGCAGCGGGGCGCCGGACGGGGGAGAGACGAGGTCGTTGACCGCCGTCTCCTCCAGGCCGCGCACCATCGGCGTGATGGTGAACGTGGCGTCACGGTCCCAGTTCGTCAGGTTCTCCGTGCCGTAGACCGTGGCACCCGTCCCGTACATCATGCGGTCCGGGTCGAACGGGTCGATCTCCAGTGCCTCGGTCATCCACCCCAGTTTGGGGGTCTGTTCGGGCGGTGACGGGTGGGCGTCCCAGGTCAGCCACGGCACGGACGAGACGTCCATGGTGTAGCGGTTCTCCCGGTTCGGGTAGGAGCTGTAGTCCCACGCCTGCGTCCACGTCGCACCACTGTCCGTGGAGCGGAAGATCTGGGTGTCCGGCCACCACGAGCTGTACGCCGTCGCCATGAGCGTGCCCGGGTTCTGCCGGTCCACCGTCAGTCCGCTGAACCCGTAGTACGTGTCGGCCTCGGCGACCGGGCTGATGTCGGTCCAGGTGCCGGTCGCGGTCGTGTACCGCCACAGCCGGCCCTTGCCGCCGTCGTACGGGCCGCCCTTGTCGCTGTATGCGATGTACAGATGACCGTTGCCGGTGTCCAGGACGCCCTTGTGTGCCAGATGCCCGGTCGGCTGTCCGGCGACCCGCTGCCAGGTGGCGCCCGCGTTCGTCGACCGGTACACGGCGTTCTCCGTGTCGGCGACCCCCACGTAGATCGTCCGTGTCGCGCTGCCCGGCGTGCCGGTCGACTCGTCGAAGGTGACCCAGACGATGCCCTGGTTGTCGCTGGCGTACCCGGAGGTGTCGCCCGGATCCTGCACGTAGTTGCCCGGGTTGGGGAAGGCCGTCACCTGCGACCAGCTCGCGCCCGAGTCGGTCGAGCGCCACAGGCCCTTCCCGCTGGGCGCCCCCAGGTACAGCACACTGTTGCGGTGCGGGTCGACGGCCAGGCGTTCGCCCATGCCCCGCCCCGGCATGTTGCCGCCCAGCTTGAACGGCAGATCGGCCTTGCGCCAAGTGGCTCCCCGGTCCGCCGAGCGCAGCACAGCGCCGTTCCCGGGATCCCAGTCGTTGGTGTACGTGCCGGCCGCCGCGTACACCCGGTCCGGGTCGACCGGGTCGGAGGCGAGGCTCACCACGCCGGTGTGCCCCCAGTCGTCCCAGCCGACCGAGTCCAGCAGCGGCGTCCAGGTCTTCGACTGCTCCTGCCACCGGTAGGCGCCGCCGATGTCCGTGCGGGCGTACGCCAGGTTCCTCTCCCGGCGGTTGAAGACGATGCCGGGGACGAAACCTCCACCGTCGATCCGGGCGTTCTTCCAGGTGTACGTGTCGGCGGCGAGCGCGGAGCCCGTCGGGGCGTCGGCAGCTGCGGCCGACCGTTCGGGGGGAGCGGCGGCGAGGGCGGGCGGGCCGCCCGCGAGCAGGCCGGCCGCCAGTGCGAGCACGGCCGTGAGGACGCGGGTTCTTCGCACGGTGAAGTCCTTCCTCGGGGTGGGGGGAGACGAGAGGGGGGAGCGAGGAGTGGGGAGGGGGCGTGCGAGAGCCGGGCGGGTCCCCCGTGCGCGAGGGGGCCCGCCCGGCCGCCGTGACCCCGGCGTCAGGTGCCGGGGCCGGCACGCGGAGCGCCGGCGGGGGCTATTCGAGGAGCTCCGCGTACGAGCCCATGGCCAGGGCGATGTCGGCCTGGGCCCAGAACCGGTGGTACGTAAAGGTGGGCGCGGCGCCGCCCGCCAGATAGGACTCGATCTTCGACCAGGCCGGGTCGTCCTTGTAGAAGGAACGGATCGAGTCGAACGTCGACGACGAGTTGATCGTGTCGCCGTTGGGCATGGTGCCCGTCCAGCCGCTCGGGACGTGGAGGGGGTCGTCGAAGCGGTTGTAGTCGGCGCGGGTCTCCGGGACGGCGATGCCGAGGGCGTCCTGGTGGTTGCCCCACATGCCGTCGAGGAGCGCCTTCGCCGTCCTTGCGGCCTTGGTGTCGCCCGAGCGGTCCGCGTAGTACGTCAGCGTCTTGGCGTAGGCCGCGGCCACACCGACGTCGTTGGTGTAGTCGGCGACGGTGACGTGCAGTGAGCTGTTGGCGCCGGGGGAGGACGGGTTCCAGGTGTCGGGCTTGCCCGACCACTGCAACGTCGACGGGACCCGGAAGGTGCCGTCCGGGTTGATCGTCGTCTTCGACAGCGCCCAGTCGACCCACTTGTCCAGGACGACCTTGGCATCGGCGTCACCCGTCTGCTGGTAGTACTCGGCGACCCGCTCCATGGACCACGCCTGGAAGCCGAACCACTGGTTGGACGGCGGGTCGTGGTACACCGGCTTCTCGTCGTAGTACATGCCGTAGAACGTCGGCGTCCCGGCCGGCGGCGTCGCGTAGCGGCCCGCCCAGCTGTTGGTGGCGCCGCCCGCGATGGCGCCCTCGCCGGACTGCAGCCAGCGGTAGAACTCCAGCTGCCGGTCCAGGGACTTGGCCCAGTCCGCCGCGCCGGTCGCCGACTTCGGCTTCAGGCCGGGGTAGGAGCTGAGGGCGTGGGCCGCGAGGGGGTTCTGGTAGCCGCCGTGCGCGTGGCTGGAGCCGATGCGCCAGGCCCAGCCCGCCGAGGTGTCGGTCGCGCCGCCCCAGGCGTAATACCAGGACATCAGGTAGTGCGAGGAGTCCTTGCCGGTACCGGCCGGGCAGGAGGACGGGCTGGTGCAGTTCCCGACCTTTTTGAAGTACTTGTCGTACATGGAGTAGCGCAGGTAGTCGCCCATCTTGGCGGCCTTGGCGACGGTTGCGGAGATGGCACCGCCCTTGCCCTGCTCCTTCGCCCACAGATCCGCCCAGTACGCGGCCTGCACCGCGCGTGCGTCGGCGTCCGGCGCGTTGGTGAACTTCCACTGCTTCGCGTAGGAGGCGTCCTGGGTGAACAGGTCCAGATACCCGTTCTTGCCGCCGTACTTGAAGGCGTCACAGGTGGGCTGCGGCACCGTCTCCCACACCGACTCCTGCGAGCCGCGCTGGAAGGTGTTGATGTACGACGGACCGGTCGCCGTCGGACCCGCCTCGCACTTGCCGGGCTCGTTGCCGTAGCCGTAGGTGTTGTCCACGTCCTGGAGCCAGTGCATACCGTAGACGTCGTCCGTGCCGTACGTGGACCTCAACTCGGAGGCGATCGGATCCGGGCCGACGGAGACGCCGGTGTCCAGCGGTGCCGGGTACTGCGCGGGGGTGTCGAGCTCGGGCGCGTAGGTCGCCGGCTTCGACGCGTTGTAGAAGGAGTTGGTCGGCTGGTCGGCGTGGGTCGGGATCATGTACCGCTCCATGATGTCCCAGGCCCCGTTGAACTTCGACCAGTCACCGGTCACCTTGCCGTACATGGCCTGCAGCCACAGCAGATAGCTGTAGGCCTCCGAGGTGGTCTCGTGGCCGTGGTCCGGCGCCTCGACGATCAGCGTCTCCACCGAGTGGTACGGGATGCCCTCGGGTGAGAAGTAGCCGTTCGCCGGATTGGTGATCTTCCCGTAGAGCTCCAGGAAGCGCGCGTCGTACGCCTTCGTCGCGCCCAGCTGCGTCACCGTGACCGCGGCCTTCGCGTGGCCCGGGGCCGACGACTCGAAGACCGCCGAGCCCGTGCCCGAGGAGCCGGCGCTGATCGTGACCTTCTGCGCGGTGTTCCAGTTCGATGGAGTGAAGGTGAGCGAGGCGCCCGCGCCGACCGACAGACCGGAGTTGCCGCTCACGCGGGTCGTCGTGACCGTCGTGTTCGCGCTCGGCCGCGTCGACAGCTTCACCTCGTACGTGCCCGACTCGCCTTGCCGCACGCCCAGTTGGGACGGCGTAGCCACCACGGTCGGGCCGGAGGCGACCGTGATGCCGACCGGGGTCGAGTTCGCGGAGGCGCCCAGGCTGTCGTACGCCTTCGCCGTCAACGAATGACTGCCCACAGTCAATCCGGCGACGGACAGCGTGAAGGGAGCGCTCGTGTCCGTGCCCAGCAGCCGGGTGTCGTCGTAGAACTCCACCTTGGTGATCGTCGCGTCGTCGGCCGCCGCCGCGGTCGCCGCGAGCGGAACCGTCTGGCCCTGCGTGTAGACCGCACCGGCCGCCGGGCTGGTCAGCACGGTGATCGGCGGCTGGTGGGCCCCCGTGCAGGCGGTGCCGTTGATGGCGAAGGACGTGGGCGCGGGGTTGCTGCCGCTGTAGGAGAACTGCGCGCCGGTGGTGACGGCGCCGCCGGCCGTGATCCGCGCGTTGTACGCGGCGTTCTTCACGGTCACGGTCCTGCCGGACTGGGACCAGTTGCCGTTCCAGCCGTTCGCGAGCTGCTGGTTGCCCGCGTAGCCGTAGGTCAGCGTCCAGCCGTCGATGGTGTCCGTGCCGCGGTTGGTGAGGGTCAGATCCGCGGTGAAGCCGGAACCCCAGTCATTGGTCCGGTAGTCCACGCTGCACTGAACAGCAGCCGCCTGAGCGGGAGTTGATCCGGTGGAGAGCATTGTCAGCGGAAGTGCCAGCGCTGCCACGGCGGCTGTCCACAGTCGCCGGACGCCGCGGCGTCTTCTGGGTGGGGGATGCATGGTGCTGGTTCCTCCTGCGACTCGGAGAGGTCAAGGCTTGAACCAGTGGGAGCGCTCCCATAGTGGGGATGGGGTCCAGAGCGGTCAAGGCTTGTGGTGAATCGAAAAGATTCGACGGCCCGAGTTGGGTGAATGTCGGTGACTCCCCTGTTCTTCGCCGTCACTTGGCGCTAGCTTCATGAACACCAGTGGGAGCGGTTCCATCAGTCGACGCGTCCGTCACGGCGCGTCCGAACTGCAAGGAGTCGCTCATGCGACACCCCCCGCGTTCAGTACTTTTACGTCCTGCCGTCGGTACGGCCGTGCCCCGCGCGGGCACCCCGGTCGCACCGGTCCTCACGGCGCACGAGACCGCGCCCGTGTGCATGGCGGAGCACTCCGCCACGGCCTCCCCGAGGGACGCCGGCACCGGATCCGCGGTGTTCCCGCTCGACGGCACCACCCGTACCCCCGGCGCGGGGGCAGCGCACTCCCGTGGGACCCCTCATGGCCGGTCCGGCCCCCGCACGTACCGGACCGCGGACCGGACTCCGTCCTGATCCATCGCCCGAGGCACCCCCACGCCGTACGGCACCGGACGCGCGACCCACGCGCGCCCCCGGTCGGACAGCACCGATGGTCAGCACTCGCCGGTCGGCGTCCGGCGGTCAGCAGCCGATGGTCGGCCCCCGACGGCCGGCGGCTGACGGACCACGCCCCACCGACGAGCGGCCGCACCGACAACTGCCCGCACGGACAGCCCTCTTCGGCCCGTCCCCTTCCGACAGCGCTTCTGGACACCCTCAACGGATAGGAAACCCGCACTCATGAGTCGCACGAGAACCGCGCTCCTCGCTGCCATGGCGCTGGTCGCCGGTGCCACCGGGACGGCATACGCCGTCGTACCCGACGGGGTCGGTGCCGCCGCCGTCCCCTGCACCGTCGCCTACCAGGTGCAGAACCAGTGGGACACCGGCTTCACCGCCTCCGTGACCGTCACCAACCTCGGTGCCGCCAAGTCGTCGTGGGCGGTGAAATGGTCCTACGCCGGCAACCAGCGGGTGACCAGCGGCTGGAACGCCAAGATCACCCAGTCCGGCAGCAACGTCACCGCCGCCAACGAGTCCTACAACGGCACACTGGCGACCGGTGGTTCGACCAGCTTCGGCTTCCAGGGAACCTACAGCGGCAGCAACGCGATTCCCGCCACCTTCACCCTCGACGGTGTCACGTGCAACGTCGACGGCGGCGGCCCGACCGACCCCACGGACCCGACCGACCCGCCCGGTCCCGGCAACCGGGTCAACAATCCCTACAGCGACGCCAAGGTGTACGTGAACCCCGAGTGGTCCGCGAACGCGGCAGCCGAACCGGGCGGCAGCCGCATCGCCAACCAGCCCACCGGTGTCTGGCTGGACCGCATCGCCGCCATCAACGGGGCCAACGGCAAGATGGGTCTGCGTGCCCACCTCGACGAGGCCCTGCGGCAGAAGGGCTCGGGCGAACTCGTCATCCAGTTGGTCATCTACAACCTGCCCGGCCGTGACTGCTCCGCCCTCGCCTCCAACGGCGAACTCGGCCCCACGGAGATCGGCCGCTACAAGACCGAGTACATCGACCCGATCGCCGCGATCCTCGCCGACGCGAAGTACGCCCCGCTGCGGATCGTCACCACCGTCGAGATCGACTCCCTGCCCAACCTCGTCACCAACACCGGCAGCCGCGCCACCGCGACGCCGGAGTGCGACGTGATGAAGGCCAACGGCAACTACGTCAAGGGCGTCGGCTACGCCCTGAACAAGCTCGGCGACGTGGGGAACGTGTACAACTACGTCGACGCCGGCCACCACGGCTGGATCGGCTGGGACGACAACTTCGGAGCCTCCGCCGACGTGTTTTACGACGCGGCCACCGCCGAGGGCGCGACCCCGTCGGACGTCCACGGCTTCATCACCAACACCGCCAACTACAGTGCGCTGAAGGAGAAGAACTTCACCCTCAACGACTCCGTGGCCGGCAAGTCGGTCCGCGAGTCCAAGTGGGTCGACTGGAACCGGTACGTCGACGAACTGGGCTTCGCCCAGGCCTTCCGCAACAAACTCGTCTCGACCGGCTTCGACACCAACATCGGCATGCTCATCGACACCTCCCGCAACGGCTGGGGCGGCACCGCCCGGCCCGCCGGACCGGGCGCGTCGACCAGCGTCGACACCTACATCGACGGCGGACGGTACGACCGCCGCATCCACATCGGCAACTGGTGCAACCAGTCGGGCGCCGGACTCGGTGAACGCCCGAAGGCGGCACCGGAGGCCGGTATCGACGCCTACGTGTGGATGAAGCCCCCGGGCGAGTCCGACGGGGCCAGCAAGGCGATCCCGAACAACGAGGGCAAGGGCTTCGACCGGATGTGCGACCCGACCTACACGGGCACCCCGCGCAACGGGAACAACCTCACCGGCGCCCTGCCGAACGCCCCGGTCTCAGGCCACTGGTTCTCGGCACAGTTCCAGGAGCTGATGCAGAAGGCGTACCCGCCGCTGTCCTGACCGGCCGGCCGGCCTCCGGTTGAACCTCGGCCGACCCCGATCCACCGAGTGACCCCGATCCGCCGGGGAGCGGGCCACGTGCCCGCTCCCCGGCGGATCGCTCACGCCCGTACGGGCGGTTTCGGGAAACCGTTTTGCCGGAGCGGCAACGATATTGGCCTCTCCCCGGTGCGTCGGCGCACCCTGTCCGCATCCGAGCGGAGAGGCTGACCCCCATGGCGCACCACGACCACCATCGCCACGAGCCCCGGCACGACGACCACCACCACGGCCACGGCACCACGGACACCGAGATCGAGTGGGCGGAGATGGCCTCCCTGCTCGAATCGGAGGCCGAACTGTTCACGCCCCTGTACGAACGAGCCCTCGGCTGGCTCGCGAAGGAGGTGACGGAGCCGGGACTGATCGTGGACGCGGGCAGCGGGCCGGGTGTCATCTCGTGTCTGTTCGCGGAGGTCTTCGAGGGCGCCCGCATCGTGGCCGCCGACGGCTCCGCCCCGCTGCTCGAACGGGCAGCGGACCGCGCCGCCCGGCACGGCGTCGGCGACCGCTTCGGCGCCCTCGCCGGTGAACTTCCCGGCGTGCTCGACGAACTGGAGTACCCGGCCGACCTGCTGTGGGCCAGCCGCAGCGTCCACCACCTGGGCGACCAGAGCGCCGCACTCGCCGCCTACGCCGCCCGGCTCGCGCCCGGCGGCACGCTGGCCGTCATGGAGGGCGGCCTGACCACCCGGTACCTGCCGCGCGACATCGGCATCGGCCGGCCGGGACTCCAGAGCCGCATCGATACCGTGGAGGCCGACTGGTTCACCCGTATGCGCGCCGAACTGCCGGGCTCCGTCGCACACACCGAGGACTGGCCCGCCCTGCTGACCGCGGCCGGGCTGCACCAGAGCCGCTCCCGCACCTTCCTCCTCGACCTCCCCGCCCCGGCCACCGACCGTGCTCGTGCCCACGTCGTCGCGACCCTCACCCGCACCCGCGACAGACTCGACGAGGAACTGGACGCCGACGACCGCGCCACCATCGACCGCCTCCTCGACCCGGCCGACGAGGCGAGCCTGCACCACCGCCCCGACGTCTTCTTCCTGGCGGCTCACACGGTCCACACGGCCGTCCGCCCGGTCTGACCCGTGCGGTCCGTCAGGCCCGGGTGACCAGGTTTCGAGAGCCCGGTCCGGCGGCGCGAGCTTGACTTGAAGCGCTCTCCAAGTGATGTACTCCCCGGCACTCGACGACACACAGGGGGTATCCATGACCGACTCACCGGTCACGCTCATCACCGGCGGGGGCAGTGGCATCGGCGCCGCAGTGGCCCGGCGGCTGCTGGACGCGGGGCAGCGGGTGGCCGTCACGGGCCGCGGCGAGGAGCGGCTGCGCGGCTTCGCGAAGGAGCTCGGGGAGCCGGAAGGGCTGGTGACGATCCCCGGGAACGCGGCCGAGTACGACGACGTGCGGTCGGCGGTCGACACCGCGCTGAAGGCATTCGGCCGACTGGACACAGTCGTCGCCAACGCCGGTTTCGCCACCCACGATTCGGTCGCCGAGGGCGACCCCGCCGGGTGGACCGAGATGGTGCTGACCAACGTTCTCGGCCCCGCCCTGCTGATCAGGGCCTCCATCGACGCCCTGAAGGAGACCCGCGGACGGATCGTCCTGGTCGGCAGCGTCGCCGGGTTCGTGCCTACGCCGGGCAACCTCTACGGTGCGACGAAGTGGGCGGTGACCGGGCTCGCCGAGAATGCCCGGCGGGAGGTCACCGAGTGGGGAGTCGGGGTCACCCTCGTCGCGCCCGGCCGCGTGGAGACCCCCTTCTGGGACTCCTACGGCAGCCTCCCGCCCGGCCATCTGCTCACCGCCGACCAGATCGCGGAGTCGATCGTGTGGGCGATGCGGCAGCCGGCCGGGGTGGACGTCAACACCGTGGTCGTCCGTCCCGTGGGCCAGCCCAACTGACGAGCCCCGGCCGGACGGCCGGACAGGCGGGCGGCGGCTTCCCCC
>NZ_JBHSPC010000056.1:79581-153965 GCF_042656345.1 Streptomyces incanus
AAGGGCCCGGGCGGGCCCGGAGGTCAGTTCACCGTCGCCGGGTCCGAGCCCAGACGGCGGTCCTCGTCGAGGGCGCTGATCGCCGCGAGGTCCTCCGCGTCCAGGCTGAAGCCGAACACGTCGATGTTCTCCTTGATCCGCGACGGCGTCACCGATTTGGGGATGACGACGTTGCCGAGCTGGAGGTGCCAGCGCAGCACGACCTGTGCCGGAGTACGCCCGTGCTTCCGGGCGATGGCCACGATCGCCGGGACCTCCAGCAGGCCCTTGCCCTGGCCGAGCGGAGACCAGGCCTCCGTGGCGATGCCCCGCTCCGCGTGGTACTTTCGCGCGGCGGGCTGCTGGAGATGCGGGTGCAGCTCGATCTGGTTGACGGCCGGTACGACCGACGTCTCGTCGAGCAGGCGCTCCAGGTACTCGGGCAGGAAGTTGGACACGCCGATGGCACGGACCCGGCCCTCGGCGTACAGCTTCTCGAACGCCCGGTACGTGTCGAGATAGCGGTCGCGGGCCGGTGTCGGCCAGTGGATGAGGTACAGGTCCACGTAGTCCAGGCCGAGCCTGGACAGGGAAGTGTCGAAACCGCGCAGGGTGGCGTCGTACCCCTGGTCGTCGTTCCAGAGCTTGGTGGTGACGAAGAGGTCCTCGCGGGGAACGCCCGAGGCGGCGACGGCCCTGCCGGTGCCCTCCTCGTTGCCGTACACCGCCGCTGTGTCGATGCTGCGGTAGCCCGCCTCCAGCGCCGCCGCGACGGCCGTCTCGGCCTCGGCGTCCGGTACCTGCCGGACGCCGAAACCCAGTTGGGGCATCGCGACGCCGTTGTTCAGGGTGATCGGGGGGACTATGCTCACGAGCTCTCGATCCTTCGGTCGGGGTCCGGTGGAACTCCCATGGTCAACGATCACCGCCCGTGATGCATTCCTGACGGCACAATTCCCGTCCGGTGAGCGTACTTCCGGGGGCGTGGAGCACCGCCGTGTGGCGGACCTCACGTGCGGTACAGCGCCTCGACCTCTTCCTCGTACGCCTTCTCGATCGCCCTGCGTTTCAGCTTCAGCGACGGCGTGAGCAGCCCGTGCTCCTCGGTGAACGGCTGCGCCAGAATCCGGAAGGTCCGGATCGACTCCGCCTGCGAGACAAGGGTGTTGGCCGCCACCACCGCCCGCCGCACCTCCGCCTCCAGCGCCGCGTTCCGCACCAGCTCGGCCGGCGACGGACTCGGCTTGCCGCGCATCGACAGCCAGTGCTCGACCGCCTCCGGGTCCAGGGTGATCAGGGCGGCGACGTACGGGCGGTCGTTGCCGACGACGATGCACTGGTTCACCAGCGGATGGTCCCGCACCCGCTCCTCCAGCAGCCCCGGCGAGACGCTCTTGCCGCTCGAGGTCACCAGGATCTCCTTCTTGCGCCCGGTGATGGTGAGATAGCCGTCCTCGTCCAGGGAGCCCAGGTCGCCGGTGGCCAGCCAGCCGTCGTGCAGGGTCTCGTCGGTGGCCTCGGGGTTGTTGAGATAGCCCTGGAAGACGGTGCCGCCGTTCAGCCAGATCTCGCCGTCGTCCCCGAGGCGCACGCCCACCCCCGGAATGGGCCGGCCGACCGTGCCGTACCGGGTCCGCCCGGGCGGGTTGGCGGTGGCGGCCGCCGTCGACTCCGTCAGCCCGTAGCCCTCGTAGACGCGCACGCCCGCCCCCGCGAAGAACAGCCCGAGCCGGCGGTCCATCGCCGAACCGCCCGACATGGCGTGCCGGATCCTCCCGCCCATCGCGTCGCGGATCTTCGTGTAGACCAGCTTGTCGAACAGCTGGTGCCGCATCCGTAGGGACGCCGAGGGGCCGGGCCCGATGCCCCAGGCCTTCGCCTCGACGGCGTCCGCGTATCCGACGGCCACCTCGACGGCCCGCTCGAACGGACCCGAGCGGCCCTCCCGCTCCGCCTTGCGCCGCGCCGCGTTGAACACCTTCTCGAAGATGTAGGGCACGGCCAGGATGAACGTCGGCCGGAAAGCGGCCAGGTCGGGCATCAGGACCGCCGCTTCGAGCCGCGGCTGGTGCCCGAACCGCACCTTGCCGCGGATGCCGGCCACCTCCACCATCCGCCCGAAGACGTGTGCCAGCGGCAGGAACAGCAGCGTCGCCGGCTGGTCGCCCTTTCGGGAGTGGAACACCGGATCCCAGCGGTCCATGACGGTGTCGGCCTCGTACATGAAGTTGCCGTGCGAGAGGACACAGCCCTTGGGGCGGCCGGTGGTGCCCGAGGTGTAGATGACGGTCGCCACCGTGTCGGGGGTGACCGCCCTGCGGTGCCGGTGCACCACGTCGTCGTCCAGGTGCGCGCCCGCGTCGTACAGCTCCTGCACCGCGCCGGAGTCGAGCTGCCACAGCCGGCGCATCCGCGGCAGCCGGTCGATGACGGTGGCGATCGTCATCGCGTGGTCCTCGTGCTCCACCACCGCCGCCGTCACCTCGGCGTCGTACAGCATCCAGCAGCACTGCTCGGCGGACGACGTGGGGTAGACCGGCACGACCTGCGCGCCGATCGTCCACAGCGCGAAGTCGAAGAGCGTCCACTCGTAGCGGGTACGGGACATGATCGCGACCCGGTCGCCGAACCGGACGCCGTCGGCCAGCAGGCCCTTGGCCAGTGCCAGCACCTCGTCACGGAACTCGGCGCTCGTCACGTCCCGCCACTCGCCGGCCGCGCCCTTGCGGCCCAGTGCGACCCGCCGCGGGTCCTCCTCGGCGTACTGGAAGACCACGTCGGCCAGACCGCCCACCGGGGGCGGCAACGCCGGCGCAGGGCTGGTGAACTCGCGCAATCCCCGCTCCCCGCTCCTCGGCCGTCGAAGGGTGGACCCCGCATCCCCCTGCACAGCGCGGTGAAAGCTACCCCAACCGGTCGGAGGGCGGGAGGGGCCGGGAAACCGGTCGGTACGGTTGTCCGGGGCGGCCGGCGAGGGAAAATGCGCTCACATGGGGAAGGGCAGGACAGAAACCTGACCGTTGAGTAAGGTTTAGCGCCGTGATCTCCACCGAATCTCTCCATCGACGGGGCGGGGCGGGGCGGGGCGGGGTGTGTCGGGCGGGCGCGGGGCGTGTCTTGCACGGGGTTCGCCGGGCCCAGGGGGCGGGCAGAAGCGGCCCCACTCCGCGAACGGTCGGACGACCGGTCACCCGGCTCCGGACGGCCTCCTCTCGCCGGCCGCGCTGGTGCGCGGACCGCCCACCGGCCCGCCGCTCGCACACCCGGCGGAGCCACTTCTCACCGTTTCGGCGGGGCCGGAACTTCCCGGCGGAGACACGGGGCGGGAGTTCCGGGTGTGCGTGGTGCGCCTGGTGGGGCCTGTGCTGCGGAGCGGGTTCCGACCGGCGGGCCCCGGTCGGTGGAGTCCGATCGGCGGGTCCCGGTCAGCGGGCCTGACGGCCGGTGCGGTGCAGGCGGTCGCCGCCCGACAGGATCGCCGCCGCCAGCGCGCGCGCCGCGCCCTGCGCGGAAGGGCGCCGCCGGCCGTGCGCCACCACGAAGTCCACCTGGCCCGGCTCCGGCAGCTCCGCCCGGTCCGGCATCCGCACCAGCCCCGGCGGGATCATCCCGCGCGCGTGCACCATCACGCCGAGTCCGGCGCGGGCCGCCGCGATCAGGCCGTTGAGACTGCCGCTGGTGCAGACGATCCGCCATGCACGGCCCCGCCGCTCCAGCGCCCGCAGCGCGAGCTCGCGGGTGATGCCCGGCGGTGGGTAGACGATCAGTGGTACCGGACGGCCGGGATCGAGACGCAGCCCCTGCGCACCGATCCACACCAGCTCGTCGTGCCACACCAGCTCACCCCGCGGGTCCTTCGGCCGCCGCTTCGCGAGCACCAGGTCCAGCTCGCCCGCGGCCAGCTTCTCGTGCAGCGTGCCCGACAGCTCGACCGTCAGCTCCAGGTCGACCTCCGGGTGCTCGTACCGGAACCGCTCCAGGATCTCCGGCAGCCGGGTCAGGACGAAGTCCTCCGATGCCCCGAACCGCAGCCGGCCGCGCAGCCGGGTGCCGGTGAAGAACTGCGCCGCCTGCTCGTGGACGTCCAGGATCCGCCGCGCGAAGCCCAGCATCGCCTCGCCGTCCTCGGTGAGCTCCACTGAGTGCGTGTCCCGGGTGAACAGCTGCCGCCCGGTGGCGTCCTCCAGCCGCCGCACATGCTGGCTGACCGTCGACTGCCGCAGCCCGAGGCGGCGCGCCGCCTGCGTGAAGGACAGCGTCTGCGCCACGGACAGGAAGGTCCGCAGCTGCGTCGGGTCGTACATTTCGTCCGCCATCCCGGCAGATTAGCGCGGCTATCGCGGTACATGATGACAGTGAGAGCGGTATACGGGATTCCCGATCACGGAGGAAGGGAGCAGGATGGGGAGGGGTTTCCCGTGCCCATGCGGAGCGCTCCCGGCAGTGCCCTCGGCCCGGGGCAGCCCCGAGGAACCCTCAGCGGACCCGGCGGAACCCCGGCGAGCCGCAGGAGAACCCCGGCGGAACCCCAGTGGACCCCGAGCGCGCACCGGAGTGCGTTCCCCGAGTGAGCGGAGCAAGTGAAACACCGTGAAACGCCCGCACCGGCCGAGCCGGATGCCGGTCGACCCGTACATCCTGCTCCTGCTCGGGACGGTGGGCCTGGCCGCGCTGCTCCCGGCGCGCGGCACCGGCGCCGACGTCGCCTCCGGTGCCTCCACCGCAGCCATCGCCTTCCTCTTCTTCCTCTACGGAGCCCGCCTCTCCACCCGTGAGGCACTGGACGGGCTCCGGCACTGGCGGCTCCACGGCACCGTCCTGGCCTGCACCTTCGTCGTCTTCCCGCTGCTCGGCCTGGCCGCCCGCGGCTTCGTCCCGTCCGGGATTCTGAGCGACCCCCTCTATCAGGGCCTGCTCTTCCTCACCCTCGTCCCGTCCACCATCCAGTCGTCGATCGCCTTCACCTCCCTCGCCCGCGGCAACGTGCCCGCCGCGATCTGCGCCGGCTCCTTCTCCTCACTGGCCGGCATCGTGGCGACCCCGCTGCTGGCGGCGGCGCTGCTCGGCGGGGGCGGAGGCGGCGACGGGAGCCTGGGCGCCGGAGGGTTCTCCGCCGACTCGGTGACGAAGATCGTGCTGCACCTGCTGGTGCCGTTCGTCGCCGGGCAGATGCTGCGCCGCTGGGTGGGAGAGTTCGTCCTCCGCCACCGGAAGGTGCTCGGGCTCGTCGACCGGGGCTCGATCCTGCTCGTCGTCTACACCGCGTTCAGCCAGGGCATGGTCGAGGGCATCTGGCACCAGGTGAGCCCGGCCCGGTTCGGCGGACTGCTCGCCGTGGAGGCCGTACTCCTCGCCGCGATGCTGCTGCTGACCTGGTACGGGGCCAAGGCGCTGAAGTTCGGCCGGGCGGACCGGATCACGATCCAGTTCGCCGGTTCGAAGAAGTCCCTGGCCGCCGGACTGCCCATGGCGAGCGTGCTGTTCGGCGCGCAGGCCTCACTGGCCGTGCTGCCGCTGATGCTGTTCCACCAGATGCAGCTCATGGTGTGCGCGGTGATCGCCAAACGCCGCTCGCGCGACGCCGTCGACCCGCCCGAGGCGGTCACCTCGGCGGTTGCCGAGGAGATCACGGTCCCGGCCGGACGGTCAGGAACCGGGGCCGGTACGGGGACACGTTCCGGCTGAGCATCACGGCGGCGCCGGCGCCGGACGTCTCGAGCAGGTTCACGTCGTAGCTGAGCACCAGCCGTCCGTCCCCGCTCGGTTCCGGGTGCGCCTGCGGGTTGTACCCGCCGGTCCCGCCGGGCGGCAGCGCGGGGCTGGACTCCTTCGCCGGGCCGCGCCACGGTCCGGTGAGGGAGCAGGACCGGTACGCCGCCACCGTCGTCAGCCCCCCCCGCACGCCCGCGGCCATCGTGAACAGGACGCACGCCCCGCCCTCCGCACCACCGAGAAGGCGCTGCCCACCCCGGTGCGCTGTCCGTCCCCGAGCACCGGGCACGGGCGGGTGCGGGTCCGCCACGCCGTGCCGTCCCCGTACTTCCAGGCAGCCGGGTCGGCGAGCCGGTCCCCAGGAGCAGGGCCAGGGCGAGGGCCGGAACCAGGCCGATCCAGGTCCCTGTTCCCCGTCGGGGCCGGGGCCGCGGCTGTATCGGTTTCGGTGTCTCCGTGCGGATTCCCGCGCGTGCCGGCGCTGCGTCGTCGGACACGCTCCGGGACGGTGGCCCCAGTGGCCCGGCCCAGGTCCATGACGCCTGCTGACCTGCTGCCCTGCTGCGGTGCCTGCCGCCCTGACGCATGGCGCGGTGGCCGCGTGGGTTCGAGGCGGGCCCCCGCGGCGCAGGGGGCGCTCCCCGCCGGCAGGGGCCCCGCCGCCGTGCCGCGGGGACCGGTCAGCCCTGGACGGCCGCGGTCCGCAGGACTATGCGGTCCTCACCCGCGTACACGTTCATGGAGCTGCCCCGCAGGAACCCGACCAGCGTCAGACCCGTCTCCGCCGCCAGGTCCACGGCCAGCGAGGACGGCGCCGAGACGGCCGCGAGCATGGGGATGCCCGCCATGACCGCCTTCTGCGCCAGCTCGAAGGAGGCACGGCCGGAGACCATCAGGACGGTCCGGGACAAGGGCAGGTCCCCGCCCTGCAGGGCACGGCCGACCAGCTTGTCGACCGCGTTGTGCCGGCCCACGTCCTCCCGGACGTCCAGCAGTTCCCCGGCCTCGTCGAACAGGGCCGCCGCGTGCAGGCCGCCCGTCCGGTCGAAGACCCGCTGGGAGGCGCGCAGCCGGTCGGGCAGGCCCGCCAGCAGCTCCGGGCCGACGCGCAGCGGCGGACTGTCGGCGATGGGATGGCGGGTCGTGGTGCGCACCGCGTCCAGACTCGCCTTGCCGCACAGGCCGCAGGACGAGGTCGTGTACACGTTCCGCTCGAGCGTGATGTCCGGGATCCGCACGCCGGGGGCGGTCTGCACGTCGACCACGTTGTACGTGTTCGACCCGTCCGCGGTCGCGCCCGCGCAGTACACGACGTTCCGCAGATCGGACGCCGTCGCCAGGACTCCTTCGCTCACCAGGAAGCCGACGGCCAGCGCGAAGTCGTCACCCGGGGTGCGCATCGTGATCGCCAGTGGCTTCCCGTTCAGCCGGATCTCCAGGGGCTCCTCGGTGACGAGTGTGTCCGGGCGGCTGGACACCACCCCGTCCCGGATGCGGACCACCTTGCGTCGTTCTGTGACTCGTCCCATGTCCCCAGTCCCTGGTCGGTGCCTGGTGTCAGTCCCGGTTCTGTACGTGCTGATAGCCGAAGCGGCCCTTGATGCACAGGTTGCCGTGGGTCACCGGATTGTCGTGCGGTGAGCTGACCTTCACGATCTCATTGTCCTGCACGTGCAGCGTGAGGTTGCAGCCCACTCCGCAGTACGCGCACACCGTCGTCGTCCGCGTCTGCGCCGACTCGTTCCAGGTACCCGCCGCCCGCATGTCGAACTCCGACTTGAACGACAGGGCACCCGTCGGGCACACCTCGACGCAGTTCCCGCAGTAGACGCACGCCGAGTCGGTCAGCGGACCGTCGTGCTCGACCGCGATCCGGGCGTCGAAACCACGGCCCGCGACCGAGATCGCGAAGGAGTTCTGCCACTGGTCGCCGCAGGCGTCCACGCACTTGTAGCAGAGGATGCACTTGCCGTAGTCGCGCACGTACAGGTCGTTGTCGACCCTGGGCTCCTCGTCGACCCGGGCCGCGTCCGGGCCGAAGCGGTCCGGTTCCGCCCCGTACTCCTTGATCCACTCGGCGGCCCGCGGGGTCGTCGACAGGTCGACGGAGGACGCGAGCAGTTCGAGGACCACCTTCCGGCTGTGCCGGGCCCGTTCGGTGCCGGTACGCACCTCCATGCCCGGCTCCGCCTTGCGTGAGCAGGCCGGGACCAGGGTGCGAGCGCCCTCGACCTCCACCACGCACACACGGCACGCGTTCTTCGGTGTCAGGGTGTCGCCCTCGCACAGGGTCGGCACGTCCTTCCCGGCCGCCCGGCAGGCGTCCAGGATCGTCGACCCCTCGGGCGCCCGGACCGGCTCGCCGTCCAGGGTGAACTCCAGCAGACGGCGGGGAATCCCCAGCGGTGTCACGGTCATTCGTAGGCCCCCAGACGGTCGATGGCGGATTCCACGGCGTTCCACGCGGTCTGGCCCAGACCGCAGATCGAGGCGTCCCGCATCGCGCTGCCCACCTCGCGCAGCAGGGCGATGTCATCGGCGGCCCCGGCCCCGGTGCGCTCCACGATCCGGGTGAGCGCCTCCTCCTGGCGCACGGTCCCCACCCGGCACGGCACGCACTGCCCGCACGACTCGTCACGGAAGAACTGGGCGATGCGCAGCAGCAGCCGGGGCAGCGGGACGGCGTCGTCGAAGGCCATGACGACCCCCGAGCCGAGCGTCGTGCCCGCCTGACGGGTGCCTTCGAAGGTGAGCGGGATGCCGAGTTCGTCGGCGCGGACGAAACCGCCGGCCGCCCCACCGAGCAGCACCGCCCGCAGCCCGTCCCGCACGTCGGCCAGCTCCAGCAGCTCGCCCAGCGTCGCACCGAACGGCACCTCGTAGACGCCGGGCCGCCCGACACTGCCGGAGACGCAGAACAGCTTGGGGCCGGTGGACCGTTCGGTACCGATCGCCGCGTACGCCGGGGCGCCCATCGTCAGGACGGGCAGAACGTTGACGAGTGTCTCGACGTTGTTCTCCACCGTCGGCTTGCCGAACAGGCCCTTCTCCACCGGGAAGGGCGGCTTGGAGCGGGGCTCGCCCCGGTAACCCTCGATGGAGCTGAACAGCGCGGTCTCCTCGCCGCAGATGTACGCGCCCGCACCGCGCCGGATCTCGATGTCGAAGGCGAAACCCTGGCCGAGGATGTCGTCGCCGAGCAGCCCGCGCTCCCGTGCCCGGTCGATCGCATACCGCATACGGTGCAGCGCCCGCGGATACTCGCCGCGCAGATAGAGGTACCCCTTGTGCGCACCGGTCGCGTACGCCGCGATCGTCATCGCCTCCACCAGCGCGTACGGGTCACCTTCCATGATCACCCGGTCCTTGAAGGTCCCGGGCTCGGACTCGTCGGCGTTGCACACGAGATGGTGCGGCCGGTCCGGCTGGGACGCCGTGGCCTGCCACTTGCGGCCGGTGGGGAAGGCGGCACCGCCCCGCCCGACCAGACCCGAGTCGGTGACCTCCCGGATCACCCCGGCCGGACCCAGCGCGAAGGCCCGGCGCAGGGCCGCGTAACCGCCGTGGGCGCGGTAGTCGTCCAGCGATTCCGGGTCGGCCACACCGACCCGGCGCAGCAGCGTCAGCGCCGGGTCCCCCGCCTGGGGCACCGCCATAGCCGCGGGCGGCTCGTCGGGCGCCGCGTCGGGCGCGGTCGCCGCGAGCACCGCGGACTCCACCGTCGCCGGTGCGGAGACCGCCGTACGCGCCGGGTCCCCGGCCCGGATCGCCAGTGCCGCCGGGGCGCGTTCGCACAGGCCCAGACAGGGGCTGCGCTCCACGCTCACCCCGCTGGTGCCGCCGGCCCCGGGTGTGGTCCCGAGTCGTGATGCGATCCCGGCGCACAGGGCGCCGGCCCCGGCCGCCGCGCACGCGAGGTCGGTGCACACGTGCAGCACCGTCGCGGGGCGCGGGCGGACCGAGAACATCGCGTAGAACGTGGCGACCCCGTACGCCTCCGACGGCGGCACCGTCAGCCGCCGGCACAGGTAGTCCAGGGCGCCCTCGCTGATCCAGCCCACCCGGTCGTTGACGGCGTGCAGTCCCGGCAACAGCAGGTCGCGGCGGTCCCGGGCCTCCCGCCCGCCACGGGCCCACCTCAGATCGGCGTCGGTACGGTCGGCGCCCTCCCACGAGGACTCGGGAGGGCCGAGCAGCGCGTCGACCGCCGCCCGCTCCTCGTCCGTCGGCTTGCTGTCACCGAAGCGCAGGTCCACTTACGTCACCTCACCTGGGTCGCACGGGCCGGACGGTTCGCGTGGTCCGGAGCCGGAAGCTTCTCGATCCGGATCGCCGACGCCTTGAATTCCGCCGTCCCCGCGATCGGGCAGTTCGCCTCGATCGTCAACTTGTTGGTGTCCACCTCGTCGGGAAAGTGGAACGTCATGAACGCCAGGCCCGGCCGCAGCGCGGTGTCCACCCACACCGGCGCAACCACCGACCCGCGCCGCGAGGTCACCCGCACCTCCTCGCCGAACACCACCCCGTAGTGCTCCGCGTCCTCGGGGCACAGCTCGACGGACTCGCCGCGCCGCAGCGGCGAGGAGTAACCACTGCTCTGTACACCGGTGTTGTAGGAATCCAGCCGCCGTCCCGTGGTGAGCCGGATGGGAAACTCCTCGTCCGTGAGGTCGACCGGCGGATCGTGCTGCACGATCCCGAACGGCGCGGGCCTGCCCCGCCGCAGCGGATCCGGTTCCCACAACCTGCCGTGCAGATACGGCGGTTCGAGAGACTCGGTACTCGGGCACGGCCACTGGATGCCCTGGTGCTCCTCCAGCCGCCCGTAGGTCATGCCGTGGTGGTCGGGGGAGAGCGTCCGGAGCTCGTTCCAGACGGCCTCGGCGTCCGCGTACTTCCAGTCGTGGCCGAAGCGGGCGGCGAGATCGCACAGGATGTCGATGTCCTCGCGCGCCTCGCCGGGCGGGTCGACCGCCCTGCGGACGCGCTGCACCCGGCGTTCGCTGTTGGTGGTGGTGCCGTCGGTCTCCGCCCACCCGGCGGTCGCCGGCAGCACCACGTCCGCCAGTTCGGCGGTCTTCGTCAGGAAGATGTCCTGCACCACCAGGAAGTCCAGCCCGCCGAGCCGCCGAACCGCCTGGTCGCTGTCCGCCTCGGACTGCGCCGGGTTCTCACCGATGCAGTAGACGGCCCGCAGCGAACCGTCCTCCATCGCCTCGAACATCTCCGTCAGGGTCATCCCGTGGCGCGGCTGGAGGACGGTGTCCCAGGCGGACTCGAACTTCAGCCGGACCGCCGGGTCGAGGATGTCCTGGAACCCGGGCAGCCGGTTGGGGATCGCCCCCATGTCTCCGCCGCCCTGCACGTTGTTCTGGCCGCGCAGCGGCTGCATCCCGGCACCGTAGCGGCCGACATGACCGGTGAGCAGGGACAGGTTGATCAGGGCGCGGACGTTGTCGGTGCCGTTGTGGTGCTCGGTGATACCGAGGGTCCAGCACAGCTGGGCACGCTCGGCCCGGGCATAGGCGTGCGCCAACTCCCGTATGGCGGCCGCCGGGACGCCCGTCACCTTCTCGGCGAGGGACAGCGTCCACGGTTCGACGAGTTCCCGGTAATCCTCGAAGCCGGTGGTCGCCCGCCGGACGAAGGCCTCGTTGACCAGACCGGCGCGGATGATCTCGCGGCCGATCGCGTGCGCCATCGGGATGTCCGTGCCGACGTTCAGCCCGAGCCAGCTCTCCGCCCACTCGGCGGTCGACGTCCGCCGCGGGTCGACCGCGTACATCCGGGCGCCGTTGTGGATGCCCTTCAGCACGTGCTGGAAGAAAATGGGGTGGGCGAAGCGGGCGTTGGAACCCCACATCACGATGAGGTCCGTGTGCTCGATCTCCTCGTACGACGACGTCCCGCCACCGGACCCGAAGGCCGCCGACAGCCCGGCCACGGACGGGGCGTGACAGGTGCGGTTGCAGGAGTCGACGTTGTGGGTGCCCATGACGACCCGGGCGAACTTCTGGGCCACGTAGTTCATCTCGTTCGTCGCGCGGGCGCAGGAGAACATCCCGAACGCGCCGCGCGCGGCGCCGAGTCCCCGGGCGGCCCGGTCCAGGGCCTCCTCCCAGGTCGCCCGCCGGAACGGCTCGTCCCGCGCGTCACGGACCAGCGGATGGGTGAGCCGGGTGTAGGTCTTCGGGCTCCGGTCGCGTTTCCTGGTGCTCTTCATGCGGCGCTCCTCAGCGCGAGCAGGTCCGAGAGGGCGTGCACGGTGCGCAGGGTGGGCACCTCCACGCCGGTGATCTCCGCCAACTCGACGACGGCGGGGAGCAGTACGTCGAGCTCGAGCGGTTTGCCGCGCTCCAGGTCCTGGAGCGTGGACGTGCGGTGGTCGCCGACGCGCTCGGCACCGGCCAGCCGGCGCTCCACGGACACGCCGACCTCGCAGCCCAGGGCACGGGCGACCGCGAGCGTCTCGTTCATCATGATCTCGATGACCCTGCGGGTGCCGCCGTGCAGACACATCTGCCGCATGGTCGCGCGGGCGAGGGCGCTGATCGGGTTGAAGGAGATGTTGCCGAGCAGCTTGACCCAGATGTCACCGCGCAGTTCGGGCTCCACCGGGCACTTCAGCCCGCCGTCCACCATCGCCCCGCTGAACGCGAGGCAGCGCGCGGAGACACTGCGGTCGGGCTCCCCGATCGAGAACCGGGTGCCCTCCAAGTGACGTACCACGCCCGGCCCTTCGAGCTCGGTAGCCGCGTAGACGACACAGCCGATCGCTCGCTGTGGCGCGAGCACCGCACCGACCGCGCCGCTGGGGTCCACGCTCTCGAGACGGTGGCCGTCGTGAGGGCCGCCGTGCCGGTGGAAGTACCACCAGGGGATGCCGTTCTGGGCGGCCACGACCGCCGTGGTGTCGTGCAACAAGGGTGCGATCAGCGGCCCGCACGCCGCGTACGCGTTGGCCTTGAGGCCGAGGAAGACGTAGTCGACCGGGCCGACCTCGGCCGGGTCGTCGGTCGCGTGGGGGCGGGCGGTGAAGTCGCCGCGTGGGCTGAGCACCCGCACGCCGTGCTGCTTCATGGCCGCCAGATGCGGTCCACGGGCGACGAGGTGCACATCGGCACCCGCGCGATGGAGCGCGGCGCCGACGTAGGCGCCGATGGCCCCGGCGCCGAGAACTGCCACTTTCACTGGGGAACGCTCCGTTCGGTCGAGGGAGTACCGCGGAGGTGGCTGCCGACGGATCAGATTCCGCATCATGTCGACGAAATATTGTCTACAGTATGGAAGGGGGTGCAGCAAGGGTTCGCGCACGGTCTGCCCCACGGCCTACCGCACGGCTCGCCGCCCGGCCCCGCCGCACGGCCCACGCCGAGGAAACCGGTCGGTCCGACCGTTCGCCGCAGACCGCATACCGTTCACCGCATACGATCGACCCGTGGGTTCTCAAACCCCTCATGATCTCCCTACCGTCCGGGTTTCATGAGTCCTCCCGTCGCACCCCCGGGCTGGAGCCGCTGGCTCGTACCGCCCGCCGCTCTCGCAGTCCACCTCTCCATCGGCCAGGCCTACGCATGGAGTGTGTTCAAGCCGCCGCTCGAGTCCGCCCTCGGCCTCAGCGGCACCCAGAGCGCGCTGCCGTTCCAGCTCGGCATCGTCATGCTCGGCCTGTCCGCCGCCTTCGGCGGCACCCTCGTGGAACGCAAGGGGCCGCGCTGGGCGATGACCGTCGCCCTGATCTGCTTCTCCTCCGGCTTTCTGCTCTCCGCTCTCGGCGCGGCCACCGAGCAGTACTGGCTGATCGTCTTCGGCTACGGCTTCGTGGGCGGCGTCGGCCTGGGCATCGGCTACATCTCGCCCGTTTCGACCCTGATCAAGTGGTTCCCGGACCGGCCCGGCATGGCCACCGGTATCGCGATCATGGGTTTCGGCGGCGGCGCGCTGATCGCCTCGCCGTGGTCGGCGCAGATGCTCGAGTCCTTCGGCGGCGACAACGTCGGCATCGCGCTCGCCTTCCTCGTGCACGGGCTGACGTACGCCGTGTTCATGCTGCTCGGCGTCCTGCTGGTGCGGGTGCCACGCACCGCGCAGCCGGCGGCCGGCGCTCCCGCCGCCGCCCTCACCGGACCGCAGGTCTCGGCCCGCGGCGCCCTGCGCACCCCGCAGTTCTGGCTGCTGTGGCTGGTGCTCTGCATGAACGTCACCGCGGGCATCGGGATCCTCGAGAAGGCCGCCCCGATGATCACCGACTTCTTCGCGGACACCTCCGCGCCGGTGTCGGTGACCGCCGCCGCCGGCTTCGTCGCCCTGCTGTCGGCGGCGAACATGGCGGGCCGCATCGGCTGGTCCTCCACCTCCGACCTGATCGGCCGCAAGAACATCTACCGTCTCTACCTGGGCGTCGGCGCGCTGATGTACGCCCTGATCGCGATGTTCGGCGATTCCTCCAAGCCGCTGTTCGTCCTGTGCGCACTGGTGATCCTCTCCTTCTACGGAGGCGGTTTCGCGACCGTCCCGGCCTATCTGAAGGACCTCTTCGGCACTTATCAGGTCGGCGCCATCCACGGGCGGCTGCTCACCGCGTGGTCCACGGCCGGCGTGCTCGGCCCGCTCATCGTGAACTGGGTCGCCGACCGGCAGGAGGAGGCGGGACGGCACGGCTCGTCGCTGTACGGACTGTCCTTCATGATCATGATCGGGCTGCTGGTGGTCGGCTTCGTCGCCAACGAACTCGTCCGTCCCGTGCACCCCCGGCACCACGTACCCCGCCCCGACGAGACGAAGGAGGCCGCCGATGAGCGGCGAGAGCAGCACGAGTCCGCCTGACGCGGCCGCGGCGGGCCCCGACCGCCGCGGGCTGATCGTCTTCGCCTGGCTGTGGGTGGGCCTTCCCCTCGCCTACGGCCTGTACGAACTCGTACGGAAGGCGACCCAACTGTTCACCGGATGACGGCCGGCCCCGGACGCACCCACGGGACGCGCCGAAGGGCGCGTCCCGGCGTCCGCGGCCCTGACCGAAGCCGACAAGCCCGGCCCCCGAATCCTGTCGTATCACCTGTCGGCGTACCCGCGGGTCACTGATCAGACTGGAGAATCCCGCAACCGCAACACGAGGGGGATCCCCCATGATCGGCTCGCGCATCGCCGCCGTCGGCCACTACCAGCCCGCCCGGGTGCTCACCAACGAGGATCTGGCGGGCCTGGTCGACACCAGCGACGAGTGGATCACGAGCCGGGTCGGCATCCGCACCCGTCACATCGCGGGCCCCGACGAGCCCGTCGACGAGCTGGCCGCACACGCCGCGGCCAAGGCGCTGGCGGCGGCCGGCCGCACCCCCGGCGACATCGACCTGGTGCTGGTCGCCACCTCCACCGCGATCGACCGCTCGCCCAACATGGCGGCCCGGGTCGCCGCACGCCTCGGCGTCCCCGGCCCCGCCGCGATGGACGTCAACGTGGTGTGTGCCGGATTCACCCACGCGCTCGCCACCGCCGACCACGCGGTACGGGCCGGCGCCGCGCGCCGCGCGCTGGTGATCGGCGCCGACAAGATGTCCGAGGTCGCCGACTGGACCGACCGCACCACCTGCGTACTCGTCGGCGACGGGGCGGGGGCCGCGGTCGTCGAGGCGACCGAGGCCCCCGAGGAGCCCGGGATCGGGCCCGTGCTGTGGGGCTCGGTGCCGGAGATGGGCCACGCGGTGCGGATCGAGGGAACGCCACCGCGGTTCGCGCAGGAGGGGCAGAGCGTGTACCGCTGGGCGACCACACGGCTGCCGTCCATCGCCCGCCAGACCTGCGAGAAGGCGGGGTTCGCGCCGGAGGACCTCGCCGCGGTCGTGCTGCACCAGGCCAACCTGCGGATCATCGAACCCCTCGCGCTCAAGATCGGCGCGGTCAACGCGGTCGTCGCCCGGGACGTCACCGAGTCGGGCAACACCTCGGCCGCGAGCATCCCGCTCGCCTTCGCCAAGCTCGTCGAGCGGGGCGAGGTGTCGTCCGGCGACCCGGTCCTGCTGTTCGGCTTCGGCGGAAACCTCTCGTACGCGGGCCAGGTCGTCCGCTGCCCCTGACACTTCCTCACGCGAAGTCCCTCGTACGGGTGTGACGCGATCGACTCTCCCTCTCCCTGGCATCTGTGCGCCGTAGACTGTAGACGAAAGCCAATCACTACTGGCGGTGCCGTACGACCGGCCGTGCGGCCGGGCGGGGGCTGCCGAGGAGGGGGACCGCGATGCTGTCGACCGGACTGCCCCAGGGGGCGGTGCCCAAGCTCGAACGACCGGGCCCGCTGCGCGACCGTGTCTACGAGGCACTGCTCGAACTCATCACCACCCGCGCACTGAGGCCCGGCCAGCATCTGGTCGAGAGCGAACTCGCCGGCCACCTCGGCGTCTCCCGGCAGCCCGTGCGCGAGGCGCTCCAGCGGCTGAACACCGAGGGGTGGGTCGATCTGCGCCCCGCCCAGGGCGCGTTCGTGCACGAGCCGACGGAGGCGGAGGCCGACCAGCTCCTCACCGTCCGCACGCTGCTGGAGGCCGAGGCCGCCCGGCTCGCCGCGCTCAACGCCGACAGCGCGGGCATCGAGGCCCTGGACGAGATCGTGGCACTGGGCCTGCAGGCCGTCGCCTCCGACGACGTGGACGAGGCCGTCGCCCTCAACGCCCGCTTCCACGCCAAGATCATGGAGCTGGCCGGCAACGCCGTCCTCGCCGAACTCGCCGCCCAGGTCGGCCGCCGTGTGCGCTGGTATCACACCCCCGTCGCCCGCCGGCGTGGCGGGAAGTCCTGGGCCGAGCACCG
Source organism: Streptomyces incanus (assembly GCF_042656345.1). Classification (NCBI taxonomy): domain Bacteria; kingdom Bacillati; phylum Actinomycetota; class Actinomycetes; order Kitasatosporales; family Streptomycetaceae; genus Streptomyces; species Streptomyces incanus. The sequence goes on from NZ_JBHSPC010000056.1 coordinate 96,076, forward strand.
CGACCTCATCACCGCCATCGTGAACCGCGACGAGCGGCTGGCCGAGCGGCTCATGCGCGAACACACCGAGCACACCCGGCGCTCGTACCTCGAACAGGCGAAGTCCTGACGGCAGGTACCCGGCAAAGCGGCTCCGCGCCGGCCTCTTTGTCCTGTGAGTGGAAAAAGTAGGGGGCAATTCCTGCGCGACTTCTTCCCACCTCCGGCAGCCGCTGCTACGTTCCCTTCGAAAGCACGCCACACACGTGGCCGGAATCCGGCGCGCAGAGGCCGATCGAGGCGGGGAGGGGTTCGTGAGACGCATGACGGCACGGCCCGCGAACGCCCATCAGGCCCGACTGCTCAGGCTGTTGCGCGACGGTGGACCCAACTCCCGTGCCCAGCTGGGTGACCAGGTCGACCTCTCCCGGTCGAAACTGGCCGTGGAGGTGGACCGGCTGCTGGAGACGGAACTCGTCGTGGCCGACGGACTCGCCGCCTCGCGCGGCGGCCGGCGCTCCCACAACATCCGCCTCAACCCGCACCTGCGGCTCCTCGGTGTCGACATCGGCGCGACCTCGGTCGACGTCGCCGTCACCAACGCCGAACTGGAGGTCCTCGGGCACATCAACCAGCCCATGGACGTACGTGACGGGCCGGTCGCGGTCTTCGAACACGTGCTGTCCATGGCGGCGAAGCTGAAGGCCTCGGGACTCGCGGAGGGGTTCGACGGCGCCGGCATCGGTGTCCCGGGCCCGGTCCGGTTCCCCGAGGGCATACCGGTGGCACCGCCGATCATGCCCGGCTGGGACGGCTTTCCCGTGCGGGAGGCGCTCAGCCAGGACCTCGGCTGCCCGGTCATGGTCGACAACGACGTGAACCTGATGGCGATGGGGGAGCAGCACGCGGGCGTTGCCCGCACCGTCCCCGATTTCCTCTGCGTCAAGATCGGTACCGGCATCGGCTGCGGCATCGTCGTCGGCGGTGAGGTCTACCGCGGTACGACGGGCAGTGCCGGCGACATCGGGCACATCCAGGCCGTACCCGACGGCCGCCCGTGCGCCTGCGGCAACCGGGGCTGTCTGGAGGCCCACTTCAGCGGCGCGGCCCTTGCCCGGGACGCCCTGGAGGCCGCCCAGCAGCGGCTCTCCGCCGAACTCGCGAGCCGTCTGGAGGCGAACGGCACGCTGAGTGCCGTCGACGTCGCCGCCGCGGCGGCCGCGGGGGACGCCACCGCGATCGACCTGATCCGCGAGGGCGGCAGCCGCACCGGCCAGGTCATCGCCGGCCTGGTCAGCTTCTTCAACCCCGGCCTGGTGGTGATCGGCGGCGGGGTGACCGGTCTCGGCCACACCCTGCTCGCCGCCATCCGTACCCAGGTCTACCGTCAGTCGCTGCCTCTGGCGACCGGCAACCTACCGATCGTCCTAGGGGAGTTGGGCCCCACCGCCGGAGTCATCGGCGCGGCCCGGCTCATCAGCGACCACCTGTTCTCACCCGCGTAAGCAGCCCACCGCTCCACCGCACGCAGCAGCAGGCCCGGCTCCACCGCACGGAACAGCTCTGCCCTCCACCGTGCAGAGCGGCCCACCGTTTCCACCGACGGAACAGCGCACCGGCACCACGTACCCCCACCCGCCGCACGTACGGCCCAACACCACCCCGACCACCCGCACCGCCCGCGCCCCACACCGTCCCTCCCACACAGCGCCGCACCGTCCAGGCACCCCGGCCTGCTCGAAAACACCTTCCCCGCAAGGGGATCGCCCTGACACCGGCCCGCACGCCCGCCGAGGGGAATCCGCATGGCACCCGAACCACCGCTGCTCAGCATGTCCGGCATCACCAAGTCGTTCCCCGGCGTCCGGGCCCTGGACGGCGTCGACCTCGACGTCCAGGCCGGCGAGGTGCACTGCCTGCTCGGCCAGAACGGCGCCGGGAAGTCCACCCTGATCAAGGTGCTGGCCGGCGCCCACCAGCCCGACACGGGCACCATCCGCTGGCGCGGCGAAGCCGTCACCCTGCGCTCGCCGATCGCCGCCATGCGCCTCGGGATCGCCACCATCTACCAGGAACTCGACCTGGTGGAACACATGACGGTCGCCGAGAACGTCCACCTCGGCCAGGAACCGACCACCGCCGGGTTCGTCGTCCGTCCCAGGACGGCCAGGGAGTCGACGGCCGAGCTGCTGACCCGGCTCGGGCACCCGGAGATCGAACCGGGCCGTGCGGTCGGGGAGTTGTCGGCCGCCCAGCAGCAGATCGTCTCGATGGCGCGGGCGCTCTCGCACGACGTACGCCTCATCGTGATGGACGAACCGTCGGCCGCGCTCGACCCGGACGAGGTCGACAACCTCTTCCGCATCGTCGCGGGCCTCACCGCCGACGGGGTCGCCGTCGTCTACATCTCGCACCGCCTCGAGGAGATCCGGCGCATCGGCGACCGGGTGACCGTGCTCAAGGACGGCCGCGCCGTCGCGGGCGGGCTGCCCGCCAGGTCGACGCCCACCCGCGAGGTGGTCGCCCTGATGACGGGCCGCGACGTCGAGTACGTCTTCCCCCGGCGGCCCGCCTCCCCGCCGGCCGGCGAACCGGTGCTGACCGTCGAAGGCCTGTCCCGCAAGGGCGAGTTCGCCCCCCTCGACCTCCAACTGCGCCCCGGGGAGATCGTCGGGCTCGCGGGGCTCGTCGGCTCCGGGCGCTCCGAGATCCTGGAAACGATCTACGGCGCCCGCAAACCGGACCTGGGCCGGGTCCTGGTCGACGGACACCCCCTGCGGCCGGGCAGCGTGCGCGCCGCCGTCCGCGCCGGGATCGGGCTCGCTCCCGAGGAACGCAAGGCACAGGCCCTGCTCATGCTGGAGTCCGTCACCCGCAATGTGTCGGTCTCCGCCATGTCCCGTTTCTCCCGCGCCGGTTGGATCGACCGGGGCGCCGAGCTGAGGGCCGCCCGCGCCGCCACCCGCGAGCTGTCGCTCCGGCCGGACAACCCGGACGTGCCCGTGCGCACCCTGTCCGGCGGCAACCAGCAGAAGGCCGTGCTCGCCCGCTGGCTGCTGCGCGGCTGCCGGGTGCTGCTGCTGGACGAACCCACCCGCGGCGTCGACGTCGGCGCCCGCGCCGAGCTGTACGCGGTCGTCCGCCGCCTGGCGGACGAAGGCCTCGCCGTGCTGCTCGTCTCCAGCGAGGTGCCCGAGGTGCTCGGCCTCGCCGACCGTGTCCTGGTGCTCCGGGAAGGCGACGTCGTCCACACGGCACCCGCCCGGGAGCTCGACGAACACCGTGTACTCGACCTGGTCATGGAAGGAAGTCCGGCGTCATGACGCAGCCCGTCTCCCCGCCGCGGGACAACACCGACAAGGTGCCGGCCACCGGCGAAACGCCCGCCTGGCGCGCCGTGTTGTTCCGCGCCGACGCCCGTACGCTGTCGCTGATCGGCGTGCTCGCCGCCCTCGTCCTCATCGGCGGCATCACCAGACCCGACGAGTTCCTGGACACCCGCAACCTCCAACTCGTCCTCACCCTGGCCTCCGTCATCGGCGTCGTCACCGTCGGCATGACCTTCGTCATCACCTCCGGCGGCATCGACCTGTCGGTCGGCGCGATCGTCGCCCTGTCCTCGGTGTGGGCGACCACCGTCGCCACCCAGGAGTTCGGCTTCACCGGCATCCTGTTCACCGCCGTCCTCGTCGGACTGGGCTGCGGCCTGGTCAACGGGGTGCTCATCGCCTACGGCGGGATGGTCCCGTTCATCGCGACGCTCGCCATGCTCGCCTCGGCCCGCGGCCTGGCCCTGCTGATCACCGACGGGCGGACCCAGGTCGTCACCGTCGACGGGGTCCTCGACCTCGGTAAACGCGATTCCTACGTCCTCGGCGTTCCGCCCCTGGTCCTGGTGTTCGCGGCGGTCACCGTCATCGGCTGGCTGGTGCTCAACCGGACCACCTTCGGGCGCCGCACCGTCGCCGTCGGAGGCAACCCGGAGGCGGCTCGGCTCGCCGGCATCGACGTCCGCCGCCAGCGGCTGTACCTCTACCTGCTGTCCGGGCTGTGCTGCGGCATCGCCGCCTTCCTGCTGATCGTCCTGGTCGGCTCCGGCCAGAACACCAACGGCAACCTCTACGAACTCGACGCCATCGCCGCCGCGATCATCGGCGGCACCCTGCTCACCGGAGGCCGCGGCACCATCGTCGGCTCCGTGCTGGGTGTCCTGATCTTCACCACGATCACCAACATCTTCGCCCTGAACAACCTGCAGAGCGACGTCCAGCAGATCGCCAAGGGCGCGATCATCGTCGCCGCCGTGCTGGTCCAGCGCCGTACCGCGAGCACGACCTGACGAAAGGGTTCACCGCCATGCCAGAGCCGACGCCTTTCACGAGCCGCAGAGGGCTGCTCTTCTCAGCCGCCGCCGTGTCCGCCGGTGTCCTCGTCACCGGCTGCACCAGCAACGAACCGAGCGCTGCGGAGCCGACCGCAGGCGACCAGCCGGCCGCCGACGACAAGCCCGGCAAGCCGGTCACCATCGGCTTCGCCGGACCGCAGGCCGACCACGGCTGGCTCAACGCCATCAACGACCAGGCCAAGAAGCGCGCCGAGAAGTACTCCGACGTCACCATGGAGATCACCGAGGGTTCCAACGACACCGCCCAGCAGATCGGCCAGATCGAGACCCTCATCAACAAGAAGGTCGACGTCCTGGTGGTGCTGCCCGCCGACGGCAAGGCGCTCACCCAGGTCGGGCTGAAGGCGATGCGCGCCGGCATCCCCGTCGTCAACCTCGACCGCGTCTTCAACACCCCGCAGGCCTACCGCTGCTGGATCGGCGGCGACAACTACGGGATGGGCCTGAACGCCGGACACTACATCGGTGAGAAGCTCAAGGACACCCCGAACGCCCGGGTCGTCGAACTGGCCGGCCTGGACAACCTGGAGCTCACCAAGCAGCGCACCCAGGGCTTCGACGACGCACTGAAGAACTACCCCAACATCAAGAAGGTGGCCCGCCAGGCCGCCGAGTTCACCGTCGAGTCGGGTCAGGCCAAGATGGCCCAACTCCTCCAGGCGCAGTCGAAGTTCGACGCCCTGTGGAACCACGACGACGACCAGGGCGTGGGTGCGCTGCGCGCCGTAGAACAGGCCGGGCGCGACGACTTCCTGATGGTCGGCGGGGCGGGCGCGCTCTCCGCCTTCGAGGCCATCAAGGCGGACGACGGCGTCCTGAAGGCGACGGTGCTGTACCCGCCGTCGATGGCCGCCTCCGCGATCGACCTGGCCCGCGCCCTCGGCCAGGGCAAGGGTGTCGGCGGCCTCGCCGAGTTCGAGATCCCGACCTCGCTGACCTGCTACTCGGCCGTGGTCGACAAGGAGAACGTCGACCGGTACATGTCCACCGGCTTCAAATGAGGAGCCCCGCCCCACGGGCCTGACCAGCCCACCGGGCGGGGCCCGACCCCGCCCGCCACGACGACGAGGAGGACATCCGTATGGCACAGCCGCAGCAGTCAGAGGGGGCAGACGGCGCAGAAACGGGGAAGCCGCCCCTGCGTGTCGGCATGGTCGGCTACGCCTTCATGGGCGCCGCCCACTCCCAGGGCTGGCGCACCGCGGGCCGCGTCTTCGACCTGCCGCTGAGCCCCGCACTGGCCGTGCTCTGCGGCCGGGACGCCACCGCGGTGCGCGCGGCGGCCGACCGCCACGGCTGGGCGGACACCGAGACCGACTGGCGTGCCCTGGTCGAACGGGACGACGTCGACCTCGTCGACATCTGCACCCCGGGCGACAGCCACGCCGAGATCGCGGTGGCCGCCCTCGCAGCGGGCAAGCACGTGCTGTGCGAGAAGCCCCTCGCCAACACCGTCGCCGAGGCCGAGGCGATGGTTCGCGCCGCCGAAGAGGCCCAGGAACAGGGACGGTTGGCGATGGTCGGCTTCAACTACCGCCGGATACCAGCGACCGCGCTGGCCCGGCGGATGGTGGCCGAGGGCCGCATCGGCACCCTGCGGCACGTACGGGTGGCGTACCTCCAGGACTGGCTGGTGGACCCCGCGTTCCCGCTGACCTGGCGGCTGCGCCGGGAACAGGCCGGCTCCGGCTCGCTCGGCGACCTCGGCGCGCACATCGTCGACCTGGCGCAGTACCTGGCGGGGGAGCCGCTGGCGGGCGTCTCCGCGCTCACCGAGACGTTCGTCCGCCGACGGCCGCTTCCGACCGGACCCACCAGCGGGCTGGCCGCCGTCGATGGCGTCGGGGCTACCGGCACCGGCCAGGTCACCGTCGACGACGCCGCCCTGTTCACCGGCCGCTTCGCCTCCGGCGCCCTCGCCTCCTTCGAGGCCACCCGGTACGCCACCGGCCGCAAGAACGCCCTGCGCATCGAACTCAACGGTGAGCACGGCTCGTTGGCCTTCGACCTGGAACGGCTCAACGAGCTCTCCTACCACGACGGCACCGAGCCCGGCGCGCACGCGGGGTTCCGCCGCATCCTCGTCACCGAACCCGACCACCCCTACCTGGACGCCTGGTGGCCGCCGGGCCACGGCCTCGGCTACGAGCACACCTTCGTGCACCAGGCCCGCGACCTGGTCCACGCCGTCGCCGACGGCCGCACACCCGAACCCTCCTTCGCCGACGGGCTGCAGGTGCAACGCGTGCTCGCGGCCGTGGAGGAGAGCGCCGAGAAGAACTCCCTCTACACGTCGATCGCCACCTGAGGAGGACGGATACCGATGCCGCGCAACTTCACGCTGTTCACCGGACAGTGGGCGGACCTGCCCCTGGAGGAAGTCTGCCGACTCGCCCGCGAATTCGGCTACGACGGCCTCGAACTCGCCTGCTGGGGAGACCACTTCGAAGTCGACAAGGCGCTCGCTGACCCGTCCTACGTCGCCTCCCGCCACCAGCTCCTCGACAAGTACGGCCTCACGTGCTGGGCGATCTCCAATCACCTGGTCGGCCAGGCGGTGTGCGACGCCATCATCGACGAGCGCCACCAGGCCATCCTGCCCGCCAGGATCTGGGGCGACGGCGAACCCGAGGGCGTACGGCAGCGGGCCGCCGCCGAGATCAAGGACACCGCGCGCGCCGCGGCCCGCCTCGGCGTCGACACCGTCATCGGATTCACCGGCTCGGCGATCTGGCACCTGGTCGCCATGTTCCCGCCTGCGCCCGAGGCGATGATCGACCGCGGCTACGAGGACTTCGCGACGCGCTGGAACCCGATCCTGGACGTCTTCGACGCCGAAGGCGTGCGGTTCGCCCACGAGGTGCACCCCAGCGAGATCGCCTACGACTACTGGACCACCGTACGCACCCTGGAGGCGGTCGACCACCGGCCGGCCTTCGGACTCAACTTCGACCCCTCCCACTTCGTGTGGCAGGACCTCGACCCGGTCGGCTTCCTGTGGGACTTCCGCGACCGGATCTACCACGTGGACTGCAAGGAGGCCCGCAAACGCCTCGACGGCCGCAACGGCCGCCTCGGCTCCCACCTGCCCTGGGGCGACCCCCGGCGCGGCTGGGACTTCGTCTCCGCCGGCCACGGCGACGTCCCCTGGGAGGACGTCTTCCGCATGCTGCGCTCCATCGACTACCAGGGCCCCGTCTCCGTCGAATGGGAGGACGCCGGCATGGACCGGCTCCAGGGCGCCCCGGAGGCGCTGACCCGGCTGAAGGCGTACGACTTCGAGCCGCCCAGCGCCTCCTTCGACGCCGCGTTCAACAGCTGAACCGCTTACCCGACGGCAGGTCGGGAAGGGGGGCCGGAACGTTCGCCGGTCCCCCGGCCCGACCTGCCCGGATCCCGCTTTGTCCTGTGCTGGGGGAAAGTTCCACCGGCCCTGACCCAAGGGTTGTTCGTTCCGGACGAACGCGGTTACGGTCCCTGAAGTGTCCAGGACACCCACACCGCCGGGGTGCCGACGCATCCCGGCGCACGTCTTCGCACCTGTTCCGTACGGCCCCACCCCGTTCCCGGAGGGACTTCGTGCACAGAAGCAGACTCGCATCCACCCGCACCACGAGGCGCCCCAGACTTCGCACCAGCCTCGCCCTGTTCACCGGCCTGATGCTGGCCGTGGGCGCCCCGGCGACCGTCGCCGGCGCCCACCCCGGTCACCCGGAACACGATGGACCGGCAGCCGCCGAGGGACAGTTCCAGCAGGTACCGCTCGCCAAGGGCGAGCCCGAGACGGGCGAGCCGATGTCGCTCGCCGTGCTTCCGGACCGCAGCGTCCTGCACACCTCGCGCGACGGCACGCTGCGCCTCACCGACCAAGCGGGTGTCACCAAGGTCGCCGGCAAGATCCCCGTCTACAGCCATGACGAGGAGGGTCTGCAGGGCGTCGGCATCGACCCGGACTTCAAGAAGAACCGGGCGGTCTACCTCTACTACGCCCCGCCGCTCGACACCCCCGCGGGCGACGCCCCGGAGACCGGCACCGCCGCGGACTTCGCGAAGTTCGACGGCGTCAACCGCCTCTCCCGCTTCGTCCTCAACCCCAACGGCACGCTGGACATGGCCAGCGAGAAGAAGGTCCTGGACGTCGCGGCCTCCCGCGGCATCTGCTGCCACGTCGGCGGCGACATCGACTTCGACGCCGAGGGCAACCTCTACCTGTCCACCGGCGACGACACCAACCCCTTCGCCTCCGACGGCTTCACGCCGATCGACGAGCGGCCGGGCCGCAACCCGGCCTTCGACGCCCGCCGCAGCTCCGGCAACACCAACGACCTGCGCGGCAAGCTCCTCCGCATCAAGGTCGCCGAGGACGGCTCGTACACCGTCCCGGAGGGCAACCTCTTCGCCCCCGGCACCGAGAAGACCCGTCCCGAGATCTACGCGATGGGCTTCCGCAACCCGTTCCGGATCAGCGTCGACGACAAGACCGGCACCGTCTACGTCGGCGACTACGGCCCCGACGCCGGCGCCGCCGATCCGAAGCGGGGCCCGGCGGGACAGGTCGAGTTCGCCAAGGTCACCAAGGCGGCCAACTTCGGCTGGCCGTTCTGCACCGGTGACAACGACGCCTACGTCGACTACGACTTCGCCACCAAGACCTCCGGCGAGACGTTCGACTGCGACGCCCCGAAGAACACGTCCCCGCACAACACCGGCCTCACCGACCTGCCGCCCGCCCAGCCCGCCTGGATCGCATACGACGGCGGTTCCGTGCCCGAGTTCGGCAGCGGCTCCGAGTCCCCGATGGCCGGCCCGGTCTACCGCTACGACCCGAACCTCGACTCCAAGGTGAAGTTCCCCGAGGAGTACGACGGCGACTTCTTCGCCGGCGAGTTCGGCCGCCGCTGGATCAAGCGGATCGAGCAGAACACGGACGGCTCCGTCGCGAAGATCAATGACTTCCCGTGGACCGGCACCCAGATCATGGACATGGAGTTCGGCCCCGACGGCGCGCTCTACGTCCTGGACTACGGCCTCTCCTGGTTCCAGGGCGACGACAACTCCGCGCTGTACCGGATCGAGAACGCCCAGGACGGCTTCTCCCCGATCGCCGAGGTGAGCGCCGACAAGACGTCCGGTGCGGCCGGCCTCAAGGTCGCCTTCACCGCCTCCGCCAAGGACGCCGACTCCCCGAACCTCACCTACAGCTGGGACTTCGGCGACGGCGCCAAGGGCGAGGGGCTCACCCCCACCCACAAGTACAAGAAGGTCGGCACCTACACCGCGACCTTCACCGCGAAGGACCCCGAGGGCAACACCGGCAACGCCAGCGTCCGCATCGTGGTCGGCAACACCGAGCCCACCGTGAAGATCGAGACCCCGGGCAACGGCAGCCTGGCCGCCTTCGGTGAGCCCGTCCCGTTCAAGGTGACCGTCACCGACCCCGAGGAGAAGGTCGACTGCTCCAAGGTCAAGGTCGTCTACAGCCTCGGCCACGACTCCCACGCCCACGAGCTGACCAGCGAGACGGGCTGTGAGGGCACCCTCAAGCCGCCCGCCGGAGACGGCGGTCACGACCCCAACGCCAACATCTACGGTGTCGTCGGCGCCGGTTACACCGACGGCGGTGCGAACGGCCAGGAGGCCCTGACCGGCACCGCGCGCACCGTGCTCCAGCCGCTGCACCGCCAGGCCGAGCACTTCACCACCCAGTCGGGCGTGAAGACCTACGACAAGACAGGCGCCCACGGCGGCAAGACCGTCGGCGACATCAACGACGGCGACTGGATCTCCTTCAGCCCCTACCGGTTCGACGGGCAGAAGAAGATGACCGTGCGGGCCTCCTCCGGCGGCGCCGGCGGCTTCATCGAACTGCGCACCGGCTCGCCCGACGGCAAGCTGCACGGCTCGGCGTACATCCCGCCGACCGGCGGCTGGGAGACGTTCCAGAACGTCGACGTGCCGCTGCGCTCGCTGCCGAAGAACACCACGGAGATCTACCTGGTCTTCAGGGGCGGCGACGGCGCGCTGTACGACGTGGACGACTTCGAGTTCTCCACCCAGCCGTTCAAGGGCGGCAAGAAGGTGCTGGTCTTCTCCAAGACCGCCGGCTTCCGGCACGACTCCATCCCGGCCGGCGTCGCCGCCCTGAAGGAGCTCGGCGCCCCGGCCGGCATCACGGTCGACGCGACCGAGGAGGCCGGACAGTTCACCACGGCCAACCTCGCCAAGTACGACGCGGTGGCCTTCCTGTCCACCACCGGTGACGTTCTCAATGCCGCCCAGCAGAAGGCGTTCGAGAACTACGTCAGCAACGGCGGCGGCTACCTGGGCGTCCACGCCGCTGCCGACACCGAGTACGACTGGGAGTTCTACGGCGGCCTCGTCGGCGCCTACTTCGACTCGCACCCGGCCATCCAGAAGGCCACCGTGCGGGTCGAGGACCACGACCACCCGTCCACCGCGCACCTGGACGACGCGTGGGAGCGCACCGACGAGTGGTACAACTACCGCACCAACCCGCGCGAGCAGGCCAAGGTCCTCGCCACCCTCGACGAGACGACCTACCAGGGCGGCACCATGAAGGGCGACCACCCGATCGCCTGGTGCCAGAACTACGGCGGCGGCCGCTCCTTCTACACCGGCGGCGGCCACACCAAGGAGTCCTACGCCGACGAGGCCTTCCGCACCCATCTGCTCGGCGGTCTGCAGTACGCCACCGGCCAGGTCAAGGCGGACTGCAAGCCGGGCAAGGACTACCGGAAGATCTTCAACGGCCAGACCCTGGAGGGTTGGAAGCAGGCCGGCCCCGGCAAGTTCAACGTCAAGGACGGCACCCTGGAGTCCGAGGGCGGAATGGGTCTGCTCTGGTACCAGGCCAAGGAGCTGAAGTCGTACTCCCTCAAGCTCGACTGGAAGATGCGGGGCGACGACAACTCCGGTGTCTTCGTGGGCTTCCCGGCCTCCGACGACCCCTGGTCCGCGGTGAACAAGGGCTACGAGATCCAGATCGACGCCACGGACGCGCCCGACCGCACCACGGGCTCCGTCTACTCGTTCAAGTCGGCGGACATCAAGGCCCGTGACCAGGTCCTGCGTCCGCCCGGACAGTGGAACTCCTACGAGATCAAGGTCCAGGGCGAACGCCTCCAGGTGTTCCTCAACGGAGTCAGGATCAACGACTTCACCAACAAGGACCCCGAGCGGAGCCTGACCGACGGCTACATCGGCCTCCAGAACCATGGCGCCGACGACCAGGTCTCCTTCCGCAACATCCAGCTCAAGGAACTGCCCGCCAAGGGCGACTAGAACGGCGGCGGGCGGAGGACGCCGGACCTCCGCCCGCCGTCTCGCCGGGCCCCGCGCCCGGCACCCCGCTCGTCCGCTTCCGGCGCTCGCACCCGGTTCGCGTACGACAAGGAGGCTGCCCATGTCCGCCGAACCGTCCCTCCCCGCCCCCTCCCCGGCCCCGCGCTTCGGCGTCTGGCTCATCGGGGCGCGCGGATCCGTGGCCACGACCGCGATCGCGGGCTGCGCCGCTGTCGCCGCCGGACTCCATCCGCCGACCGGCATGGTCACCGAGACCCCCGACTTCGCCCCGTGCGGCCTGCCGCCGCTGTCGTCCCTCGTCTTCGGCGGCCACGACACCGTCGGCTGCCCGCTGCCCAAACGTGCCGAACACCTGGCCGACGGCGGCGTCCTGCCGCACGGACTGCCCTCCGCCGTGCACGCCGAACTCGTCGCCGCCGACCGGGAGATCAGACCCGGCGGCCCCCTGACCGGCGACACGGACGGCGGCTCGGGCCGCCACGACGACGAACTGATCGACGTGTTCGCGGCCGACATGCGCGACTTCGTGCGCCGCCAGGGACTTGCGGGCGCCGTCGTGGTGAACGTCGCCTCCACCGAGCCCGCTCCCGCCGACGGCTCCCTGCCGCCGAGCTCCCTCTACGCGGCGGCCGCCCTGCGCGCCGGCTGCCCCTATGTCAACTTCACCCCCTCCGCAGGCCTGCACCACCCGGCGCTGGCCGAGCAGGCGGCGACGGCCTCCGTCCCCCACGCGGGCCGCGACGGCAAGACCGGGCAGACCCTGCTGCGCTCCGTACTCGGCCCGATGTTCCTGCAGCGCGCCCTCGCCGTGCGCGCCTGGTCCGGCACCAACCTCCTGGGTGGCGGCGACGGTGCCGCCCTCGCCGACCCCGCAACCGCCGCCGCCAAGAACGCCGGCAAGGAACGCGTCCTCGCCGACACCCTCGGCACCGCCCCCGAGGGCGAGGTCCACATCGACGACGTGCCCGCGCTCGGCGACTGGAAGACGGCTTGGGACCACATCGCCTTCGACGGCTTCCTCGGCGCCCGCATGGTCCTGCAGACCACTTGGCAGGGCTGCGACTCGGCGCTCGCCGCGCCGCTCGTCCTCGACCTGGCCCGGTTGGTCGCCCGCGCCCGGGAGAGGGGCCTGTCCGGTCCGCTGAGCGAACTGGGCTTCTACTTCAAGGACCCGGTGGGGGACGGCCCGTCCTCGCTGGCCGAACAGTACGTGGAGCTCAGGCGCTTCGCCGGGCGGCTGCGGGACGACGCCCTCGATCGCGGGGCGCAGCGGTGAGCCGCACGGCCGCCCCGGCGCAGGACACACCTGCTACGGCCGGGGCGACGGCGGCAGACGGCCCGGTCCCCGGGGACGCCTCCACACCCCTCCCCGGTCCCGCGCCCCACACCTCCCGTCCCCGCTCCGGCCGCGCGGGTGCCTGGGCCGAACTGCTGCGCCTGCCAGCGCTGTTCACCGTCCCCGGCGACGCCCTGGCCGGCGCGGCGGCGGCCGGCGCGCGCCCCGGGCCCCGCACCCTGTTCGCCATCGGGTCCTCCCTGTGCCTGTACGAGGCCGGCATGGCCCTGAACGACTGGGCGGACCGCACCGAGGACGCCGCGGAACGCCCGCACCGCCCGATTCCGTCCGGCCGTATCCGTCCGGCCGCCGCCCTCACCGCCGCCGGTGCCCTCACCGGCGTCGGACTGGCGCTCGCCGCCGGTGCGGGACGCCCCGCCCTCGCGGTGGCCGCGCCCCTGGCGGCGACCGTCTGGGCCTACGACCTCGCGCTGAAGCACACGCCCGCCGGTCCCGCGGCCATGGCCGCCGCCCGCGGACTGGATCTGCTCCTGGGCGCGGCCGCCACCGGCGGCGGCACCCGGGCAGCGCTGCCCTCCGCCGCGCTGCTCGGCACGCACACCCTCGCGGTCACGGCAGTCTCCCGCCGGGAGACCACCGGGGGTTCGGTCCTGGCCCCGCTGGCGGCCCTCGCGACGACGGGGGCGCTGACGCGGCTGGTCACCCACCGCCGTACCCGACTCCCGGCAGGCCGGCGGGCAGCAGCCGCCCCCGGCCTGCCGGGCTCCGGCCCGGCCGAGCGCCCGTCCCGGGCCACCGGCGTCCTCGCCACCGCCCTGGCCGCCGCTTACGCGGCCACGGCCGCCCGGCCCTACTTCCACGCCGCGCTCAACCCCTCGCCCCCGCTCACCCAACGCGCCGTCGGCGGAGGCATCCGGGCCACGATCCCGCTCCAAGCCGCGCTCGCCGCCCGCTCCGGCTCGGCCGTCACCTCCCTGCTCGTCGCGGCCCTGGCCCCGGCCGGCCGGATGTTCGCGAGGAGGTCCGGCATGAGGAAGGTGAGCATCACGTGAGCCGGAACCCGAACGGCGTCTTCCCGCACCCTCTCCGCTTCGGCTACGGCACCAACGGCCTCGCCGACCTCCGTCTCGACGACGCCCTCGCCCTGCTCGCCGACCTCGGTTACGACGGGGTCGGACTGACCCTCGACCACATGCACCTCGACCCGCTCGCCCCGGACCTCGCGGCGCGCACCCGCCGGGTCGCGCACCGGCTGGACGAGCTCGGGCTCGGCGTCACCGTGGAGACCGGCGCCCGCTATGTGCTCGACCCCCGCCGCAAGCACGGCCCGTCGCTGCTGGATCCCGACCCGGACGACCGCGCCCGCCGCGTCGGCCTCCTCCTCCGGGCGGTCCGCGTCGCCGCCGACCTCGGCGCGCACGCCGTGCACTGTTTCAGCGGCATCGTCCCCGACGGCACGGACGAGGACACCGCCTGGAAACGCCTCGCCGAGACCCTCGCCCCTGTCCTGGACGCCGCCGCCACCGCCGGCGTCCCCCTCGCCGTCGAACCCGAACCCGGCCACCTCCTCGCCACCCTCGCCGACTTCCACCACCTGCGCCGCACGCTCGGTGACCCCGAGCCACTCGGCCTCACCCTGGACATCGGCCACTGCCAGTGCCTCGAACCCCTCCCTCCCGCGGACTGCGTACGAGACGCCGCCCCCTGGCTGCGCCACGTCCAGATCGAGGACATGCGCCGCGGCGTCCACGAGCACCTGCCCCTCGGGGACGGCGAGATCGACTTCCCGCCCGTCCTCGCGGCCCTCGCCGCCACCGGCTACCAGGGCCTGACCGTCGTCGAACTGCCCCGCCACTCCCACGCGGGCCCCCATTTCGCCGCCCATTCCCTCCCGCTCCTCCACGCCGCGGCCCGCACCGCGGCGACCGGCGCCGGCACGGCATCCGTCCCCGCGCCCCCGCTCGGCGATCCCTCCGCCACCCCCGAAGGGAGCAGCACCCCGTGAACCACCCCCCTGCCACCCCGGCGACCCCGGAGGCAGCCACCATCAGCGGCCCCGAGGCGACCCCCCACCCCCCGGGAACCCCGGCAGCCGACGGCACCACCACCCCCGCCGCCACCCCGATCACCCTCGCCGTCACCCCGCCCGCCGAACTGCACCGTCTCCTCTCCGCCCGTCTCGGTGCCACCGCCCGCGCCTGGCTGGACCAGGCCCTCGACGAGGCCGCCGCCCACCCCGGAACCCATGGGCCCATCTCCGTATGGGAACTGCGCCTGGCCGAGGCCGGCCGCCGCTGCGGCGGAGCCCACGCCGACGCCGCCCGCGTCCTGATCCTGCACGCGGCCCGCGCCGACACCGAGGCGCTGACCCGGGTCTACGACCAGGGCACCGCCGACGAACGCCGGGCGGTCCTGCACGCCCTGCCCCACCTCGTGCCCGGCCCCGACGCCCGCCCGCTCGTCGAGGACGCCCTGCGCACCAACGACACCCGGCTCGTCGCCGCCGCCGTCGGCCCGTACTGCGCCCGGCACCTCGACGCCCACGCCTGGCGGCACGCCGTACTGAAGTGCCTGTTCACCGGCGTCGCCCTGAACCGGGTGGCGGACCTGGCCCGGCGGGCCCGCGGCGACGGCGAACTCGCCCGCATGCTCGGCGACTACGCCGACGAACGCACCGCCGCCGGCCGCCCCGTCCCGGAGGACCTGCACCGCGTACGGACCCTGGCCCTGGCCCCCGCCGAGGCCGCCTCCGCCGCCTCCACCCCGAGTCACACCACGGACGACCCCCACGGCAAGGAGTCCTGATGCGCCTCTTCGACCCCCACATCCACATGACGTCGCGGACCACCGACGACTACGAGGCCATGTACGGGGCGGGCGTCCGCGCCGTCGTCGAGCCCGCCTTCTGGCTCGGCCAGCCCCGCACCTCGCCGGCCTCCTTCACCGACTACTTCGACTCCCTCCTCGGCTGGGAACCCTTCCGTGCCGCCCAGTACGGCATCGCCCACCACTGCACCATCGCCCTCAACCCCAAGGAAGCGAACGACCCGCGCTGCACGCCCGTCCTCGACCTGCTGCCCCGGTATCTCGTCAAGGACAACGTCGTGGCCGTCGGCGAGATCGGCTACGACTCCATGACACCCGCCGAGGACACCGCGCTCGCCGTCCAGCTCCAGCTCGCCGCCGACCACGGCCTGCCCGCCCTGGTGCACACACCGCACCGCGACAAGCTCGCCGGACTGCGCCGCACCCTCGACGCCGTACGGGAGTCCGCGCTGCCCACGGAGCACGTCCTGGTCGACCATCTCAACGAGACCACCGTCAAGGAGGCCAAGGACAGCGGCTGCTGGCTCGGCTTCTCCGTCTATCCCGACACCAAGATGGACGAGGAACGGATGGTCGCGATCCTGCGCTCCCACGGCCCCGAGCGGGTCCTGGTGAACTCCGCCGCCGACTGGGGAAAGAGCGACCCGCTCAAGACCCGCAAGGTCGCCGACCTGATGCTCGCCGAAGGTTTCACCGAGGACGACGTCGACCGGGTCCTGTGGCGCAACCCCGTCGCCTTCTACGGACTCAGCGGCCGGCTCACCCTCGACGTCACCGCCCCCGAGGCCACCCACGAGGGCAACTCCATCCAGCGCGGTGCACCGAGGGACGAGCCCCCGCGGACGGCCGGCGTCGCCGCCGCGGAGGCGTGAGCCATGCGCTTCCGCCACCCCGACGGATCCACCGTCCACCTCGCCTACTGCACCAACGTCCACCCCGCCGAGACCCTCGACGGTGTCCTCGCCCAGCTGCGGGACCACTGCGAACCCGTCCGCCGCCGTCTCGGCCGCGACCGGCTCGGCATCGGCCTGTGGCTCGCCAAGGACGCCGCCCACGCCCTCGTCACCGACCCGTCCGCCCTGCGCGGCCTGCGCTGCGAACTCGACCGGCGCGGCCTCGAGGTCGTCACCCTCAACGGTTTCCCCTACCAGGGATTCGGCGCCGAGGAGGTCAAGTACCGCGTCTACACACCGGACTGGGCCGACCCCGAACGCCTGGAGTACACCACCTCCCTGGCCCGCCTCCTCGCCGCTCTGCTCCCCGACGACGTCCCCGACGGCAGCATCTCCACCCTGCCGCTGGCCTGGCGCACCGCCCACGACACGGAGCGCGCCGAAGCCTCCCGCACCGCCCTGCGTACCCTTGCCGAACGCCTCGACGCACTGCAGGAGCTGACCGGACGCTCCATCCGCATCGCCCTGGAACCTGAACCCGGCTGCGTCGTCGAAACCACCCACGACGCCATCGAACCGCTCACCGCGATCGGCCACGACCGCATCGGCATCTGCGTCGACACCTGTCACCTCGCCACCTCCTTCGAAGATCCGCACACCGCCCTGGACGACCTCACCCGGGCCGGCATCCCCGTGGTCAAGTCCCAGCTCTCCGCCGCCCTGCACGCCGAGCAGCCCCATCTGCCCGAGGTCCGCGAGGCCCTGCGCGCCTTCGCCGAGCCCCGCTTCCTGCACCAGACCCGCACGTCCACCGCCGCCGGACTGCGCGGCACCGACGACCTCGACGAGGCCCTGGCCGGCGACACCCTGCCCGACGGGGCGCCCTGGCGCGCCCACTTCCACGTCCCGCTGCACGCGGCTCCCACCGCGCCCCTCACCTCCACACTGCCCGTGCTGAAGACCGCCCTGACCCGGCTCGTCGGCGGCCCGCAGCCACTCACCCGCCATCTGGAGGCCGAGACCTACACCTGGCAGGCCCTCCCACCCGAGCTGCGGCCCAAGGGTCGCGCCCAGCTCGCCGACGGCATCGCCGCCGAACTCACCCTCGCCCGCGACCTGCTGACGGACCTAGGCCTGAAGGAACTCCCATGACCCCGGACCCCGCGGCAGACCCCACAACAGGCTCCCCCGCAGAACCCACGACCGGCGGCCCCACCCCCCTTCTCGTCCTCGACGTCGTCGGCCTCACCCCCCGGCTCCTCGACCACATGCCCCACCTCAAGACGCTCGGCCAGTCCGGCTCCCGCGCCCCGCTCGGCACCGTGCTGCCCGCCGTCACCTGCGCCGCCCAGTCCACCTTCCTCACCGGCACCCTCCCCTCCGAACACGGCATCGTCGGCAACGGCTGGTACTTCCGCGAACTCGGCGACGTCCTGCTGTGGCGCCAGCACAACGGACTCGTCGCCGGCGACAAGCTCTGGGACGCCGCCCGCCGCGCGCACCCCGGCTACACCGTCGCCAACATCTGCTGGTGGTACGCCATGGGCGCCGACACCGACATCACCGTCACCCCCCGCCCGGTCTACTACGCCGACGGCCGCAAGGAACCCGACTGCTACACCCGGCCGGCCGCCCTGCACGACGAACTCACCGAGAAGTTCGGCACGTTCCCCCTGTTCCATTTCTGGGGGCCCGGGGCCGACCTCGTCTCCAGCCAGTGGATCATCGATGCCACCCGCCACATCAACCGCACCCGCCACCCCGACCTGACGCTCTGCTACCTCCCTCACCTCGACTACGACCTGCAGCGCTTCGGCCCCGACGACCCGCGCTCCCTCGAAGCCGCCGCCGACCTGGACGCCGCCCTGGCCCCGCTGCTCGACGACGCGCGCGCCGAGGGCCGCACCGTCGTCGCCCTGTCCGAGTACGGCATCACCCGGGTGAACCGGACCGTGGACATCAACCGCGCCCTGCGTCGCGCGGGCCTGCTGGAGGTGCACACGCAGGACGGCATGGAGTACCTCGACCCGATGGCCTCGCGCGCCTTCGCGGTCGCCGACCACCAGATCGCCCACGTCTACGTGCGCCGCCCCGAGGACCTCGACGCCACCCGGGCCGCTCTCGAAGGGCTGCCCGGCATCGACCAACTCCTGGACGACGAGGGCAAGAAGGCCCATCACCTCGACCATCCGCGCGCCGGCGAACTGGTCGCCGTCGCCGAATCCGACGCCTGGTTCACGTACTACTACTGGCTCGACGACGACCGCGCGCCCGACTTCGCGCAGCTCGTCGAGATCCACCGCAAACCCGGCTACGACCCGGTCGAGCTCTTCATGGACCCCCTCGACCCGTACGTCAAGGTGAAGGCGGCCACCGCGCTGGCGCGCAAGAAACTCGGCATGCGCTACCGGATGGCGGTCGTGCCCCTCGATCCGTCGCCTATTCGGGGCAGCCACGGCCGCCTCCCGGCGAGCGACGACGACGGTCCGCTCCTCATCTGCTCCACCCCCCGTGCCGTCGGAGACCGCGTCGCGGCCACCGATGTCAAGCAACTCCTGCTCCAGCTCGCCGGACTCGGCTGACGCACCACCATGGCTGACGCACCACCACTTAGGGCCCTCCGAGATCCAGCTACAGAGAGTGAAACACACGGCACTGACAACGGCCGGTCCCGGCGGCACCGGAACCGGCCACGACCGAGAAGGCAGGCCACTCGTGACCCTGTATTCCGAGCCCTCCCGCACCGAGGCCGTCACCGCCTCCGGCACCGGCGCCCCGGACGAGGGACTGCGCCGCTCCCTGGGCGTGGACCGGCGCCGTTTCCTCAGCACCTGCACCGCCGTGGCGGCCGGAGCCGTCGCGCTCCCCGTCTTCGGGGCCGCCCCCGCCCTGGCCCACGATCGCGGCAGAGACCACGACCACGGGCACGACCACGGCCACGGCGGGCAGGTGCTCGTCCCGCCGCACAAGCGCGGCATCATCCTCTACACCGTCCGTGACGCCACCGGCCGCGACCCCCTCTCCACCGATCTGCCCTCCGGCTTCCGCGAGGTGTTCAAGCAGTTGGCCCGCCACGGCTACCGCCAGGTGGAGTTCGCCGGCTACAACCAGCACGCGAACGCGCCCGGCGGCGCCAGCCTGGAATCCGTCGCGGGCGCCAGGCTGCTGCGCTCCTGGCTCGACGACTACGGCCTGCGCGCCCAGGGCAACCACGGCTTCATCCCGTCCTCCTGGCCGTTGACCACGGCGGACCTGGACACCTTCAAGAAACACCTCGAGATCGCCAACATCCTCGGCCTGGACCACATGGGCACCGGCGGCGACCCCACCGGCAGCTCCCACCGCGCCGACTGGGACGTGGCCGCCGACAAGTGGAACGCCCTCGGCGCGATCGCCCGGCGGGAGGGCATCAAGCTCTACACCCACAACCACGACGGTGCCTACGGCTTCCTGCTCGACGGCGGCCCCCTGGACGACCAGGGCCGGCCGACCCGCAGTTCGGGCATCCGGAAGCTGGAGTACTTCCTCAAGGTCACCGACCCGAAGACCGTCTGGCTGGAGATGGACATCTTCTGGGCGCACGTCGCCCAGTACAAGTTCCACACGTACACCGCCCACGACGGCTCCACCCGCAGGAACGTCTTCGACCCGGCCGGCCTGGTCGCCCGCAACAACAAGCGCTACCCGCTCTTCCACGCCAAGGACGGCGTCGTCAGCACGACCAACGGCATGGGCTACGAGATGGTCCCCTTCGGAACCGGCGTCATCGACTACACGACGTTCTTCTCCCGGGTCGGGCAGCGGAACTACCGCAACCCGATGGTCGAGGACGACAACGCCCCGAGCGCCACAGACCCCGGGAAGTCGCTGCGGGAGGCCAAGATCAGTTACGACAACCTGGCGGCCCTGCGCAAGGGGCGCCGCTGACCGCGCACACGGACCGGGCGGCCCCTCCCGCGTGTTGCGGGAGGGGCCGCCCGGTCCGTGTGGACGAAGCTCTCGTGCCGGTGCTTCGTGGCGGACGGCGTGCGGCTCCGGCGGTCCGTGGGGTCAGGCCGTCTCCTCACCGAGCGGCTGCGGGTTGGGCGTGACGCCCTTGGCCCTGGGCCGCCCCGGGGGATGCAGGAACACCGCCACGCAACCGGCGAACAGGGAGATCGAACCGGCCAGGACGAACGCGCCCGCGTAGTCCCAGGCCGCCACCACGACGGCGCCCATGCCGGATCCGAGCAGACCGGAGACGAGCTTCGAGGAGTACACCAGACCGTAGTTCGTGGCGTTGTTGTTCTCACCGAAGTAGTCGGCGGTCATCGCGGCGAACATCGGGAAGATGGCACCGCCGCCGAATCCGGAGATCGACGAGAACAGCAGGAACAGCGGCAGGTTCCCGATGTTCCCGGAGAACAGGATGCCGTACTGGGCCAGCCCGAGGATGATGCAGACGAAGATCAGACACTGCTTGCGGCCGTACCGGTCGGAGAGCCAGCCGATGACACCGCGGCCGGTGCCGTTGACGATCGCCTTCAGGGACATGGCGGTCGCCACGATGCCGCCCGCGAAGCCCGCGTCGTCGCCGAAGGGCACCTGGAAGGCGATACCGAAGATGTTCACCCCCGACGTGCACAGCAGGCAGAACCACATCAGGCCCACCCGGCCGGTCCGCCACGCCTCCATGGGGGTGTACTGGTGCACGGCCGGAGGGTTCTTCTCCATCGCGCGCCGGGTGCGCGCGTCGGTCGGCTTCTTCAGCGGATCGATGTCGGCCGGCCACCAGTTCTTCGGCGGGTCCTTGAAGAAGTAGCCGGCTCCTGCCACCACACCGGCCAGGAACACACCCACCGCGACCAGCACCCAGCGGAAGTTGGTGAGGTCCATGTAGCCGGTGAAGATGAAGACGAACGGCACCGAACCGTAGGCGAAACCGCCGTTCACGAAGCCGGTCTTGCCGCCCTTGCGCTCCGGGTACCACTTGGCGACCATGTTCACGCAGGTCGCGTACACCATGCCGGCACCGATACCGCTGAACATGCCGAAGCCGAGATACGCGACGATCACATGCGGCGCGAAGGCCAGCGAGACATAGCCCAGCAGGGTTCCCACCGCGCCGCACATCATCGCCCAGCGGGCCGGCAGTCTGCCGCTCTCCCGCAGCTTGCCCGCCGGGAAGGCCACCGCCGCCTGGAAGAACACCCACACGCCCAGCATCCAGAAGATGTGCGCGCTGCTCCACGAATGGGCCGTGTGCAGGGTGTCCTCGGCGGAAGCGAACGCGTACTCCGCCGAGGAGATGCCCATCATGCCGATCCACGGCAGGATGACCATCCACTTGCGTGCGCGGCCCATGATGTCGATGTCGGTCTCACCGAGGCGGTAGACGCGTCCGTTCGCGTCGGCCACCTCCCGGTAGGGAACCGAAGTACGCAGATCGGTCGTTGTCATGTCGTGTTGCACCCCTTGCGTCGAAAGTTCTGGCCAGCGCCCCCTGTCCAATGCCTTTCGTGCGCGTTCGGGCCCGGGGGCCGGCCGACGCGCCCCGCCGGCCGGCCCCCGGTCCACTCACCTCATGAACCGCCCCCCAACAAACCCGCCGCACGCGCCCAGCGGTACTTCGCCCCGAGCACCGCCACCGGCCGCTCGGTCGTGTACGGGTACGCCACGACGCCCCGCTCGAAGAGGTACTGGCACGCCTCCTCGACCTCCACATCGCCCGCCAGCGACGCCACCACCGGCTTCTCGACGCCCCGTTCGCGGAACTCCGCCACCACCCGCGCGGTGAGCTCCGCGAACACCATGGGAGGCGTGACGATGGTGTGCCAGTAGCCGAGGACGAGCGCGTGGATGCGCGGATCCTCAAGACCCAGCCGGATCGTCGCCTCGTACGTCGACGGCGGCTCGCCCCCGGTGATGTCCACCGGGTTGCCGGCCGCTCCGAAGGGCGGAATGAACGCGCGGAACGCGGCGTCCAGATCCGGCGGGATCTCCATCAGCGACAGCCCGTTGTCCGTCACCGCGTCCGACAGCAGCACCCCGCTGCCGCCCGCCCCCGTGATGATCACGACGTTGTCGCCCGTCGGGGCGGGCAGCACCGGCAACGCGCGCGCGTACTCGAGCATGTCGCTGAGACCCGGCGCGCGGATCACACCGGCCTGCCGCAGGATGTCGTCGTACACGGCGTCGTCGCCCGCCAGCGCGCCGGTGTGCGAACCCGCGGCCTTCGCGCCCGCCGCCGTACGCCCCGCCTTCAGCACCACGACCGGCTTCTTCGGCACCGTCTCGCGCGCGGCCCGCACGAACGCCCGCCCGTCCTTGAGATCCTCCAGGTGCATGGCGATGCAGTCGGTGTGCGGGTCCTGTCCGAACCAGGTCAGCAGGTCGTCCTCGTCCAGGTCCGACTTGTTGCCCAGCCCGACGATCGCCGACACACCCGTCCGCGTGGTGCGCGCGAACCCCAGGATGGCCATCCCGATGCCACCCGACTGCGACGTCAGCGCGACCCCGCCCTTGACGTCGTACGGCGTGCAGAACGTGGCGCACAGGTCCTGCCACGTCGAGTAGTAGCCGTAGATGTTGGGTCCGAGGAGCCGGACGCCGTGCCGCTCGGCGATCGCCACGATCTCGTCCTGGAGCTCGTGCTCACCGGTCTCCGCGAACCCGGAGGGGATGAGGACGGCGTTCGGGATCCCCTTGCGTCCCACCTCCTCCAGCGCCGCGGCCACGAACCTGGCGGGAATCGCGAAGACCGCCACATCCACCTCACCGGGGACGTCCGTGACACTCTTGTACGCCTTGCGGCCCAGAATGTCATCGGACTTGGGGTTCACCGGATGGATCTCCCCGGCGAAGCCGCCGTCCACCAGGTTGCGCATCACCGAGTTGCCGATCTTGCCCGGCTCGGCGGAGGCGCCGATCACGGCGACCGAACGCGGCTGCATCAGCCGCCGCATGGAGGCGAGGATCTC
The DNA here is from genome assembly GCF_042656345.1 of Streptomyces incanus. Taxonomy (NCBI): domain Bacteria; kingdom Bacillati; phylum Actinomycetota; class Actinomycetes; order Kitasatosporales; family Streptomycetaceae; genus Streptomyces; species Streptomyces incanus. The sequence goes on from NZ_JBHSPC010000056.1 coordinate 119,758, forward strand.
CTCACGCGAGTACTGGCGGCGCTCCTTCGGCGCCTCGGTCGACAGGATCACCCGGATGTCGGCGGCGACCGCGCCGCCCGGTGTGGCGATCACCGGGTTGAGGTCCACCTCGGCGATCTCCGGGAAGTCCGCGACGAGGTCCGACACCCGGCGGATCTGCTCGGCGACCGCCCACCGGTCCACACCGGCCTGCCCGCGCACCCCGCGCAGGATCTCCGCCGCCCGGATCGAGTCCAGCATCGACAGCGCCTCGTCGGCGTCCACCGGCGCGAGCCGGAAGGTGATGTCCTTGAGCACCTCGACGAGCACCCCGCCGAGCCCGAACGCCACCACCTTCCCGAACGTCGGGTCGGTGACCGCCCCGACGATGACCTCCTGCCCCTGCGGCAGCAGTTCCTGCACCTGCACGCCGTCGATCCGGGCGGCAGGGTCGTACGCGCGGGCGTTCTCCACGATCCGGCAGAACGCCGCCCGCACGTCGGCCGCGCCCTCCACACCGACGATCACACCGCCGGCGTCGGTCTTGTGCAGGATGTCCGGTGAGACGATCTTCATCACGACGGGCCCGCCGAACCGCGCCGCGTACGCCACGGCCTCGTCGACGTCCGTCGCCAGCTCCTCACCCGGTACGGCGATCCCGTACGCGTCCGCCAGCACCTTGCCCTCGGGGGCGGTGAGCGCGGTGCGCCCGTCGGCGCGCACCGCGTCGAGCAGCGTGCGCACCCGCAGCGTGCGGTCCTCGGCCATCACCTCAGATCACCCCGTTCGACTTGAGCAGGCGCAGTTCCTCGTCGCCGAGGCCGAGTTCGCCGACGAACACCTCTTCGTTGTGCTCACCGAGCAGCGGGGAGGCGACCACGTCGACGGGGGAGTCGGAGAGCTTCAGCGGGCTGCCGACGGTGACGAACTCACCGCGCTCGGGGTGCGGGACGGTGACGACCATCTCGTTCGCCACCAGCGAGGCGTCCTCGATGATCTCCCTGGTGGACAGGATCGGCCCGCACGGGATGTTGTGCGCGTTCAGCCGCTCCAGCACCTCCCACTTGGGCAGCGTCGAGGACCACTCCTCGATCAGCTGGAACATCTTGCCGAGCTTGGGCAGCCGTGCCTGCGGTGTCGCCCAGTCGGGGTCGTCGGCCAGCTCCGGCCGGCCGATCAGCTCACTGACGGGCTTCCAGCCGACGGGCTGCACGATCACGTACACGTAGTCGTTCGGGCCGCCCGGCGCGCACTTGACCGCCCAGCCGGGCTGCCCGCCGCCGGACGCGTTCCCGGACCGGGGAACCTCGTCGCCGAAGTCCTCGTTGGGATATTCGGCGAGCGGGCCGTGGGCCAGACGCTGCTGGTCGCGCAGCTTCACCCGGCAGAGGTTGAGCACCGCGTGCTGCATGGCCACGTTCACCCGCTGCCCGCGCCCGGTGGTCTCCCGCTGGAACAGCGCGGCGAGGATGCCCGCCACCACGTGGATGCCCGTGCCCGAGTCCCCGATCTGGGCGCCCGTCGCCAGCGGCGGCCCGTCCTCGAACCCGGTGGTCGACATCGACCCGCCCATGGCCTGGGCGACGACCTCGTACGCCTTGAAGGCGGTGTACGGACCGTCGCCGAACCCCTTGATGGAGGCGTAGACGATCCGTGGATTGATCTCCTTGATGCGGTCCCAGGTGAACCCCATCCGGTCGACGGCGCCCGGCCCGAAGTTCTCGACCATGACGTCCGAGCGCCGGATCAGCTCGGTGAGGATCTCCTTGCCGCGCTCGGTCTTGGTGTTGAGGGTGATGCTCCGCTTGTTGCAGTTGAGCATCGTGAAGTAGAGGGAGTCGACGTCGGGGAGGTCGCGCAACTGTGTGCGCGTGATGTCCCCGGTCGGGGCCTCCAGCTTGACGACGTCCGCGCCGAGCCAGGCCAGCAACTGGGTCGCGGAGGGCCCGGACTGGACATGCGTCATGTCCAGGACGCGGACGCCTTCGAGTGCCTTGGCGGTGCGTGCGTTCGTGGCGGTGGGCGTGCTCGTGGCGGTCTCGGTGGTCACCGTGGGCACCTCACTTGTACATCGTCTGGTTCATGGTCCCGGGGGCGTACGCGTCCGGGTCCACCCAGACGTTGATCAGGGACGGCTTGCCCGACTCGCGGGCCCGGCGCAGCGCGGGGCCGATGTCGGCGGGGTCGCGGACCTCCTCGCCGTGACCGCCCAGCATCCGCGCGAACTGGTCGTACGGGACGTCGCCGAGGGTGTTGCCAACCCGCTCGCGCTCCTTGCCGTACTTGGCGGCCTGGCCGTAACGGATCTGGTTCATCGAGGAGTTGTTGCCGACGATGCCGACGAACGGCAGGTCGTAGCGGACGAGGGTCTCGAAGTCCCAGCCGGTCAGGGAGAAGGCGCCGTCGCCGAAGAGGGCGACGACCTCCTTGTCGGGCCGCGCCTGCTTGGCCGCGAGCACGAAGGGGACACCGACGCCGAGTGTGCCCAGCGGGCCCGGGTCCATCCAGTGGCCGGGCGACTTGGGCTGCACGACCTGCCCGGAGAAGGTGACGATGTCGCCGCCGTCGCCGATGTAGATCGAGTCCTCGGTGAGGAAGTCGTTGATCTCGCTGACCAGCCGGTACGGGTGGATGGGCGAGGCGTCCGACTTCAACTGCGGCAGCCGCTTCTCCAGGGCGACCTGCTCGGCGGCCCGCAGTTCGTCCAGCCACTCCTTGCGCTGGGAAGCACCCCCGTTGAGGCGCCCGGAAGCCGCCTCGGTCACCGACTTCAGCACCAGCCCCGCGTCACCGACGATGCCGAGGTCGATGTCGCGGTTCTTGCCGACGGTGCGGTAGTCGAGGTCGATCTGCACGACCGTCGCGGTGGGGGAGAGCCGCTTGCCGTAGCCCATGCGGAAGTCGAAGGGCGTGCCGACGATCACGATGACGTCGGCGTTGGTGAAGGCGTACCGGCGGGACAGCTGGAAGTGGTGCGGGTCGCCGGGCGGCAGGGTGCCGCGTCCCGCGCCGTTCATGTACGCGGGGATGTTGAGGGTGCGGACGAGTTCGACGGCCGCCTCGGTGCCCCGGGTGGTCCACACCTGGCTGCCGAGCAGGATCGCCGGCTTCTCGGCGTGCGCCAGCAGGTCGGCGAGCTTCTCGACGGCCTCGGGGTCGCCGGGCGAGCGCGTCGAGGCGCGGGAGGCGCCCTGGCGCGGCACGCGTGCGGCGGACGCCGGCACCTTGGCGTCCAGGACGTCGCGCGGGATCTCCAGGAAGGAGGGGCCGGGGGCGCCGTGGTAGCACTCGCGGAAGGCCATCGACACCATGTCCGCGGCCCGCGCCGTGTGCGGCACGGTCGCCGCGAACTTGGTGATGGGGCTCATCATGTCGACGTGCGGCAGGTCCTGCAGGGACCCCATCTTGTGCTGGGTGAGGGCCCCCTGACCGCCGATCAGCAGCATGGGGGACTCGGCCCGGAAGGCGTTGGCCACCCCGGTGACGGCGTCGGTGGTGCCCGGGCCTGCGGTGACCACTGCGCAGCCCGGCTTGCCGGTGATGCGGGCGTAGCCGTCCGCGGCGTGCGCGGCGACCTGTTCGTGACGTACGTCGACGACCTCGATGCCCTCGTCGACGCAGCCGTCGTAGATGTCGATGATGTGGCCGCCGCACAGCGTGTAGATGCGGTCGACGCCCTCGGCCTTGAGGGCCTTGGCGACGAGATGACCGCCGGAGACCAGGTCCTGTGTGTCGTCGGGCATGGCGAAGTCCTGTCCCTTCCTAGGGGGTGGGAACGCTCTCGGGTACCGCTCCCGCAGTACATTGCATACAGTCGACGAATACTGTATGAAGCTTGTTATCCCGCATCCCACGAGTGGTGTCCAGGGGGTGTGCGGCACTTTTCCCACGCCGGACCCCGGCTTCTCCCAGCGACCTTCCGGCGACTTCGCAGACAGGAGCCGAGATGGACCTGTACGAACACCAGGCAAGGCAACTCTTCGAGGAACACGGCATCGTGGTGCCGAAGGCCGAGGTCACCGACGCGCCCGAACAGGCCCGCGTGATCGCCCGCCGGCTCGGCGGCCGCGTCGTCGTCAAGGCACAGGTCAAGACCGGCGGACGCGGCAAGGCGGGCGGAGTGAAGATCGCCGCCGACCCGGCCGCCGCCGAACTGACGGCACGCCAGATCCTCGGCATGGACATCAAGGGACACACGGTCGGCAAGGTCATGCTGGCCCAGCCCGTGGAGATCGAGGACGAGTTCTACGTCTCCTACGTCCTCGACCGCGCCGCCGGCCACTTCCTCGCCATCGCCTCCGCCAAGGGCGGCATGGACATCGAGGAGGTCGCCGCCACCCGCCCCGAGGCCGTCGCGCGCATCCCCGTCGACCCCGCCGAAGGCGTCACCTCGGCGACCGCGGCCCGCATCGCCGAGGCGGCGGGCCTCCCGCCGCGGACCGTCGACGTCCTCGTCCGGCTCTGGGAGGTCCTCGTCCGAGAGGACGCCCTGCTCGTCGAGGTCAACCCGCTCGTCCGCACGCGCGACGGACGGATCATGGCCCTCGACGGCAAGGTCACCCTCGACGACAACGCCCGCTTCCGGCAGGCCCGGTGGGGAGCGGAGGGCTCGGCCCACCGCGATCCGCTGGAGGCCGTGGCCGCCGCCAAGGGCCTCAACTACGTCAAACTGGACGGCGAGGTCGGCATCATCGGCAACGGCGCCGGCCTGGTCATGTCGACCCTCGACGTCGTCGCCGGCTGCGGAGCCCGCCCCGCCAACTTCCTCGACATCGGCGGCGGGGCGTCGGCGCAGATCATGTCGGACGGACTGTCCGTCATCCTCTCCGACCCGGCCGTGAAATCCGTCTTCGTCAACGTATTCGGCGGCATCACCGCCTGCGACGCGGTGGCCGACGGCATCGTCCGCGCCCTGGACACCGTCCGGCTGACCAAGCCGCTCGTCGTACGCCTCGACGGCAACAACGCGGCCCGGGGCCGCGCCGTCCTCGACGAGCGCGCTCACCCGCTGGTCGAACAGGCCACCACGATGGACGGCGCCGCGAGCCGCGCGGCCCGACTCGCCACCACAGCCTGAGGAGACGGGACATGGCGATTTACCTCACCAAGGAGAGCAAGGTCCTCGTCCAGGGCATGACCGGCGGCGAGGGCATGAAGCACACCCGGCGGATGCTCGCCGCCGGCACGAACGTCGTAGGCGGAGTCAACCCGCGCAAAGCCGGCCGGAGCGTCGACTTCGACGTCCCCCAGTGCCCGAACGGCCTGGCAGGCGCCCCCACTGCGGTGCCCGTCTTCGGGTCGGTTGCCGACGGTATCCAGGCGACCGGAGCCGACGTCACCGTGGTCTTCGTACCGCCCGCCCACGCCAAGGCCGCCGTCATGGAGGCGGCCGACGCCGAGATCCCGCTCGCGGTCGTCATCACCGAGGGCATCCCCGTCCACGACTCCGTCGCCTTCACCGCGTACGCGCGGCAGAAGGGCACCCGCATCATCGGCCCCAACTGCCCCGGCCTGATCACCCCCGGACAGTCCAACGCCGGCATCATCCCCGCCGACATCACCAAACCGGGCCGCATCGGACTGGTCTCCAAGTCCGGCACGCTCACCTACCAGCTCATGTACGAGCTGAGGGACATCGGCTTCTCGACCTGCGTCGGCATCGGCGGCGACCCCGTCGTCGGCACCACCCACATCGACTGCCTCGCCGCCTTCCAGGACGACCCCGACACCGACCTCGTCGTCCTCATCGGCGAGATCGGCGGCGACGCCGAGGAACGCGCGGCCGCCTACATCGGCGAGCACGTCACCAAGCCGGTCGTCGCCTACATCGCGGGCTTCACCGCACCCGAGGGCCGTACCATGGGCCATGCGGGCGCGATCGTCTCCGGTTCCTCGGGCACGGCTCAGGCGAAGCAGGACGCCCTGGAAGCCGTCGGCGTCCGGGTGGGTGGCACACCCACGGAAACGGCACGACACGTACTCGCCGTCCTCGAAGCAGGACGGTGACCCACCCCAGCCCAGCCGCACACCACCCAGGGCGGCCCCATGAGCCCCTTCCTCTCGACTGTGCACCGAGAGCGGATCGAATGCTCGCCCTCACGAGTGAGGGGGACTCCTGGCTCACGCCGCTCGGTCGCTCGGCGAGCGACCGAGTCCTACGCGATCAACACCAGCCGGGTCCAGACCTGCCCGGGGGAGCATCACGCGACCGAAAGCACACGTGTTCCCACCCCGGGCTCCGTCGGGCAACCGTCCAAGCGCTCCGCGCCCGGATGCGCTTCCTTCCCGGCGTGAACGCCGGGGCATCCTCGCAAGAGACAGGCGAACCGCATGGCATCCATCCTCACCCTCAAAGCCGGCACCTCCTGGACCGACGCCTGGCAACGCTGCCTCGCCGTCGCCCCCGAGGCCTTCCGGGACGACCGCGTCCTCAACCTCTGGAACGCCGCCTGGCAGGCTGACGGCAGGACACTGCCCGCCGTCAGCCCCGTCGACGGCAGCCCCGTCGTCGGCCCGCCGCGTCTGGACCGGGTCACCGCCCAGGACTCCGTACGCGCCGCGCTCGACCAGCACCGCGCCTGGCGGCACATCCCGCTGCCGGAACGCCGCGCCCGCGTCGGCGCCGCCCTCGACGCCCTCACCGAACACCGCGAACTGCTCGCCCTCCTCCTCGTCTGGGAGATCGGCAAACCCTGGCGGCTCGCCCAGGCGGACGTCGACCGGGCCATCGACGGCGTGCGCTGGTACGTCGACGGCATCGACGCCATGGTCGCCGGCCGAGCCCCGCTGGACGGGCCGGTGTCCAACATCGCGAGCTGGAACTACCCGATGAGCGTGCTCGTCCACGCCATGCTGGTGCAGGCACTGGCGGGCAACGCGGTCATCGCCAAGACCCCGACCGACGGCGGCGTCGCCTGCCTGACCCTGGCCTCGGCGCTCGCCGCCCGCGAGGGGATTCCCGTGACCCTCGTCAGCGGCGGCGGGGGCGAGCTGTCCGAGGCGCTGGTGCGGGCGCCCGAGATCGGCTGCGTCTCCTTCGTCGGCGGCCGCGACACCGGAGCCGCCGTGGCCACGGCCGTCGCCGACCTCGGCAAGCGGCACATCCTGGAACAGGAAGGCCTCAACACCTGGGGCATCTGGAACCACTCGGACTGGGACACGTTCGCGGCGGTCGTACCCAAGCTCTTCGACTACGGCAAGCAGCGCTGCACGGCGTACCCGCGCTTCGTCGTCCAGCGGGACCTGTTCGACGACTTCCTTGCCGCCTACCTGCCCGCGGTGCGCACGCTCAGGATCGGCCACCCGCTCGCCGTGGAGCAGCCCGACGACCCCTGCCCGCAGTTGGACTTCGGCCCGGTGATCAACGCGGCCAAGGCGAAGGAACTGCACGACCAGGTCACCGAGGCCGTCGAGCGCGGCGCCGTGCCCCTGCACCGCGGCCGGCCCGAGGAGGCCCGCTTCCTGCCCGGCCAGGACACCTCGGCGTACGTCCAGCCCATCACGCTCCTTGCCCCGCCCCGCTCGTCCCCGCTGCACCACGCGGAGCCGTTCGGACCGGTCGACACGATCGTCCTCGTCGACACGGAGGCGGAGTTGCTGGCCGCCATGAACGCGTCCAACGGCGCCCTGGTGGCCACCCTGTCCACGGACGACCGGGAGACCTACGACCGACTGGCCCCGCAGATCCGCGCCTTCAAGGTCGGCCACGGCACACCGCGCTCCCGAGGTGACCGCGACGAGCTGTTCGGCGGGTTCGGCGGGTCCTGGCGCGGCGCGTTCGTCGGCGGCGAGCTTCTCGTACGTGCCGTGACCCAGGGGCCGGCGGGAGAGCGGCTGCCGGGCAACTTCCCGGAGTACCAGCTCATGCCGTGACGGGTCCGGACCCCCGGTAACTCTTCCGCCACCCATGGTGCTGCCTCGGGACGAGACTCGGGAGGCGGTGTGTCCGGTGCTGTGCCCGCGACCAGGAACCTCCGTCCAGGGGCACGGAAACGCAGGTGAAAGGCACTGCGAAACCTTGGTATGGTTGTCCACGTCGCCGCAGGGGATCACTCCTGACACGGCGGCAAGACACCTGGTCCGGGTGGCGGAATGGCAGACGCGCTAGCTTGAGGTGCTAGTGCCCTTTATCGGGCGTGGGGGTTCAAGTCCCCCCTCGGACACATCGATCGGGACGTTCACGAGATCGTCCCGAAGCGTTCACGAATTACCGGTTGAGTCATGTTACTCGCCGGTATTTCGTCGTTTCTGGAGCCTTGAGCCTCGCGATCGGCTCGATGAGGGGGTGAGGCGGTGGCGGTCCAGGTACTGCGCCTCTCACCTGCGGAAACAGGACGTGCCTGCGCGACGGCTGGTAGCCGTGGCGCAGGCATGTGGGATTTTCAGGGGGCGGAGCGCGGCGGAGGTGTGTCACTCGCGTGGCGGAGGCTCGACCTGCTCGATCGGAAGCGGTCGCGCCTGAGGCGGGTCGGACGGCTCACCGGGTTGGGTTGCGGCGCTGTGCGTGCTGGCTTTGCGGGGCTGGATGCCCTGGTCGCGGAGGAACCGTCGGATGGCTCTGAGGTTCGCCACGAAGATGATGACGGCATTGAGCAGGGTCTGTGCGACGCGCCCGTGCGGCAGGCGGAGCTGGGGATTGTCGATGCTGTCGAGGGCGGACTTCTTGAGGTTGCCGTTGCCGCCCTCGTTCTGACTGCGCAGTCCGGACCAGGCTTCCTGCCACAGAGGGGTGAACAGGGGGTACTTCTGCCGCCACTTGGCCAACACGGTGCCCGGGACGGTGATGCTCTTCCCCCTGCAGACGTCGGGGTAGACGGGGGTGTCCCGCTTGGGCCTGGGGATGGTGGGCAGAGCTGCCGGGGTACGCACCGTGGGGGCGTCGAGGTCCACGACGGTGGACGGGCGTGGCTGGGGCCGGCGGTAGCAGGTGACCGTGGCATGGGACCCGAGGGCGGGGCACTGTCGACGCTGGTCCCCTGCGGGCCCGTACTCCTTGATCTTGGTCTGGTAGTCCTTGCGGGATTGGATCAGGTTGAGTGCGTGGGTGCGGTCCTCGTCCGTGCGGCTGTCGATGTATGTGGCGCCCGCAGTGACGAGTGGGGTGGGCATCAGCGGGCAGTAGAACTCGCCGCCGACCCGCTGCATGCCGCGGAACTCTCCCTGCCGGTCGACCTTGTCGTCGTTGTAGTGCTTCACCGCGTTGAGGCCGAGTTTGAGCAGCTGCAGATGCAGGTTGTGAGGCTTGGCCTGGGTGATGCCCCGGTCGGCGCAGAACAGGTCTTTGACCAGGCCTCGTTCGAAGGCCGGCTGGATGGCGCGCAGGGCGGCCGGGCCGGGTTCGGTGCCCGGGGTGTGCAGGATCATGCCGAGGCAGACCGCGGGGTAGGCGCCGGCGAGGTCGCCATGGCCATGGCCCGGGAACGCGGCCATCATGGCGTAGCGGAACTCTCTCTTCTCCGGCGCCTTGGCCTTCTTCTCCCGTGCCGACTTGGTCTTGCGAGGCACTGGCTTGTTTGCCGTGCCGCGCCGGGTGCCAGTGTTCGTGGAGGTCGCAGCTTTGCCACTGGGCCCCGACTTCTTCTGGGTTCCTCCCTTCACGTACATCCCGGCGGTGATCTCAAGCGAGGCCCGGTCCTGGTGGTAGTCCGGCTCTTTGCCCCAGACCGGAACCGGAGTGTCGTCGACCGCGATGTGGCCAGGCCACCGATCGAAGTCGCCGCGCCGGTAGGAAGCCATCACCGGAGCGAGAATCAGATCCTGGGCGATGGCCTCCAGGTTGCGCACGGTGTCCTGGTTGTCGCGGGCATTCCACTTCCGTCGGATCTTCTTGGCCTCGCTGAGCGACAGCCGCTTGCGGCGGTCGTGCGGTGCAGGGTCGAGGCGCCGGGTCATCGAGGCCCAGGACCGGTAGACGCGCTTCGACGTCGCGTACTGGTGGTGTGCGACGCGGTCGATCTCTTCTCGGGTTGCGCCCTCGGGGATGTGCAGGTCGACGTTGGGGACGTCAAGGAGGGCTTTGGACCCTGGAGACAGTGCGAAGAAGAGTGTCTCCCACGCGTCGTCGATGTTCGCGCTCTTTCCCATGTACTGCGACAGGATCAGGCCGATCAGCACTGTACGGAACGGGAAGCCCTTCGGGCCTGGCCGGTGCTCGTTGGAGGGAAGGCGTTCCAGTGCTCCGCTGTGGCGCACGAGGTCGAAGACCTGGCTCACAACGCGGTCGCTGAGGGTACGGCCGGGGGCCTGCGGTGCAGGGCGTAGGGCGAGGCCGGTACGTCGGCAGGGTTTGTCCTCCGGGTTCTTCCTGCTCATGCCGCCGCCCCCCGCAACAGATCGGATGCCTCCGCTTCGGGCACGTCGTGGAGGAAGACGAGGTAGCGCGAGAGGCTGTGCAGGGTCCCGAGTCCCGACGCTTTGAGGATCACCTTCAGTGGAATACCTGCATTCAGCAGTTCGACGAGCCAGGTCGTACGCAGCCGCTGGGTCTGCAGCACTGCACCGTCACAACGGCCGATGATTCGCGGGTACCTGGCCAGCCAGTCCGATGCGATGTGCTTGCTGGTGCGGTCCTGCCAGTCCGGCCGGAAGGCGTACGCGTCTGCCGGGATGTGGGCGGCTTCCGCCAGCAGCAGTTCCTCGTAGGCGTACCGGCATACGACAGTGCGCGGACGGCGCCCGTGCACCTTGACCAGTGCCCGGCCGGTGGGGCCCGCGAGGATGTCCCGCCCCTGAACGTACACAAGATCCTCAACAGCGAGCCCGCAGCCCACGCCGAGACAGAACAGCAGGCAGGCGTTGCGCCGCTGGGCCGGGGTGGGCAGGCTCTGCGCCCAGATCAGCCAGTGGGCGATTTCTGCCGGCGGGTAGGGGGCCACCGGGGCGGCGGTGGCCTTCAGCCGGATCGGCGGATGCTGTCCGAGCTGGTCCAGCAGGAGTGCTTCGGAGGCCCGGCGCAGCTGGCTGCTGCAGGTTCGTCGGCTGTTGGCGGCCATGTCGCGGCAGCCGACGAGGACGAACCGTTCGACGGTGCTCTGGTCAAGGATCACCGAGGGTTCGAGCGGGAGGCCTTGGGCCTCAACCCAGGCGACCAGCCGTGCGAGCGGCGTCATGACCACGTCTGGGCCGTAAGGTCCCGCTGCGACGGCCATGAATCCCAGCGAGCGGACGACCGGAGCGATGCGGCGCCACTGGGCGGGCGGCACCGTCTCCGCCTTCGGTGCGTAGGCCAGCAGACGATTCGACACAGCGACCTCCAGGCGCAAGGCCCATGACAAGTGGCCGGTTAACCGGCCACTGGTGTCAGTGTCGATCACGATCTGAAGGAACGCATCTTTATGACCGGAGGCCGAGCGCGCACGGCGCCGCCATGGAGCTACGCCGTCGATCCGGAGGAGTGGCCGGATGCCCGGATCGCCGGGGAGCCCGCCGCGGCGGTGGTCCAGACGATTGCCCGCCGCCTCGCCGCCGCCCTGCGTGAGAGGCCGGAGCTCTCGCTGCGTGCACTGGCCGCCCAGAGCAACGTCGGCAGACAGACCATCGGCGATCTGCTGGCGGGCGCCACCTGGCCGGATGTGCTGACGGTCTGCCGACTGGAACGCGCCCTGGGTCTGGCGCTCTGGCCCGGATCGAATGCGACCCAATGTGCTCATGACTGATCCCCAATTGCCTATTTGAGGTCAGTCGTGCACGCTCAAGTACGGAATGGCGTAGACGCCCTATAGCGCCACCTGTGGGAGCGCTAGAGTGAACGTGCGCGACGGACCGGAGCCCCAATGGTCATGACTTAGGAAGTTCGGGGCTTGAGTAGGTGCAGGGTGATGGTGCGGGTGACGAGGCGGGTTCCGGGGTCGTTCGCGCTGCGGGTTTGGTAGCGCAGGCTGGGGCGTTTGGTCTTGATGGGGGTGGTGCGGTCCGGGCGGTCGCGTATGACCCAGCCGGGGAGGTCGGCGATGAAGAACTTCAGTGCCTGGGCGAGGTGTTCAGGGGGAAAAAGCCGTCGCGACGGAGTCGTTGACGGCGTCCAGGACCGGCGGGAAGCTGATGCGGGCGGGATCCACTCCGGCGATCACGGCGGCTCGGGTGATCAGCGAGCGGAGTGCCTGGTAGAGGCAGAGCAGCGCCCACAGCTCCTGGCGGACTCCTTCGGCGGTGCGCGAGCGCAGGACCCCTCCCGGTGTGCGCAGGTCCACCTTGACCAGGCGGAAGAGGATTTCCACGTGCCAACGGTCCGCGTAGATCCGTGCGAGTTCGATCGCGGGTGCCCGCTCGGGGTCGAGCAGTGTGGTGATCAGTGCGAATACTTCGGAGACGCCGTCGTCGTCGGCGACGCTGTACTCGATCACGCGCACCGTGACCCGATCCCGGGCACGTTTACCCCGCAGTTCGGACAGGTAGGTGCCGTCGTCCAGACGTTTCCTGACGGGCAGCGTGAAGGAGTCCGAGACGCGCCACAGCAGGTGCGCGCCGGTGCCGGAGGCAGCGGTGTACAGGCCGTAGGAGGGAAAGCCCCGGTCGGCCAGCAGCAGCATGCCCTCGGTCAGTTTGCCCAGCAGCCGCTCGAACAGGGTGCGTTCGCCGACCTCGATGGAGTCGAAGGCGGCCCCGATCAGGGCCATGCTGCCGCACTCCGCGAGGGCGACCAGGCGGGCCTGCGGCAGGACCCCGCCGGCCGGGGTATCGAAGGCCACGGCGTTGTCCGCGCTGGCGGGCACGTCGAAGACCGTGCCGTCCACGACGACTTTGCGCAGGTCACGCCAGAACACCTCATCATGACCGGCTGGAATCGTCGGCTTCGCGGTGGCCTCGAACAGTGCACGCATCGGCGCGCTGCCCAGCCGGTCCCGAGCCCGGGAGATCGCCCCGTCGGTCGGTACGACGTAGCCGTCCCAGCCACCCCGCGCCCACCGCAGCCCGCGCAGCAGATTCCGCAGAACGCGCACGTAGCCCTTGCCGAAGTCCAGCCACAACGCCATCGACAGATAGACCATCAACCGGGCGGGCAGCGCCCGGTTGCGCTGTTCACGCCTGCCCGTCGCCTCGATGACGGCCCGGACCATCTCATCCGGGAACGTAGTCGCCAGCAGCCCGATCGCCACGTCATCCGTCAAACGACCCTCGGGCACCGCATCTTGATCCACCACCAATGGATCATCGCACACGCCGACAACCTTAAGTCATGGCCATTGGACCGGAGCCCTGCTAGGAGAAGCGTCCGTTCGCGTGTTTGACGGCCTCCCTCGACCGCTAATCGAGGGAGGCCTGCTTGTTGGGTTGGGCTCATTCTCGGATGGATCAAGCAGTCCGGGATGACAGCACGGCCCGGAACATTCCCGGTGCTACGTTTTCCACCTCGCCAAGTTGCTTCATACGGTTGAGGGTTTTTCCTACGGATGAGCGGACCGTCGCGTCCGCTCCCGGGCGCACCGCCACCGCGATATCGGTGATGGACATTGCCTCTTGAGCGGCGCACAGGAGTGTGAGGATCGCATCGCGCATGCTTCCGTTACGCGGTGGCCCCAGGGTCCGAGTGCCCATGCCCGGGCGCGCCTCTTCGGACGAAGGATCCTCGTCGGCGACAGAAACTTCAGGCGGACCCTCCCGGGAGGGTGGGGCGGTACCCGCGTCCTCGCCAGTGTCCGGCGGCTCTTTGCGGACATCGGTGGATTCGACGCCCTGGCACATCATCGCGTACACAGCTTCCAATGTTGCCAACTCGCCGCGCAGTGAAGTGATCAGCTCCTTCACGGCATGCCGGGCCTGGCCGATGTAGACACCCTTGTCTGACGCAGGTGCGCCGGTCCGGTATCCCGCCATAGCGAACTCCTAAGGAAGGTCGCTGCCAGTGTAGGGACGGCACACTGTGGCACGCACGCAGTTCCTGTGAGGCGCTATCAAACGGTCAGCAGTGAGCTCAAGCGCGGCAAGTCCGGTCGGGGTTATCGCAGGACTCGACCTGTCTTGGCGCAGAGTTGGCTCGCTGGGTTCGAGCGATGCTGCACCTGCACTGTGAGACATGCCATCAGAGAATTCTGACGTGTGGATTCTGTCGAAGCTCCCGGCCTCCGGGAACGTTTGAGCGCTACGGTTCCTTCATGGTGGATGGCAAGCATCTGTCGGCGACAGAGGCCTTGGCGTCGGTGACGAAGGCCCTGGATGTTCTCGTCCTGGCGTATGACCGGGGGGAGATCGGTGTTACCGAAACCGCCCGTGAACTCGGTATCTCACGATCCACCGCACACCGCATCCTGGTCACCCTGCAGCGCACGGGTTTCCTGCGCCACGATCCTGGCCAGCACGGATACTCAGCGGGGCCGCAGCTCGTACGCATGGGACTGGCCGCGATCGCCCAGCTGGACGTCCGACGACAGGCGCGCAGACCACTGGAGGAGCTCTCCGAGAAGCTGCAGGAGACGGTGTGCCTGTACTCCCTGGATGCGCCCGTCGTCCGACTACTTGACGGAGTCGAGTGCCGGCATGTCCTGCGCGTCAGCGTTCCGCTCGGACAGGAGCTCCCCGCCCACGTCACGGCGGCGGGCAAGGCCCTGCTCGCACTGCGCGACCCGGCAGATGTCCGCGCGGCACTCCCGGCCGCGCTCCCTGCTACAGCGGCAGGAAGCATCACTGAGTGGCCGCTGCTTGAGGTGGAGTTGGAGGAAGTCAGAGTCCGGGGATGGGCGGCAGACCTCGAGGAAAGCGCACACGACCTGCACGGCGTAGGCGTGGCCATCCGCAACCGCATTGGGGAACCGCTCGCCGCGATCTCCGTGTACGCACCCGCCATACGTCTGCGTGAACAGGACATGCCAGCAGTTGCCGCGGCCCTGCAGGAGACCGCCACCACGATCGCCAGGGCAGAGTGACAGCGGGTGCCGAGGTGCCGGGGCTCAAGGCCCCAATGTGATCCGCCCGTCCGGGATCCACCCCTCCAGATATCCCGTCAGCAGCACATCCACGTCCGGCAGATCACACCGTGTACACAACTCCGGCCATTCCTCAGGCTCCGCCCAGCGTGTGACTCCCTTCCAAGGCAGATGCTCCGGTGGATCGCCAGCCGCAGCGAGACGAAAGATAAACACGTGCGCCTCTCGACGGCTCCGGCCCACTGGAACAGGGACCTGAGCCCAACGGCATCCCTCGACGGCGCCCCCGCGCACCGGCAGCGCGCCGACCACGTCGCGCAGCACGCGAGCTGCCGCCTCACGGTAGGGCTCCGCGGCTCGGACGGATCCTGAAGGAAGCACCCATTGGGGATGACCTCCAGGAAGTTCGTCAGCCACCAAGGCAAGCTGCCCTTTTAGGCTCAGCACCGTGACGAACGCGACCCGCCGCATCCTGGGGGCCGGCACGGCAGGGCGTCCCGCACCCCCGACTGCGTCCAGGAAAACAGGCACGGACTGATCCTGACATGCGGCCGCTTAACCGGCCACTTCTCGTGGCGACGCGAGTCTTGGCCGGAGGAGACGGCAGCCCCCGGATCGCGCCTTCAGGGATGAGCGAAGCCATCACCACTTCGGAGGCGCGACTCGGGCGGATCTCGTAGGCGGTGAAACGCAGGGGCGGGACGGAGCCGGTGGGGTCAGCCTCGTCCCCCTGTGTGGTCGGCGGACTGTGCCGCCTCCTGACGGAAGTGCTTCGAGGCGAGGGGGCCCCGCTCGCGCAGGGACGCCGCGTCCTGGACGGCAAGGAACGCGGCGGCCAGCTGGGCCAGGGTGATGTGCCGGTACCAGCCGTGGAAGGAGCGCACCTCGTAGTCGGCCAGGCCGCAGGCGGACTTGGCCAGCTTGATTGCTTCCTCGACGCGCCAGCGGCATCCTGACGCACAAGCGGAGGATGCGGCAGGCCGCGCCGTCGGGCGATTGCCGCTCCGACGCATCGCCCTTGCGACGCCAAGAGGCCCTACCCCGCTGGGGGTAGGGCCCAGACCTCCGGAAGTTCGGCCTTGTTCGATGTGGGAAAGTCGTTGAACTTTTCGATAACCTAGAGTTGACGCTCACCGACGCTAAGCTGGCACGACATGCCTGACGGCAGGTCAGAAAGTTAAACGCTAGTCCGTCCATGTTCGAATGGACGTCATCGCTGGTCATCGGCACAGCACCTCGCAACTTCCGTAGGTTTGGGGCCTCTTGGCCATCTACGCGGGCCCGTCCGCCGCGGCATCCTCACCCGCCGTGGCGGTACGCCCAAGCGTCCGTACTACCGCCTCTCCGACGTCACAGAGGCCATGCGGGCGGCCAAGCCCTGCCGTCCTGGGCAACGCGGAGCCGCAGCCGCTTGACGTGCGACGACGGAGGCCCCCCGGCTGGGGCTTCGTCGTGTCACAGCGCCTTCACTCAGGCCACACATGTCGCATGATGGTCCCTCAGCAGCAGAACCGCTCAGGGGGGATCATGCACACCCGCACCGTCGCCGCGCTCACGCTCACCGCCTGCGAGGGCACTGACACTGCTAGCAGCAGGCCCAGTAGCGTGCAGAGCGCCAACGACCAGCCGCCGGCCGCCGGCAACGCGCCCGCCACGGACGACAAGAAGACGGCCACCCTGCCGGACATGATCGGCAAGGGCCTGCAGTCCGCGCAGGACCAGGCTCAAGCCGCCGGCTTCTACAGCCTGACCTCGCACGACGCCCTCGGGCGCGGCCGCATGCAGGCCTTCGACCGCAACTGGAAGGTCTGCTCGCAGACCTCGACGCCCGGCGAACACCCGACCGACACCAAGGTCGACTTCGCCACGGTCAAGCTCGAGGAGACCTGCCCCGCCACGGACGAAGGCGCCGCGCCACAGGCCGCCGGATCGACCATGCCCGACTTCACCAGCAAGTCCGTGAAGGTCGCCCGCCAGGCCCTGGACAGCTCGACGAGCATCACCGTCGCGCCGTGACCGGTCTGCCAGCGGAAAGTGATGACGAGTTGACGACAGAGGTGGTGTCGCTCGAGGAGGCCGTTCGATCGGCCGTCGAGCAGGGACACGCGGAACTGACGCGCCTGGATGACATCACGGACGACCTGATCGGCGCATTTACGCAAGGGCAGCGCGTCGCGCCGTCCTCGTCTGGCTTGATCATCCGACTGGACGACTTCACTCGTGGGTTTCCGGGGGAACTGCGACGTCATCTCGATCGTGAGCGCGAGTCGCTCGGGTCGTTCAACATCGCGTTCTTCGGACGCACCGGCGTCGGAAAGAGCACCCTGCTGTCGGCGTTCGGCCAGCTCGACGGGGAGTATGTCTCACCGGGTGTCAGCGATTGGACCACCGAGGTGCGTCCAATCGAGTGGCGGGATTGCCGGCTGTTCGACACACCCGGGATTAACGGCTGGGGACGGACCGAGAGCCGCGACGATCTCGAGGCCAAGGCCCGCGAGGCGGTCGAGATCGCCGACATCGTGCTTCTGTGCTTCGACAACCAGTCTCAGCAGGAGATGGAGTTCGAGAAGATCGCCGCCTGGATCCGCGACCACGGAAAGCCGGTGGTGGCTGTCCTCAACGTCCGCAACTCGCGCTGGCGCCACCCCGCGAAAGTTCCCGAGGCTGGCCGTAGGAATCTGTCCGAATCGGTTCGCCAGCACGCCGACAACATTCGGACCCAGCTTGTACAGATCGGGTTGCCCGACACCCCGGTCGTCGCGATCCACAGCCGACGGGCCTTGTTGGCGCGCGCCACGACTCCCTTCCGTGGCCCAGCCTCGGAGGCCTTCCACCTTGAACGGGAGGGATTCGGGACGGACTACCACGATCGCTGGTCGAACTTCGGGACGCTGGAGCGCCTGATAGTCACCTCGATCGCGGAAGGCAGCGCCGATCTCCGGTTGACCGCGCTGCGCGAGGACATCCGATCACGGTGCCGCCGAGGGGTCGGCGAACTCGAAGACCTGGCGGTTGAGATCGAGCAGGAAGCGGAATCCCTCGAACGCGAGGTCGAGTCGCTGTTCGCCGTGCTGGGCTATCCGGAAGACGCCGAACGTGCCGTGTGGCTGCACGATGCGGCTCTCAGCGCGGATCTGGTCGACATGTCCGAGCGGGCGCGGGGCCGCCCGTACACGTTGCCGGCCAAAGGGGCATTGGACCGCTTCATCCGGCACCTCGCTGCCTCGCACCTTGCGGGATGCCGCCGACAGGCGAAGGCCAACGCGGATGATCTGATCCGGAGGGCATTCGACGAGCACACAGCGATCGACGAGTCGACGTTCATGAAGGTTGTGTTCGATCAAGGTGCCATTTCCGCTGCGGCGGAAGCCGTTTGGGCGGATCGCCGGGCGTTCCTGCAGCGTGAGCTTGAAGTCGCGGTGGACCATAAGTCCCTCGACAACGGGACGGCGGTATCGCACGCCGCGATGATCCTCGGCGACGAGGGCGGCGGTGTGGCGGGTGATGTCGTCAGGGGGGCGGGCATCGCGGTCGCCCTTGCGGGACCTGCGCTGGCCCTCTTCTGGAACCCCGCGGGTTGGGTACTGGGCGTGGCTGCCGCGGGCGTCGGGATCGCAGGACAGCTCCAGCAGCATTTCGGCAAGAAGATGAGCCGGCAGGAGTCGGAGCGAGCACGAGAAGCGAAGGCTCAGGCAATTGCAGACTGCCATCGCGCTGTGGATCAGACATTCGTCGATTACGAGGATGCCCTCGTCCGCGAGAGCCGGGAAGCGGCGTGGACGTTGTTGGCTCCTGCGGTTGGTGATTCGCTCCGCGCTGCGATCGAGCTTCGCATGGCGCGCAGCCGGATCGTGCGGTTGATCGACAGCCTGCAGGCCTACGCCGGTTCGATCAAGACCGCACCCGCTGTGACCGACGTCCTGCTGCGGGCGCAGCGTCGGCTGGGGGAATCCCCAGCCGAGGTGACCCGGGCATTGTTGGGCGAGGACTGGCTCGAGTCTGGCGTCGACCGCCAGCCGGCGCAGATCGACCATGCTGTCTACGAGGCGTACTCGAGTCGCCGGGAGGAGGACCGCAGCCGGCTGACGCGCGCAATGGCTGCGGCGTGGAGCGCACCGTCAATGGCGAACATCCATTCGTGGCGAGACGACCTCGAGGACGCGGCCCGACGCGACCCGGCGCTGTTCGATATCGCACGAACCTTCTGGCGCGTCGACGGGGCAAGACCAGCTCTTGCCGTTCTCGGTGACTACAACTCGGGAAAGTCGTCGTTGATCCGTCGGATCATGGTGGAAGGCGGCCGGCAACCGCACGCAGCGTTCGACATCCGGGCGTTGCCCGCGACCGCAGCCGCGATCCGCTACCAGTTGCCCCGGTTCGATCTCGTGGACACACCGGGCTTGCAGAGTGGACATGACGAGCACGACACCGCCGCACTCGAGGCGATCGCTGAGGCTGCTCTCGTGTTCGTCGTCGTCCACATCAATCTGCTGGTCGGCAACACCTCGATACTGGAAGGGCTCTCGCGCGGCTCGGAGATGATTGCCGCAAAAGGCGGGCGGATGGTGTTCCTCGTCAATCGGTGCGACGAACTGGGCGTGGATCCGCTGACTGCACCCGAGGCATTTCTCAACCTGCAGGACCGCAAACGCGAGGAACTGCATGCAGCCTTCGCCGTTCGTTCCATCGAAGTCGAGATCGACAGGATCCACTGCTTGTCCGGCGATCCGTTCGGCCTGGTGGGAGGCGATGCAACGGCAGAACCCGGTGATTTCGACGAGAATCGGCTGTGGGACGGCGTGACCGCATTGACGAGCGCCATATCAGGTCTCTCCGACGAGCAGCTGTCCGCTGCGGCGTCGTCGGCCGCCTTCGATGCGGCGGTCACCGGCCTCAAGCGTCACCAGCACACGCTTCACCAGGTGCAGGTCGACGGCACGAAAGACCTGCGTCGCTCGGAACCGGTGATCGCTACCCTCCGGGCTGCAGTGAACGACGCCGTGGTCCTCGAAGGTTCACTGCGAGAGGACGCCCGCCGTATGGTGGACCGCCACTTGGTAGCGACGAAATCCGCAGTCGCGAAACTCGATCGGAAGGACGGCCAGAAGCTGGAGAACCTCGTCGACTCCTGGTGGAAGGCCCCGCAGTTCGAAGCTGATCTCGAACGGTACCTTGCCGACGCTGCACGCAAACTGGACGAGTGGTACAGCGACCACATATCAGCAATCGGACGCGAGATGCGCGCTGCTGAGTTCCAGGTGACGCCCGAGTTCGCGGCAGAATTCAAGGCCCAGGGAAACGCCTGGTACGAGGATCTGACCGAGGGTGCCGGCAACGTCGCAGGAGCCGCAGCGCCGCTTGCGAAAGCCCTTGGAAATCGGAACGCGGTCTACGCGATCGGCAAGCAGTTTGGCCACAAGTTTAAGCCGTGGGGTGCGGTGAAGGGCGGCGCCAAGGTTGCCAAGGCCGGGGCCATCCTCGGAGTCGTCGCTGCCGCCGTGGATACCGTGACGATGGCTAATGACATCCAAAAGGCTGGGGACTACAAGAACCAGCAGGAGTCGGCATTGAAGTTGATCGACGAAGCGGCTGCCGGGATCGTCGAACAGATCGTGCATGGTGAGCAGGGGGAAGGTCCCGTCGGATACCTCGAACAGCGGACCAGGGAGCTCGAGACATTGCTCGACGAGCACCTCGATTTCGAATCGTCGATCAGGGAACGGATGGACTCGGCGAAAGCGCGGGCTGAGGCGGTCGAGAACTTGATCGCGCCCGCGGACGAATTGATCGGAACACCGGGGAGAAACGAGTAACAGTGGTCGACATCGATGCAGTGCGGGACTGGCTGGGGCGACTTCCAGGCGGATCGTTGGTCGGGCGGTACGTCGACGACTGGGACGCGTTCGAGAAGCTGGACAGACCGGTCGTGACCCTCTTCGGGTCCTACGACACCGGCAAGAGTTCCCTGCTCCGCCGGTTGCTCGTCGATTCGGGCGGCGATGTTCCCGGCTGGCTCACGATCAGCGCACGCCACGAAACCTTCGAGGTCAACGACGTCGAGGTCGGTGGGTGCATCATCCGCGATACTCCTGGATTCGCGGTCGGTGCGTCCGACATTCGTGCACAGAACAATTCGCGCCGAGCGATGGCGGCGGTCGGACTCACGGACGTCGGCATCGCGGTACTGACTCCGCAGTTGGCGACCGCCGAACGTGACCTGCTTCAGAAGCTGTTCACGCAGGGATGGCCGGTGGGGTCGATGTGGTTCGTCATCTCGCGGTTCGACGAGGCGGGTGTTGACCCAGAGTACGACCTCGCGGAGTACCGGGAACTGAGTGATCGCAAGGTTCGCGAGTTGCGGGAACTGTTCGAATTGGACGACAGGACACCGGTATTCGTTGTCTCGCAGGACGCGTTCCAGACGGCAGGGCCGGACACAGATCTCAGCCGAGAGACCTGGGATGATTTCCGTGGCTGGGACGGCATGAGGGACCTTGCGGATGCTTTCGAGGCGGTGTCCCCTTCGGCACTGCCCGGATGGCGACATACGGCCGGGCAACGGTACTGGACAGCGGTCCTGGACGAAACCGTGACCGAACTGCGGAGGCAACTGTCGGACTACACGGCACGTGCCGAAGTAGCTGCCAGTGGCGTCGCTCGCCGCGACGTATGGGAGAGCGAACTCGACACTCTCGATCGAGCCGCTCAAGCCAGCCTCGACGGTCTCGTCGAGGAGGTGATGCGGCGGTCGTGGGAGCCGAGTTCCGGCGCCGATGAACTTCAGGCCGAGATTCAGCGCACGCTCGACGAGTGGTTCACCAAGCACGAGGTCCGCCTCCAGCGGTTGCAGCAGTCGATCCGCAAGACCAAGGAGCGAGAGCGCGCCCGACCCTCCTGGGCCGGCTTTGCTTCGCTGGTCGCGACACTCGGGTCCGGGGAGGATGCCTCCACGACCCCGGCAGGGCCCGGCGGTGCCGCAGAACATGTCGAGACGGTCGGGACCATGTTGATCGGTATGTTGAAGGCCGCGAACAACGCACGCGGGCCGATCGTCGGCGGGAAGGCCAGTTCGGCGAAGGCGGCTGGGGACCCGGGACGGCACATCGGCATCGCCGAAGCCGCGCTTCCCCTTGCCGTCTACCTGGCGAAAGTCGTCGACGAGCAGGGAGCGGATCGCGCGCGCCTGAACCAGGACAAGGCGGCGGCCGAGAAGCGACAACAGGTCGTCACTGAGTGCACGGAGCGCACTCGCGACACCTGGCAGCCGTTCGTCGACGACGTGCGTGAAGCGATCGTCGCGGAGACGAGAGACCAGGTCGACCTCGACGCGAGCCTGCGCCAACTCGTCGAGCAACTGCAAGAAGCTGTGGCGGAAGGCGAGGGTCTCTTTCGAGCGGGTACCTTCCGCTGCTCGAGACAGGGGCGTAAGCGAGTGGGCCACTGTGGCCCGACTTCAGGGAACGGGAGCGACGGCTGGACACCGGACCGGGGCAGGGCGGCACCCCGCTGAGCGGCCAGATCAGCCGACGGGCCAAGGGGTATCGAAAGCGGGGAGCTACACACCCGCATTGGGATGAGAAAGGCGTCCTGCCCCCTTCGCCCGGGGCGGAGTCGATGACCGCTATCGCAGGTCAGCCGCATGGCAGCAGCGTAACGCAATCTGAGAACTACAGAACGCCGACGGCAGATCCCGGAGGTGCTGCATCAGCTGCTCGGCCGGGAGTGACGGCACACTCCTGTGCGTAGCCGAGGCTTCGTCCCTCGGCCCGGTGGCCAACCGGATAGCTGCCGACGGCGGCGACTTCGGCGCCGATGATGGGTCGCCGCGATTGAAGCAGCAGGGCGGAGTACACAAGCGGGCACGCCCCAGCGGGAGCGTCGTGCCCGTCGCACCGCCATAAATACGGGGGCTTACGGCTCGAGACCTCAGTAGCGTGGCTGGCATGAACAACGCTCCGGATTTGGCCGCCTCCACGCACACCTGGCTCAACGAGGTGCGGCGGGCGGGGATTTCCGCCGAGTCGGGCACCGCTCTCGTTGAAGCCATGAGCCAGTACCCGGCATGGGCATCGGTACGGCGGGCCGTGGAGGCCGCAGTACCGCCGACGGTACGCCCAGACCTCTATACCAAGGAGGGTGAGCTCCGGGATACAACGCTGTTGGCCATGACCGGACTTGCCCGGGTGGCGCAGGTCATTGCCAACGGCCTGCCCGTCAACGACCAGTGCTGTCCACGGTCCTACCAGCACAGCGACGATCTGAATGTAGGCACCGTAGTCGCGGAGTTCGTGGCGCTCTGCCGGTCGCCATTGCCGGTACCGGAGGATTGGCTTCTTCTGGACGCGCGCATGCCCAAAGGCACCCTCGTGTCGATCGGTGGGTACACCCTGGAGACGGCAACAGCTGAGGACTTGCGTCAGCTCCAGGCGCTGCCAACGGCCCTTACGGTATGCGACGTGCTCGAGCGGTCCGAGATGGACCCGGTGTTCCTCGACGGGGCGACCTTCCTACACCGCGATGATCCGGACAGGGAGTTGGTCAATGGTCTCCGCTGGCCACTCATGAAGCTTCCGACGCGGCCTGAACTACACCACTGGCGGCCGCTGTTCGTCCTGCTGCTGTGGCGCAGCGAAGTGGTCTGCCACATGGATGCCTGGTTCGTGGTTGAGCGTAGCCGGCGCATCGATCGGCGCAGCGGTGCGATTCCTTGGGCGTTGGACGTCTTTGTGGACAAGTACGGCGAGGAGGTGGAAGTGGAGCGGCACCAAGCGGGTCTCTACGAGGTGTCGGATGGCGAGTTGCCCCGTTTCTGCGCGTTTTGCAGCGCCGTTGACTCATTGATCGACACTGTCTTGGCGGACACGTCGGAGGCCGGCAAGACGCGGGCGCGGCGCTTGGAGCGTGCTGCAAAGCACCTGGTACGCGCCTCCCATCGCACGCAGGATGACGGATCTATCTGGGAAGAGGAGGCGGACGAGGTCACGCTCCAGTACGTCATCGCGATGGAGGCGCTGCTGACCGGCGACGGGAAGAGCGGGGTAACCCAAAAAATCAGGCGGCGAGCGGCCATGCTTTGGATGACCGACGAGACCCAGGAACGGGTCCTTGACATGGTGTCCAAGAGCTACGACAGCCGGTCGAGGTACGCGCATGGCGACGACACGAGGGAAGACATTCAACACCTACGCGGTCTCCGGAAGCTTGCCACGAGTGTGACGCTCCGCTGGCTGATCGCCGCAGCTGCGGCCGGCCCTGATCTGGGACGACGTCTGGATGAAGCATCGACCTCTGACGCAGTCCGCCGGAGCGTAGTCACGGATCCGCTGACGGACTTCTTCACCCGCACCCCACCGCGGCAGGTGCCACCGGATGTCACGCCGTGAGGTCATTCCGCTCCGCTAGTGCCTGGTCCTCCGCTGATCCGGAACTGCAACGTCCTTCCCCCAGGTGGCTGCGGCGGTGTGTCCCGCCTTTTCGGCACCCGGGCTGGGCTCCACCCCGGTGGACAGATGCAGCGCCGGACCTATGCGCCGTGCAGATAGCCCGTTCGTGGTGTCCACGATGAGCGTCCCCAGGCACTCGTGAACCGCTCCGGGTCTGATGGAGGCTCGATTCCCTGAGAGGATCGAGTCATGGCACGTCCGTCCCCCTACCCTGCTGAGCTTCGTGAGCGTGCGGTGCGCATGGTCGCGGAGATCTGCCCCAACTACCCGACGGAGTGGGCCGCGATGAGGGCGGTCGCCGCGAAGCTGGGAATCTAAGGCTACACATCAATCACTGGCCCTCGCGGATGTAGGTCACCCCGAACGCCTTGACCTGGCGGTATTTCTGGAGCCTGGTAGCGAGGTCGAATGCGTCACCGGTGACGTACTGGAAGATGTCGAGGCCGCGGCCGAGCAGGATCTTCCAGCCGGTGTCGGTGACGATCGAGCGGTCGTGGATCGTGTTGGCGAACGAGACGTCGAGGTTGATTCCTCCGGCTGCTGCGCCCTGCTTGACCTTGAGTAGGAGCTCAAGTTGCTTGCGGACCTTGTCCTCGCCGCCGTTGCTCTCTGAGGTGATGAGCTTGACGTTGACCTCGTCGGCGGCGTCCTTGATGGCGGCGATCCCCTCGATGAGTTCCATGAGGTTGCGGGCCTGGTGGAACTGGCGAATGTAGGGGTCTGTGATCGTAATCTGCCCGGCTCCGAGCAGGTAAGGGGCTAGCAGCGTGTCGAACGAGACTCCGCGCTGGTTCTCCTGGAACTCACGGTGGCCCTCGAACAGCGGCACCACCACCTGTGCGTGCTCATCCGGAGTCCCATCCTGGACGGTGGGCACCGCCGCGCCCGCAGGCGGTTCGATCGCGCTATCAGCAGCCTCGGAACGTTCGCGGCGCTCGCGGTGGTAGTAGGCCGGGTATTCGTCCTCCTCCAGGGTCGAGACCGCGTGCCAGGTGCCGCTTCTGTCCAGGTACCCGAACTTGACGTCGGCCATCGTCGAGTCGATCCGCAGGATCTGGTCCTTGACCCGTTTGCGCCCCTCGATCGCGAACCGCAGGATTTCCTCGATCTCCTCGGGCGCTGCCTCCCCGTGCGGGTAGAGGATCTTCATCAGCCCGGAGAACGTTTTGTGGATCCCGTCTCGGTCACGCGTCGAGATGCCCGACGAGAGCGAGAAGTGTTGTTGGTAGCGGTCCGAGTAGTCCTGGGAGCGCATCGACTTAAGCACTTCGGCGATGTAGTCGACGACGAACCCGTAGCCGTCCGAGAACATCTCCCCGCGGATGGTGTCGACCTCCCACCCAGGGATGTAGTGGTGCAGCCGGTCGAGGTAGGCGGAGTCGTGGTAGCTCTCGGGCAGCTCGTCGAACAGGTCGGAGTGCTTGAGCATGTACGGCACGGTGTGCGAGGTGTTGCCGACGAATACCATTGACGCCTCAGCACCGAGCGTCTCAACGCCGCGTGAGAACGACTTGTTCGCCATGTAGTTCTTCATGATGTCGACGAGCGCCCTGTCTGTGCGCTTCTTCTTGCCCGCGAACTCGTCGAACGCGACAACATCCCAGTAGCCGACCAGGCCGATGCGCCCGTTGGCATTGTTGACGAACAGCTTCGGCACGGTGACCTCGCCACCGGAGATGAGCATGCCGTGGGGCGAGAACTCTGAGAAGATGTGGGACTTGCCGGTGCCTTTGGGGCCAAGTTCGACGAGGTTGTAGTTTCGCTCGACGAACGGGATGAGCCGCACGAGCTGGATGAGCTTGGCCCTCCTCCCGAACAACTCGGGATTGAACCCGATGGACTGCACGAGCAGGTCGATCCAGTCGTCGGTGGTGAACTCACGCCGAGCCGCCAGGTAGCCCTCAATGTCGAAGTTCGACAACTGGATGGGCTTGATCGACCCGAGTATCCACGGCACGACCCGCGGGTCGGCACTGTGGAAGTACTCGATGTCGCAGATGCACCAGACTCCTCCGACGAGTAGCTTTGGGTGCGCCTTGATCGTGGCGGACTCGACAAGCACGCCCTTGATGCCGAGGTTAGCGAACTCGGCCTGGTAGACGTCGTCCTTCTCATTGAGCGTGGCCGTGACCTTGTCGATGATCCGATGCCGCCCGCGCTCGCGGATCGTGGATTTCACCAGCTCGGACTGGTTCCGGTGCACGTAGTGGTCGGTCAGGATCTTGCGCACCGTGTCGATGCCCGCCTGGATGGTGGCCTCGTCGTCAGAGGCCGCGTACTGCCCGAGCAGGTACTCCAGCACGTAGGACGGCACGATGGCGTTGCCCTTGACCGCCTTGACCAAGTCCTTGCGCACGACAGCGCCCGGGAAGAGGCGGTTGATCTTGCGGTCCAGCTCGCTCTGCATCGGAGCGGCATCGACTGGCGCGTCCGGGCCCACCGGTGCCTCCTGGCTGACCTCGCTCACTTCGCTCATGGCTGCACCCTCCCTTAGAAGTCGAAGTCCGAGGCGAATGAGCGCTTCAGCGTGTACATCGCCTTACCGTAGACGCGCCACTGGTTCGTGTTGGGGATCAGTTCCTCCAGCCGGAACTCGACCGCCCTGTTGTTGTAGTCGTTCGCATCTTGGCTGAGCAGCATGACGGCGCTCTGGTACCGGTCGCGCTTGTCGGCCGATTTCTGGTCGAACACCAGCGGGGCATGGTTCGAGATGAGGGTCTCGCCGAAGTACAGGCCGGCTCGCACAGTGCGTGGCTGGACCTTCTCGCTGACCGGCTCGGTCTGGAAGAGCTTGACGACCAACTGACCGGTGGTGATCTTGTCCGACTCGGGCAGAATTTCGACGTTGACCAGCCGAGTGTCGCTCTTGCGCTTCTTGTTGATGGCGAGCACCGGCACAACGATCTCCTGGAGGGTTGCCCCGCCATGGACGAACCTCGCGCCGGAGCCTTTGAGTCGCAGTCGGTGGATCGACTTGGGGATCTGCACCTCGTAGTCGCTGTCGAGCCCGAGTTGCGCCGAGTTGAACGTCTTGAACGCCGGGTCCGTCTTCAGCCCGGTTCCTAGCACGTAGCGGCGCGCCTGCACGGTGATGTTGTCGCCCTGCGGTGCGACGGATAGGTAGCCCGCCTCGTCGAGCGCGGAGTCCTGGAAGAGGAAGCCATGGTCGGCGGTCACGAGGATTTTGGTGGCGTCGGCGCCCGCGAGGCGCTTGACCAGGTCGACAAGCTCCTCCAGCGTCTTCTCGGCAGCCTCGAAAACCTGCCGCTCGGTGCCCTGCTTGTCGCCGGTCGCGTCGATGCGGTTGTGGTAGACGTACATCACCTGGTGCTGCCGGTACAGATCGCGAATCTCGTCGCGGGTCATACCGAGCAGGTCTTCGGCGGGGACTCCCATGCCCAGCACGCTGGCGAGGATCTTGCTGCGATTATCAGTCCCTGCGGACGGCTGGCCGTCCACATCGACGCGATCACCCTTGCCGGAATACCCGATCGTGGTGTGCGGCAAGAGCGCGGCCATCCCAAGCTGGGTGTAGCTCGGCAGCACGCCCAGAACGGCATCAAGGGTCGCGTCGAAACGGTCCTCCTGACGGATACGTGAACCCAGCTCGTCGGCGATCTCGTAGCGCAGCGCGTCAGAAATGATGACGACGGCCTTACGCCGGCCATCCCGTGTGATGGGCCTGACGTAGTCAGCGAAGAACGAGGTCTGCGGCCGGAGCACGGCGGAACGCCACCGGTCGACGCCATCGACATGCTGCTGCCATGCGGCGCCCAGGGTGTAAAGGAACTTGTTCGCATAGAACGACTCGACCTGTACTCGCAGTCCCTCCAGGGGTCCGGCGAACTCGGCGGTGCGGGCCGCGTGGGTGAACTGGCGATAAAGCTGGTCGATTCGGAACCACTCGTGCCGGTACCGATCCAGGCCCTCGTCGAAGGACTGCATCGACAGACTGAGCCCGCTGAGCGCGGTCAACAGGTCGGAGGCGCTGCCGATCGCGGCGTACAGCTTGCGGTACCCGTCGATCCAGATGCTGCTCTGGCGGCTGCGGATGACCTCAGCGATCTCGCGGGCCGCCACGGTGCGGTCGGCGACCGCACGCGCAAGATCACTGATGATCTTCCGGTCGACTTCCTCGAACAGGTCATTGCCCAGCAGATCTCGGAAGCCTGCGTCCGCGATCGTGCCCGCGTAGTTCAGGTCACGAGCTACGCGTTTCGCAAGCGTGGTCATCGCCTTCTGGCTGCGGGGTTCATAGCGCAGTCTTCCGAAGTCGAGCTGGATGTTCTGCAGCTCGCCGGGACGTTCAGACTTGAACCCAGTGATGGCTTGGTCGAACATCCACAGCACGAAGTCGTCGATGCTCGGGCTCTGCGACATGTAGCCGTAGATCCTGCCGACGCCCTGCCAGTGGAACTCATCGAGACCGTAGTCGGCCAAGGCGCGGTACTTGGCGTCGGTACCGCCAGCGTTCTCGATGAGCAGAGTACGGGTGATCTCCAGCAGACTGTGCTCGCGCTGCTCGAGCAGCACCGCCGCCATCTTGGCGCGCAACTTGTCGGCGTCGTCATCGGCATGCAGCAGCGCCTTAAGGCTCTGCATCCGCTTGACGGCCCGGAAGAACTTCTCGTGTGCCCGCACGACCTCGCCGATGCCGTCGGCGGCGAGCCCGAGTTCCTGCTGCACCATCGAAGGACGGTCCGCGGTGAACACCCCGTAGGCCAGTTCCAGATCGAGCAACCAGTTGCCGATCCCTGTCGGCACGGCACCCGAGCGGTAGACGAGGAACCTCGTGTCAGGCTCCACGTGCAGCAGCCGGTGCTTGACCACATATTCGTCGTTGGCGACACGCACGATCTCGACACCCTCCAAGCCGAGTGAGTCGAGGTCAGCGACGTACTCGCCCTCAGGGTCGTGCCAGAACACCACCCGGTGCGTCTCGAAACGACGCTCCAGGTGGGACCGGACAGCGGATGTCTCAGTCATTACTTGCCTCAAGACCAGGAATCTTCTTCAGAGCCGCACCGAGCTTCGGATAGTTGACCTTCACACCGTCATCGAGGTCGATCCGCACCTGCTGGGTCGCCAGCGGGTACAGCACGTCGTGCTCGTACTCGTCAAGCTCAAGCAGAACCTTGCGCAGGCGGTCGACCTCCTTCTGCGCGGCAGCCTTCTCCCGAGCCGTGCCCGTCCCCGCAGCGAGACGCTCGTGGTGCTGGCGGCTGGCCTCCAACTTCGCCTTGTACTCGCGCAGGTACTCGTTCAGCACGGTCGAGGCGGTCGACGACGTGTAGCGGTGCATGTAGATGAGGGCGTTGAACGACCCCTTGGGACTGGAGAACATCCAGTAGATCGGGCGCTTCTTGTACCGCTGAACGTGGTCCTTGTAGAACGACTTCACGAAGTAGTCGCGCAGGTCCTTGACGCCGAGCGACTCTGTGACGAAGCGCAGGTTCTCTTCAAAGTGCTGCTCGCCGAAAGCCACCCGAAGGAACTGGCGGAAGCGCGCCACGATGTCGTCCTCGAACCAATCGCCATCGACGATCGGAATCACGTTGTCCTTGTCGGGCGGGAACGACGGGTCCGGCACCTTTGCAAGGTAGTCCTGGAGCGTGTCGCCCTGGTTGGCGAGGATCAGCCCCGGTTCGTCGAGGCTGTAGCGCCCGAGCATGCAGCCGACCGCCAGGGAGACGAGTGAAACAGTCAAGGATCTGGCTGTGGACACGGATCGAACCAATTCATCCCGTGCCACTGGGTGCGAGCTGGAAAGTAGGCCCTTTTCGAAGTACTGGTCGTTCTCACGATGCAATTCTGACAGTCGCGACGTCAACTGCGCTTCAGTGCAAGCCGTCGAAGAGAAGGCATCACAGAGCCGCGACTCCGCCTCGCCGCCCAGCAGAAGCGAATTCAGACCCAGGTAACCCGAAGACGTCTCATCCTGGTCGTAGAGCCGTCCGGAATGAACCAAAGCCTCACGGGCAAGCGCATCAACTGACTTGTCGTCAAGAATTCCCTCGGGGATCGGCAATTGCCCGAGAACTCCAACACCGAATCCCTTGGGCGACAGAAGACGGGCCAAAGTCTCGAGCGCTGAGCTGTTCACCAGGGCAAGCAGCGCGTATACGGAGGTTCCGGCGCGCGGGAACACCATCGAATTCTTCTGGTCAAAGATGGCGCAATCGTCCACCAAGCGACCCTTGAGGTTGCCTGCCAAGCCACCGTACGAGATGCCAGAACGAAAGTAGTAGGCAGGGTTTCTCACAACCGCACTTGGATGCTTTCGGATTCGATCACCATCATCCGCCCAATCGACCACAAGGTCTTCTCGCCCGAACCACCTCGTTGGCGAGCTGCTTTTGACGTAGGGGACCCATTTCGCCTCCCCGTCGGTCGACGCCGTACTGATCCGAGAGATGGAGACTTCGTACCAGTAGCGGAGAAATGTGCCATTGTCCCCCGTTTGGAGGCCGGTCCTCACCTCGGCCACGTCGCTCATTGGTGGCGCTGCCTCAAAGGTGCGATGCGCAGCCTCTGAAGCGGCGTACGGAGTCAGGACCTGCCCCGGGAAGGTGTCAAACCACTTCAGTGGATGCGTATAGCGTCGCTGAGGATTCCTGAAATGCGCTGTCTTCTCGGCAGTGGTGACGCCTGCAGTGGCGTCGATGAATACCGAATCGTGACCCCTGTCCGGCTCGTTCACGAAAACAGAGGCAGCCACCTGGACAACGTCGCCGTTGACTTCAGGAAATGCTCGCTTGCCGAGATGGAGCAGAGCGTAGAGCTCCAGACCCTTCCGGACGATACCCCGAAATTCTCGGCATTCAACATTGCCCAGCCAGCTGTCCATCGTGAGCAAGCCAATGTAGCCGCCCGCCTGTACGAATGACCGACACCTCAGTGCGAAAGACAAGTCGATACCGGAAGCCCCCGCAGGGAACTGAAGCGACAGGAAGTCGCACAACAGTCCCGACATGTTGCGCGCATCCATGTAAGGGGGATTCGCGACAAGCACGTGGAACCGCAGTGCCAAGTAGTCGGCCTGGAGAACCACCCGACGCGCGCGCTCGTGAAGCTCGTTCCCGAAGAGGTCGCCATCGTCGGGCGCGTGCGTGTCGAGGTGTTGCCTGAGAGGCTCGATCAGTTGCTCACGCGGGCAGATGAGCGAACCAAAGGTGTCGGCGTGCTGGAACTGGTTCCAGAACGCTTCTTCGTCGGAACGGTCACCGCCGCGGGTTACGAGGGTGTCCAACTCGTCCGGTGTGAACGAGATAGGCTCAAGCACGCAGATGTTCGGTTTGATCTGCCTGTTGAAGAACGTGCGTTGGCGTGCGCGGGCCTTCATCGTGAGCGCGAAGGCGGCCAGCACGCCGGCGCGAGAGTCGATCTCAGTCCCATAGAGGTTGTTGGCGAGAATGAGCCCCGGGATATCAGATGGCGCGTAGCCCTCTTCCTCGTAGATGGCATACAGCAGGTCGAACGCGTAGGTGAGCATGTGCCCGGAGCCGCACGCAGGGTCGATGATCTTCAGCTCTTCGGGGCCGGCGACCTTGAGGTAGTCGGTTTCGTCGTCGTCCGGAACGATGTAGTACTCCATCCGGTCGGCGAGCCGCGAGGTGGGCCGGTTGAGCAGCCAGAGGCGTCCGAGGGAGTTCTCGACGAGGTAGCGAACGATCCAGTGCGGGGTGAAGAGCTGCGTGGCGGCGGGGATTTCAGCGGCGCCGGCCTTCTTGTTCTTCTTGAACCCGGCGAAGACCTCGTCTTTACGCTCGGAGATGTAGAACTGGTACAGCCAGCCGATGACCTCGACGTCTTGGCAGACGTCCTCGGTGAGCACGGTGACGGCACGGGCTATCACGGAGTCGTCGGCGAGCAGGTTCGCGGGGATGAGCAGCTCGGTGTAATCGCCTTCGCGCTCGAACATGAACGGCATGGACCGGTTCCAGTGACGGCAATACTCCGCGAGCAGCAGCGAGTACGCCTCGCTCTGCGGTTCATCGCTGCGGCGCGTGCCGTTGAGCAGGCTCGTCACGGTCTCGGCGGTGCGCGTGTTGGTGACGACCGTGCTGTCGATGTTCCCGCGCTTGGCTTCGGCGAGGATCTCCGGCTGGCCACCCTCTCGGCCTCGTTCGGGTGAGACGACGCCAATGCCGGTGTAGCCGTTGGCATCCATGAACCGCAGGGCGATGATGCGGTTGAACCAGGCGTAGGCAACTTTGTCAGCCACGGTGTCGCGGCCCGTGTCGCCGCCGCCGGCCGCGTTGACGGCCTTCTCCAGTGCCGCGACGGCGCTGCGCTGTTCGACACGCGCGGGCGAGGAAGGGGCGAGCACGACCGTGATGCGAGCCGCCACCTCGCGGATGAGTGCCGTGCGCGCCCAGGTGGCGAAGGACTTGAGCGGAGCGGTTTCCATCAGAGTGCGATTCGCTTTCCGTCGTTGAGCGTGGACAGCAGCGCGCTACGGAGCGCGTCGAGGTACCGGTCGACGTCCTCGGTGGTCTCCAGCACGCCGTGGACACCCGACGCAGTGATGGTCTTGACCGAGACGGTTTGCTTGACGGGTGCCGGTGCGTGGCCCTCGTCGCCCGTGGGACGGGTGGAGGATACGAGCTGGTCGAGCAGCTCGGGATAGGTCGTCTCTTCGAAGCTGTTACCCACCTCGCGGACCAAGGCGATCTGCGTCTCACGCTCGACGCGGGCGATGATCTGGTCGAGCTCGCGCGCGACCCGCTGTTGTGCGTCCTCGGTGGCGTTCGCGTAGTAGGCGCTGCCGAGCACCTCGGCCTTGCGCCCTTCGATCGCCTGAATCACCGTGGCGCGGTTGGTCGCGAGTGCTTCGCCGATCTGCTTGCTGAGTGCCTCTGCGGCTTGCTTGAGCTGGGTCATGCGGTTGCCGCGGAACGCGTTGGAATCTCCGAGTAGCCGCTTGACATCGGCGTCGCTGCCGGTGGGCAAGTAGCCGAGGTTGTTCGTGTTCGCCGTGAGCAGCGTGACGGCGTCGTCGTAGATGACCCGCTGGCCTCCACTGAGGAACGACTGGATCGGGTCTGCTACGGATTCCTTGGCGTCGAGCAGCTCGTCACCGAGACCGAACTCGGTGAGGTACCACTCGTCGGGCTTGCCGACGGCCTGTTCGAGCAACGCGATCGGTGCGGTCAGCTGCTCCACGAATGGGTACTTCGACCCGTTCATCTGAGCCTTCAGCTCGTCGAGTTTGCCGCGCAGCTTGTCGCTGCCGTGGCGGGCAAGCTCCAGAGGGTCCTTCGGCGCGGTCGCCTCGTCGAAGAAGTCGCTGCAGAACTTGCGGAACGTCGCGACCTTGCGCTCGTCGAAGACCTTCTGCGGAGCGACCACCGCATGCGAGTGCTTCTGTGTGTTGCGCAGCACCGTCGCGACCTCGGTGCGCTTCAGGGCGTTCCCATCGACGGTGATCGTGAGCTTCGAGGTGCCGACAAGCC
Source organism: Streptomyces incanus (assembly GCF_042656345.1). Taxonomy (NCBI): domain Bacteria; kingdom Bacillati; phylum Actinomycetota; class Actinomycetes; order Kitasatosporales; family Streptomycetaceae; genus Streptomyces; species Streptomyces incanus. The sequence continues at coordinate 153,493 of NZ_JBHSPC010000056.1, forward strand.
ACGCGATGACGACCTCGATCGAGGCAAGGTCCCAGCCATAGGGCTTGGCCTGGAACGCATTCACAATCGTCTTGACGGTTGCCTGCTCGCCGAGCCGGTCGCGTTGCAGAACGAACGAGAACACCTCGTCGCCCGGGGTCGCGAGCATTGACAGCGACGGGTCGTCGAACATGCCCGACTGGTCGGGGTTGGCGAACATGCCAATCTGCTGCTCGCTATAGGTGGACCCGCGGAGAAGGCTGAGCTGGGTGTAGGTGCGGCTGACGAGGTCTTGGAACCCGTCGGTCACACGAGCGATGGCGTCCTGCGATGCGGAGGTCACGTCGGCAGCGTTGATGACGAGGTCTGCCTTGCCGACTGCCCGGCGGATGCGCTCGACGATTTCCTTCTCGCGCTCGACGTTCTGTGTCGCCTTACTGAATCCTTCGTATTGGTTTGACGGTCTCGTCAGTCGGTGGCGAGTCCGGTCTCAG
>NZ_JBHSPC010000057.1:0-16619 GCF_042656345.1 Streptomyces incanus
TGCCAGAGCTGGCCCAGCTTCGCCTGGCTGTACTGCGCGGTCAGCTTCGCCCGGGAGAACGTGAGGATGAAGTGCCGGCGTCCCCAGAGCTGACGGACGTACTCGACGAGCGACGGCCGGGCACCACTCACCGTCAGCCCGTACTTGGCGGCGAGCTCGGCCGCCGTGAGGCCCTCGTCGGGCGGCGCGGGCGCGCTGACCGCGACCGTGCCGTCGTGCGTTGTCTCACTCACTGGTGAAAGCTTTCCCTCTTCGAGATGCCGGGCCCGTACGGACCCGGCATGTGCCGGGGAGCCTGGGTGCGGCCCCGATGTTCCGGACACGAGCTTGTCAGATGACAGGGGGCCGGCCCAGCCGGGTCAGCCGCCACACCGTACGCCACCTCATGGGCCGGCGCGGGCCGCAGGGGGTGGTCCATCCCTCCCGGAAACCGCCGAACCAGGCCTTGAGGGCCGAACGGGAGGGCCTGCGGAGCAGGGTGAGCAGCATCCAGGCGCCCAGATAGAGCGGGACCAGGGGCGCGGGAAGGTTGCGACGGGCCAGCCAGACGCGGTTGCGGGCGACCATGCGGTGGTAGACCGCGTGCCGCGAGGGGGCGGTGGCCGGGTGGTACAGCACCATGTCGGACCGGTAGTCGATCATCCAGCCCGCGTCGAGGGCCCGCCAGGCCAGGTCGGTCTCCTCGTGCGCGTAGAAGAACGCGTCGGGCAGCCCTCCGACGTCGGCGAAGACCCGGGTGCGTACGGCGTTGGCGCCGCCGAGGAAGGTGGTCACCCGGGAGGAGCGCATCGGGTCGGCGGCGCGCAGCCGGGGCACGTGGCGGCGCTGGGTGCTGCCGGTCTCCGGGTCGGCGATGCGGAAGCTGATGATGCCGAGCTCCGGGTCGGCGTCGAACGCCCGGCGGCACAGCTCGGCGGTGTCGTGGTGGGCCAGGAGGCCGTCGTCGTCGAGGAACAGCAGGATGTCGACGTCCTGGCCGCCCGGGCCGAACGCCTCGATGCCGACGTTGCGGCCGCCGGGGATGCCGAGGTTCTCCGGCAGCTCGACGGTGCGTACGCCGTCGGGGACCTCCGGGACGGGCGAGCCGTTGCCGACGACGGCGACCCGGACCGGGTCGCCGTCCTGCTTGGCGATCGAGTCGAGCAGGGCGCGCAGCTCGTCGGGGCGGTTGCCCATGGTGATGATCACCGCGCCGACCTTGAGGGAGGATCCCACAGCGGTCACCTCAGCCTGCTCGAGGCGAGGACGGACACCAGGTGCAGCACAGTCTGGAGCAGGGCTATCCCGGCGAGGACGGCGACACCCAGGCGGGTGAAGAACAGGTCGCCCCGGGCGGCGTCGGCGATCGCGAGGACCACGATCAGCAGCGACGCCTCCATCCCGAGGATCAGCCGGTGGAACTTCAGGGCTCCGGCGGCCCGGCGGGCCAGCGCCATGCCGGAGGAGCGCGGCTCGGCGGCGGCCTCCTTGACCGGCGGCAGTCCGCCCTGGTGGCGGGCCACACCCACCAGGTCGGTCTCGGCCTTGATCAGGATGGCGCCGAGGGCGGCCAGGGTGCCGAGGAAGGCCCAGAGCCAGTCGATGCGGCCGGTGCCCCACAGGTCGGCGGCGCGCAGGCCCAGACCGACGAGGACGGCCGCGTCGCACAGGTAGGCGCCGACCCGGTCGAGGTAGACCCCGCTGAGCGAGAACTGCTGCTTCCAGCGGGCGACCTCGCCGTCCACGCAGTCCAGCAGCAGGTACAGCTGCACCATGACCAGGCCGAGGACCGCCCCCGTGATCCCCGGCACCAGCAGGGCCGGGGCGGCGAGGACGCCGAAGACGGTCATCAGATACGTGAGCTGGTTGGGCGTGACCCTGGTGTTCACCAGGTAGCGGTCCACCCGCAGGGACACCTCACGCATGTAGAGGCGCCCCATCCAGTGCTCACCGCTGCGCCGGTCCTTCACCCCCGCGGGGTGGACGACCGGACGGAGTTCAGCTACCGATGGCCTTGACATAGTCGGCGTAGACATCCTTGATCTGTTCGGTCTTCAGGTCGAGATGTTCGAGGATCGTGAAGCGGCCGGGACGGGTCTCGGGGGCGAATTCGACGACTTTGACGAACTCCTCCGTCGTGAAGCCGATCTCCTGAGGCAGTACCGGGAGTCCGTGCCGGCGCAGTACTTCGGCCATGTACACCGACTCGTCGTGCGCGCCGCGCAGGTACATCGCGAAGGCCGCGCCCAGGCCGCACTGCTCTCCGTGGGCGGCGGCCCGCTTGGGGTGGAGCAGGTCGAAGGCGTGGTTGATCTCGTGGCAGGCCCCGGAGGACGGCCGCGAGTCGCCGGACACCGACATGGCGATGCCGCTGAGGACCAGTGCCTCGGCGAGCACCTGGAGGAAGTCGTTGTCGCCGATGCCTCCGGGGTGGCGCAGCACGGACTCGCCGGCCTGCCGGGCCATGGCGGCGGCGAGCCCGTCGATCCGCTGGCCCTTGACCCTGCAGGCCAGTTCCCAGTCCGCGACGGCGGAGATGTTGGAGACGGCGTCGCCGATCCCGGCGCGTACGAAGCGCGCCGGGGCGTTCCGGATGATGTCGAGGTCGATGACGACCGCGATCGGGTTCGGCACGCCGTAGGAGCCGCGGCCCGCGTCGTTGTCGAGGGTGGCGACCGGCGAGCACAGGCCGTCGTGCGCGAGATTCGTCGGTACGGCGACCAGCGGAAGGCCGACGCGTGCCGCGGCGAACTTGGCGCAGTCGATGATCTTGCCGCCGCCCAGTCCGACGATGGCGTCGTAGTGGCCGGCCTTTATGGCGCCGGCCAGCCGGACCGCGTCGTCGAGGGTGCCGCCACCGACCTCGTACCAGGTGGCGCCGGGCAGCGACGGGGAGAGCCGCTCGCGCAGTCCGGCGCCGGAGCCGCCGCTGACGGCGACGGCGAGCCGGCCGGACTGTGCGATGCGCTCGTCGGCGAGAACCTCGCCCAGGTCGTCGAGGGCACCGGGGCGGATGTCGACGACGAGCGGGGAGGGGATGAGCCGGGTCAGTACTGGCATGCGATCTCCCGTCCACGGGCGAGATCGTCGTGGTTGTCGATCTCCACCCAGTCGACGTCGCCTATCGGCGCCACGTCGATCCGGAAGCCGCGGTTCACCAGTTCCTGGTAGCCGTGCTCGTAGAACTGCTGCGGGTCGGTCTCCCACACGGTCTTCAGCGCGTCGGCCAGCGCGGGGGCGGCGTCGCCCTCGATGAGGGTGACGCCGATGTACTCGCCGGTGGCCTCGGCGGGGTCCATGAGCTTGGTGATCCTCGTCATGCCCTTGCCGGGGTCGACGACGACCTTCATCTCCTCGTCCGCGAGGGACTTCACGGTGTCGAGGGCGAGGATGATCCGCCTGCCCTCGCCGCGGGCGGCGAGGAGCGTCTTCTCGACGGAGACCGGGTGCACGGTGTCGCCGTTGGCGAGGATCACGCCGTCCTTGAGGGCGTCCCGGCCGCACCACAGGGAGTAGGCGTTGTTCCACTCCTCGGCCTTGTCGTTGTCGATGAGGGTGAGTCGGATCCCGTACTTCTGCTCCAGGGCCGCCTTGCGCTCGTACACGGTCTCCTTGCGGTAGCCGACGATGACGGCGGCCTCGGTCAGGCCGATCTCCGCGAAGTTGCCGAGGGTGAGGTCCAGAACCGTCGGTTCGCCCTCTATGCCCGCGGGCCCCACCGGCACCAGTGCCTTGGGCAGGGTGTCGGTGTAGGGGCGCAGACGCCGGCCGGCGCCGGCCGCCAGCACGAGGCCGATCATGCGGGTTCTCCTTCATCGTGTACGGCGGGTGCGCCGCCCCGGTGGGCGGCCACCCAGAAACGGATGCTCTCGAAGAGCACCAGCAGGGCCACGGCCACGGCGAGCACCGTGAGCGCGACGGCGAACTGCGAGGCGGTGAGCAGGGCGGCCAGGACGACGACCACCAGGGTGCGGCCCTCGTGCCCTCCGATCGCCCGCACCAGCCAGGGCGGGGGCGCGCCCGCGTCGCCACGGATGCGGTAGACCGTGTCGTAGTGATGGTAGGCGACGGCGGCCACCAGACCGTAGGCGGCCGGAAGCGCTCCGTTCACCTCGGCGCCTGCCGCCAGCACCAGGACGGTGCCGTACTCGGCGGCGCGGAGGAACGGCGGGACCAGCCAGTCGAGGGGGCCCTTGAGGGGGCGGGCGACGGCCAGGGCGGAGGTCAGGACGTACAGGAGGGCGGCGAGGACGGGCCACGGTCCGCCGAACCCGGTCAGCGCGGCCGTGGCGACGACGGCGGCGCCGCCGAGCAGGGCGACGGCGGGGGCGGTGAACCCGGGCAGGCGCCGCGCGGTGGGCCTCAGCGCCCCGGCGATGCGTTCGGCGAGCGGTCCGGTGTCGGCGAGGTCCGCGAGGGCGCGCGCCGCGCGGTCGGTCCTGCGGGCCTTGCGGGTGAGGGAGCGCAGGACACGGCCGGCCGTGGTGTACGTCGCCGCGAAGGCGCAGCCGATCAGCAGGGCGGAGAAGGTGATGCGGGGGGTCGTGAGGGCCGTGAGAACGGCGATCATGGCCCAGCGCTCGCCGATCGGGAGGACGATCATGCGGCGCGCCCAGACCGTCCAGCCGACGCTGTCGAGCTTGCCGGAGAGAGCGGCGGTGGGACTGGTGTCGGCGGTGGCGGCAGTGCTGTCGACGTTCGCCTCGTTGAAGGAGAAGTCCACGACGTGCCGGCAGGTCTGCAGGACCATCGCCCCGAGGGCGAGGACCCATACGTCGTCGCCGCCGCGGGCCGCGCCGAGGGCGAGGCCCGCGTAGTAGGCGTACTCCTTGGCCCGGTCGAAGGTGGCGTCGAGCCAGGCGCCGAGGGTGGAGTACTGCAGGGAGTAGCGGGCGAGCTGGCCGTCGGTGCAGTCCAGCACGAAGGAGGCGAGGAGCAGGACACCGGCGGCGACGAAGCCTGGACGGGTGCCGGTGGCGGCGCAGGCGGCCGCTATGAGCGCGGTGAGCAGGGACGCGGTGGTGACCTGGTTGGGGGTCAGTCCGCGCCGGGCGCACCAGCGGGCGATGTAGCGGGAGTACGGGCTGATGCAGTAGGTGGTGAAGAAGCCGTCACGGGCCTTGACGGCCGACTTCAGCCGGACGGCCTCGTCGTCCACCGCGGCGACGGCCTGCCGGGCCTCGTTGCGGGCCTGCGGGTCGTCGGGGACGGTGGCGACAAGACTGCCGAGGTCGGGGCGGTGCGGGTCGCTTCCGTCGGCGCTCAGGGCGGCGACGATGCGGTCGGAGAAGGTGCCGGTGAGGGTGGTGCCGGTGAGGGTCGGGGTCCCGCCGGAGGCGGTCTCGCCGGTCTCGGCCTCGGTGGTGGCAGCGGTCCCGGAGACCGCGGTGCTCTCGGAGGCCGCAGTGCTCTCGGAGCCCACGGTGTCCTCGCGGGCCGTCGCGCGGGCCATCGCGCGGGTCAGGGCCTGGCGCGCGGCCGGCTGGGCGGTGACGGCACCGGGGATCGCGGCGAGCGGGAAGCGGGGGTCGGTGAGGCCAAGGCGCAGCGCGTGCTCATGGCCCACGAACCGGGCATCGACGACGGCGACCCGCTGTCCGGCGGGCACCTCGGCGAGCAGGGTCTCGGTCGCCGAGGTGCCGGACGCGATCCGCACGTCGAAGCCGAGGGAACGCAGGTCCGCCTCGAGCGACGAACCCGGAACCGGCTGACCGGTGAGGATGGCGGTCGACAACCGAATCTCACTCCCTGGATACCGACGCGTCCACGCCGGTCGTGTACATGATGGGGGGCGGCCGTACGGGGCCTCCGGGCGGCATGTCGGCTGAGGTTAGCGGATGCCCCTGAACCCGCGTTCACCGCCCGTTCGACGGTTGGATCGTTGTGGTTTCACCTGCGTCCCTGCCGCGATCATCATCGGGGATAGCGGGGCCGGCCCACAAACCGCCTACCCAGAAGGGGCATTGAGGCGAATACCGGGCATCACTCGGCAGGGCTCCGCCCGGCGCGGGCAGGGCCACCGGGGCAGGCCCCATCGCCGGTGAAGGCGTTTGCCCCGGGACGCGTACGAGGCGGGCCATGATCGCCGCCAGGGGGCGGGTTGCCGACCTCTGACCAGCGCAATGTCCGTATCGAGGTCCGCGGGCAGCCCGGCGGAGGCCCCGAGCGGGCGGCCCGGCCCACACCGTACCGCCGGGGAGGAGGAGGGCCCTCCCGCCCCGCTCCGGGCGCCGTGACGGCGGGCGCTCCCCGCTCTCCGCGCCGGCGGTCGCACACGGCAAGCCCGGTGTGGATCTCATCACGGAGGTCACGCCCTGCGCCCTGGCCCCTGCGCACAGTGAGGCCGGTCCGACGCCCGGCGGCACCCGTGTCCGTGGCCGGCCGGCGCCGCCGACCGGGCTGTCCAGGCGATGCGCACACCGCCCCGAGCCTATCTGACCTGCGAACCGTTTCTGCAGGTCACGGCACATGACAACGGTGTTCAGTGCCGCGTTGCCCCATACCCCCGGCCCGTAGTTCACTGTGATCCGGACGAGTCATGGAGGGACGGCTTTCATGGGGGCTGGGCACGATCACGGGCACGCGCACGGCGCGCCCGCCGGCGGTACGGCGAGCGCGGCGTACCGCGGCAGGCTGCGGGCGGCGCTGGCGATCACGCTCGGTGTCATGGTCGTCGAGATCATCGGCGGTCTGCTGGCCGACTCGCTCGCCCTCGTCGCCGACGCGGCGCACATGGCGACGGACGCGCTGGGGCTCGGCATGGCCCTGCTGGCGATCCATTTCGCGAACCGCCCGCCGAGCGAGCGCCGCACCTTCGGCTACGCCCGCGCGGAGATACTCGCGGCGCTCGCGAACTGCCTGCTGCTGCTCGGGGTGGGCGGCTACGTGCTGTACGAGGCGATCCAGCGGTTCGTCGCACCGGCCGGCACCGAGGGCGGGCTGACACTGGTCTTCGGCGCGATCGGCCTGGTCGCCAACTTGGTGTCGCTGACGCTGCTGATGCGCGGGCAGAAGGAGAGCCTGAACGTGCGCGGGGCGTTCCTGGAGGTGGCCGCCGACGCGTTCGGCTCGGTCGCGGTGATCGTCTCGGCGCTGGTCATCGTGGCGACCGGCTGGATGGCCGCCGACCCGATAGCCTCCCTCGTGATCGCCTTGCTGATCGTGCCCCGCGCCTTCAAGCTGCTGCGCGAGACCCTGGACGTCCTGCTGGAGGCGGCGCCCAAGGGCGTGGACATGGCCCAGGTCCGGGCGCACATCCTGGGCACGCAAGGCGTCGAGGACGTGCACGATCTGCACGCCTGGACCATCACCTCGGGCATGCCGGTGCTCTCCGCGCACGTGGTCGTCAGTCCCGAGGTACTCAGCGCCATCGGGCACGAGAAGATGCTGCACGAGCTGCAGAGCTGTCTGGGCGACCACTTCGACGTGGAGCACTGCACCTTCCAGCTGGAACCGCGCGGTCACGCGGAGCACGAGGCGCGGCTCTGCCACTGAGACGGCGCCCGGCTGCGGGGGCCGGCCGAGTGACATGGCGACGCACCGCGCCGTGACGTGACGACGGTGCGTGCGGGGTGCGGCTGGGGCGGGAGGCGCCACTGGGGCGTGAGGCCGGTATTCGTGCGCCGGGAGGAGCACCCTTCCGCCCCCGTACCGGCGTCCTTTCCCCATGGCGCCCCCGCTCCTCGCGGTTCTCCCGCCGCCGGTCCGGGCAGATCCTCCACCGGGCCCCTCTTCCGGCCCGCGGCCCGCGCCGGCCGCGGGCCGGACCGCCCGCGGGACATGCGGGCGGTGCGGGGGTGCCGGGAGTGCCGGATTCGTGCGGCAGACTTGGGGTGCGAAGACCGAATGAAGGATGGGTATGCCGATCACACCTGCCACCGCGACGCACGACCCGTCGAGCGGTGCCGCCGAGGCGATTCTGCTGGAGCTGGTCGACGAAGACGGCGTGACGATCGGCACCGCGGAGAAGCTCGCCGCCCATCAGCCCCCGGGGCAGCTGCACCGGGCGTTCTCGGTGTTCCTCTTCGACGAGCGCGGGCGGCTGCTGATCCAGCAGCGGGCGCTGGGCAAGTACCACTCCCCCGGTGTGTGGTCCAACACCTGCTGCGGGCACCCCTACCCCGGTGAGGCGCCGTTCGCGGCGGCGGCCCGGCGGACCTTCGAGGAGCTGGGGCTGTCCCCGTCGCTGCTCGCCGAGGCGGGCACGGTGCGCTACAACCACCCGGACCCGGCCTCCGGTCTGATCGAGCAGGAGTACAACCACCTGTTCGTCGGCATGGTGCAGGCACCGCTGCGGGTGGATCCCGAGGAGGTGGCGTCCACGGCGTTCGTGACCCCGGACGAGCTGGTCCGGCGCCATGCCGAGGACACCTTCTCGGCATGGTTCATGACCGTGCTGGACGCTGTCCGCCCGGCGGTCCGGGAGCTGACGGGACCGTCGGCGGGCTGGTGACCGCGCGGGGGCCGGTTGCGGCTCCGCCTGCGTTTGAGCGTCGGGCCTGCCGTCGGTCGGGACCGTCGGAGCGTGTGCGCGTGCGGTCGTCAGACCCGCGCGGGCTTGAGCGGCAGGGCGGCCCAGATCACCTTTCCACCGCTCGCGGTGTGCTCGATGTCGCACATGCCGTTCGACTCGCGGGTGATCTCGCGCACCAGGAGCAGTCCGCGGCCGCCGGTGCGGCCGTGGTCCGCCTCCAGGGCGGTCGGGCGGTAGGGGTGGTTGTCCTCCACGGACACCCGGACCCACTCGGCACCGACGGCGACCTCGACGGCAAGCATCGGGGAGAGCAGTGCCGCGTGCCGTACGGCGTTGGTGACCAGTTCCGACACGATCAGCAGCAGCCCCTGGACGATGTCGTCGGCGACCGGCACACCCTGGCGCAGCAGCAGGTCCCGTACGGCGTGGCGCGCCTGCGGGACCGAGGCGTCGGCAGCGGGGGCGGTGAACCGCCAGACGCCTTCGTACGGCAGCGGTGCCGAGCGCGGTGGTGCGGCCTCCGCCTCGGTGGGTCTCTCCCCGTCCTCCGGGCGTGAGCCGGGCCCGCGCCCCTGGTCGTCCATCGTCCGGTCGCCATCCTCACGCTCGATTGTCACCACACGTCGAGTGTTGGTAACTATGCGCGTCACACCGCAGCGCTGAACAGAAGTCAGCGGATATCGAGTGTTTCTGACCGTTGACGTATGCCGTGGTTGGTTGCGGGACTGTTTCTGTCTGCCCGGTGTCGCGTCGGTGGACTATTCGGGTTGTACGGGTTTGGCGCCGGGCCCGGTGCTCTCCGGGCCCGTCAGCCGGTCGGAGACCATGTCCACGCTCCTGCGCCCGCCGTAGCCGGTGGCGATCGGGCCGAGGCCGTCGAAGAGCGGGCTGAGCGAGAGGAAGGTGCCGATCACGTACCGCCCGCTGCTCGGCCAGGCGACCGGCACCAGGATTCTTAGGAGGGGGCCCAGAACACCCTGCGGGAGCGTCACGCCGAACTGCGGACCGCGCACCACCATGCTGCCCACCAGGCGGAACGGTCCGCCGGTGAGGAACAGCAGCGCGGCGAACACGGTCAGCGCCTCGGCCGCCGCCTCCGGTGTGCGCAGGACCACCACGCCGGCCGCGATGTCCAGTGCCGCGACGATCACAGCGAGCCGGAAGAAGTCGCTGTGCCGGGCCTGGACGGCGTGCAGCAGCGAGACCACGCCACCGATCAGCGGCAGCCGGCCGAACAGCACCATCGCCGTCAGAGGGGCGACGCCGGTGCGGACGAGACCGACGAGGCCGGCGATGACCAGGGTCACGCCGAGTGCGGCGAGCCACCTGAAGCCGCTCTTCAGCTTGGCCGCCTCGCGGTTCGGTGGGCTTGGCCATGTCTGCCTCCTCGCCGTCCGTTCCCGGTCGTTCTCCCTGCCCCCGGTGTCGCGTAACGCTTCACGCGCTCCTGTTGATCAGCGCCCCGCCCGGGGCGGATAGCATCCGGCGCATGGAGCCGCAGCTGTCGCACAGCGTCACCGAATCGGTCGCCACGGTCGTCATCCGCCATCCGGCGAAGCGCAACGCCATGACGACCGCGATGTGGCGCGCGCTGCCACCGCTGCTCGACGCGCTGGCGGACGACGCCGGGGTGCGGGCGCTGGTGCTCACCGGCGAGGGCGGGACGTTCTGCGCCGGGGCCGACATCTCCACGCTCAAGGGATCGCCGCGGGAGGCACAGCAGCTCGCCGTGGCGGCCGAGGAGGCGCTCGCCGCGTTCCCCAAACCGACGCTCGCGGCGGTCCGGGGACACTGCGTCGGCGGCGGGGCGCAGTTGGCGGCGGCCTGCGATCTGCGGTTCGCGCAGGAGGGAGCGGTGTTCGGGGTGACCCCGGCCCGGCTCGGGATCGTCTACCCGGCCTCCTCCACCCGGCGGCTGGTGTCGCTGGTGGGGCCCTCCGCCGCCAAGTACCTGCTGTTCTCCGGCGAGCTGATCGACACCGCGCGGGCGCTGCGTACGGGGCTGGTCGACGAGGTGCTGCCCGCGGGCGGACTGGACCGGCGGGTCGTGGAGTTCACCGCGATCCTTGCCTCGCGTTCGCAGCTGACCCAGGTCGCGGCGAAGGAGTTCGCGAACGGGCGCACCGATCGTGACGCCCACTGGAGCGGTCAGGCACAGGACGACGGCGACACGGCGGAGGGGGTCGCCGCCTTCCTGGAACGAAGGCCGCCCCGGTTCAACTGGAGCCTGCCGGGACGGCGGTAGGGTACGGCGTCCGCAGCGAGCGGGCATGCCGAAGCCTTGACGAGGTACCCGGAGGCCACTCCCTCCGTCCGGCCGGGACGGAGGGAAAACCGAGGGAGGAGACACGTGTTGCGTGCCATCGCGGATGTCCTGCGTCAGATCGGCGGCGCCGTCGCCACCGTCGTGACACTGCCGTTCCGGGCGCTGGCCCGGCTGTTCGGGGGTGCCTCGTCGGCGGGCCGGGGACGGCGCGCCTGACCCGGCGCGCACCGCCGCCCGGCGAGTCGCCGCCCTGATCCCCGATTGTCGGCGTCACCTGCCACAATTGCCGCGCAACCTCAGCGAAGAAGGCGGTACGGGATCGTGACGACACCCCTCCAAGGGTCCATCGAAGGCAGGATCGCCGGGGAGCTCGGCGTACAGGAGCGGCAGGTCAGGGCCGCCGTGGAGCTGCTCGACGGCGGTTCGACGGTGCCCTTCATCGCCCGCTACCGCAAGGAAGCCACCGAGATGCTCGACGATGCGCAGCTGCGCACGCTCGAGGAGCGGCTGCGCTATCTGCGGGAGCTCGAGGAGCGTCGTACGGCGATCCTGGAGTCGGTGCGCGAGCAGGGCAAGCTCACCGAGGAGCTCGAGGCGCGGATCCGGGGCGCGGAGACCAAGGCGCGCCTGGAGGACATCTACCTGCCGTACAAACCCAAGCGGCGTACCAAGGCGCAGATCGCGCGGGAGGCGGGGCTCGAACCGCTGGCGGACGGGCTGCTCGGGGACCCGGGTGTCGACCCCCTCGCCGCGGCCGCCGCGTTCGTGGACGCCGGCAAGGGTGTCGCCGATCCGCAGGCCGCCCTGGACGGCGCGCGGGCCATCCTCACCGAGCGGTTCTCGGAGGACGCCGACCTGATCGGCGAGCTGCGGGAGCGCATGTGGGTGCGCGGGCGGCTCGCCGCCAAGGTGCGTGAGGGCAAGGAGGAGGCGGGTGCCAAGTTCTCCGACTACTTCGACTTCGCCGAGCCGTTCACCGAGCTGCCCTCGCACCGGATCCTGGCGATGCTGCGCGGTGAGAAGGAGGAGGTCCTGGACCTCGTCCTGGAGCCGGAGGAGGCGACGGAGGGCCCGTCCTCGTACGAGGGCACGGTGGCCCACCGGTTCGGGATCGGCGACCGGGGCCGTCCCGCCGACAAGTGGCTGCTCGACACGGTCCGCTGGGCGTGGCGCACGCGCATCCTGGTGCATCTCGGCATCGACCTGCGGCTGAGGCTGCGTACGGCGGCCGAGGACGAGGCGGTGCGGGTGTTCGCGACGAATCTGCGCGACCTGCTGCTCGCCGCTCCGGCCGGTACCCGCGCGACGCTCGGTCTCGACCCGGGCTTCCGTACGGGTGTGAAGGTCGCCGTGGTCGACGCGACGGGCAAGGTCGTCGCCACCGACGTGATCCACCCGCACGTCCCGGCGAACCGGTGGGACGAGTCGATCGCCAAGCTGGCCCGGCTCGCGAAGGAGCACGCCGTCGAGCTGATCGCGATCGGCAACGGTACGGCGTCCCGCGAGACCGACAGGCTCGCCGGCGATCTCATCACCCGGCACCCCGAGCTGAATCTGACGAAGGTGATGGTGTCCGAGGCGGGCGCCTCGGTGTACTCGGCGTCCGCGTTCGCCTCGCAGGAGCTGCCGGACATGGACGTGTCGCTGCGCGGGGCGGTGTCGATCGCGCGCCGGCTCCAGGACCCGCTGGCGGAGCTGGTGAAGATCGACCCGAAGTCGATCGGCGTCGGCCAGTACCAGCACGACCTGTCCGAGGTGAAGCTGTCGCGCTCGCTGGACGCGGTGGTGGAGGACTGCGTGAACGGCGTGGGGGTGGACGTCAACACGGCGTCCGCGCCGCTGCTCGCCCGGGTCTCCGGCATCACCTCCGGGCTCGCCGAGAACATCGTGGCCCACCGGGACGGCAACGGGCCGTTCGCCTCCCGTCGCGAGCTGAAGAAGGTGCCGCGGCTCGGCCCCAAGGCGTACGAGCAGTGCGCGGGCTTCCTGCGGATCCGCGGCGGCGACCCGCTGGACGCCTCCAGCGTGCACCCGGAGGCCTATCCGGTGGTCCGGCGCATGGTGCAGAAGTCGGGTGAGGAAGTCGCCTCCCTGGTCGGCAACACGGGAGTGCTGCGCTCGCTGAGGCCGCAGGACTTCGTGGACGAGACGTTCGGCCTGCCGACCGTCTCGGACATCCTCAAGGAGCTGGAGAAGCCGGGGCGCGACCCGCGGCCGGCGTTCAAAACCGCTGCCTTCAAGGAGGGCGTGGAGAAGATCTCCGACCTGGCCTCCGGGATGATTCTGGAGGGCGTGGTGACAAATGTGGCGGCCTTCGGCGCGTTCGTGGACATCGGCGTCCACCAGGACGGTCTGGTGCACGTCTCCGCGATGTCGAGGACGTTCGTCAAGGACCCGCGGGACGTGGTGAAGCCGGGCGACATCGTCAAGGTGAAGGTCCTCGACATCGACATTCCGCGCAAGCGGATCTCGCTGACGCTGCGGCTGGACGACGAGGCCGCGGAGCAGACCGAGGCCCCCGGCGAGCGCAGGCAGCGCGGTGGGGCACGCCCGCCGCAGCAGCGCCAGGGGCAGGGGCAGGGGCAGGGGCAGGTCCGCGGTGGAGGCGGTGGCGGCGGTCGCGGAAGCGGCGGCGCGCGTCAGGCCGCCGCGCCGGCGAACAGCGCGATGGCCGACGCCCTGCGCCGGGCGGGACTGGTCGATCCGAAGAAGGGCAAGCGCTAGGGGGTGTTTCGAAAGTCCTGTGCGGTGCCCGCGGTGCTCGGTGCGTGCTCTCGGCGTGCCGGACGAAAGCCCTCGTACTGGACGTACTTGGGCTTTCGGCCGGTGCGGCGAAGGGGGTACCTCCCTGCTCGAGCGAAGCCGAGAGCTTGGGGGCGCGTGCCGGGTGCCGCGGGCGCTGTGCGGGACTTTCGAAACACCCTCTATGCCTGCCGGGCCCGCGCACGGGGCCCCGCTCGAAGGGTTGGGCGGGCGGAGCGAAGGCCGACGCGGTGGGGCCCTCGTTCACGGGGGTCCCGTCGCGTCCAAGAGTTCGGAACGGGCGTGCCGGTCCCCGCGTCTCCCGCATGATCCGCCGGACGGGTGCCTGATCTGGCGTCGGCTCCGACGGCTGCCCGGTCCCTTCGCTGCGGTGCGAGGGGCCGGGCGTCCGTTCCGGTCCGCGTAGCCCTGCACACGATTCGGTCGAAGCCGGTCCGCCCTCGGCGGAATCCGTTCTGCCACCGCTCGGCGGTCGGTCGGGCCCGGCCCTTGCTCGGTCAGTGACCGGTCAGTGCTCGGTGACCTTGCCGTCGGCCACTTCCAGGCGGCGGGTGACGTGCACCGCGTCGAGCATGCGTCGGTCGTGGGTGACGAGGAGCAGGGTGCCCTCGTAGGAGTCCAGGGCCGATTCGAGCTGTTCGATGGCGGGCAGGTCGAGGTGGTTGGTCGGCTCGTCGAGGACGAGGAGGTTGACGCCCCGCCCCTGGAGGAGGGCGAGGGCGGCGCGGGTGCGTTCGCCCGGCGAGAGGGTGACCGCCGGACGCATCACATGGTCCGCTTTGAGGCCGAACTTGGCCAGCAGGGTGCGGATCTCGGCCGGTTCGGTGTCGGGGACCCCGGCGCGGAAGGCGTCGAGCAGGGCCTCGGTGCCGTGGAACAGCGCGCGGGCCTGGTCGACCTCGCCGAGCAACACGCCCGAGCCGAGCGCGGCGTGCCCTGCGTCGAGCAGGACGCGGCCCAGCAGGGCGCCCAGCAGGGTGGATTTCCCGGCGCCGTTGGCGCCCGTGACGGCGACCCGGTCCGCCCAGTCGATCTGCAGGGTGACCGGCCCGAGGACGAAGTCGCCGCGCCGTACCTCGGCGTCCCGCAGCGTCGCCACCACCGCGCCGGAGCGCGGGGCCGCCGCGATCTCCATGCGCAGCTCCCACTCCTTGCGCGGCTCCTCGACCGCATCGAGGCGTTCGATCATGCGCTGGGTCTGGCGGGCCTTGGCGGCCTGCTTCTCGCTGGCCTCGCTGCGGAACTTGCGGCCGATCTTGTCGTTGTCGCTGCCCGCCTTGCGGCGCGCGTTCTTGACGCCCTTGTCCATCCAGGACCGCTGTGTCTGCGCCCGGTCCTGGAGCGCGGACTTCTTGTCGGCGTACTCCTCGTACTCGTCGCGGGCGTGCCGGCGGGCCACCTCCCGTTCCTCCAGGTAGGCCGCGTAGCCGCCGCCGTAGAGGTTGATCCGCTGCTGGGCGAGGTCGAGTTCGAGGACCTTGGTGACGGTGCGGGTGAGGAACTCGCGGTCGTGGCTGACCACGACCGTCCCGGCGCGCAGACCGCCGACGAAGTGTTCGAGGCGCTCCAGGCCGTCCAGGTCGAGGTCGTTGGTCGGCTCGTCGAGGAGGAAGACGTCGTACCGGGACAGAAGGAGGGAGGCGAGGCCGGCGCGGGCCGCCTGGCCACCGGAGAGGGACGTCATCGGCTGGTCCTGGCCGACCGTCAGGCCGAGGGACGCGGTGACCTCCTCCGCGCGCTCGTCGAGGTCGGCGCCTCCGAGGGCCAGCCAGCGCTCCAGGGCTTCCGCGTACGCGTCGTCGGCACCGGGCGCCCCGTCGACCAGGGCCTGGGTCGCCTCGTCCATCGTCCGCTGGGCCTCGGCGACACCGGTGCGGCGGGCCAGGAAGTCCCGGACGGTCTCGCCGGGCCGGCGCTCCGGCTCCTGCGGGAGATGGCCGACGGTCGCCGTGGGCGGGGAGAGCCGCAGCTCGCCCTGTTCCGGCGCGGTGAGCCCGGCGAGCAGGCGCAGCAGGGTGGACTTGCCGGCACCGTTGGCACCGACCAGGCCGATCACGTCGCCGGGGGCGACGACGAGGTCGAGGCCGCTGAACAGGGAGCGGTCGCCATGGCCGGCGGAGAGGTTCTTGGCGACGAGGGTGGCAGTCATCAGACCGCCGATCCTAGCCTTCGCGCGTCACCCCTCGGACACCAGGTTTCCGGCCCTCCCCCGACCACCGCGCTCCCCGGGCCTGGCCGCTTGCGTCTCCCCCGTACGCGCTCACCGCCACCGGTGCTCACCGCCGCACCGCCGTGGTCAGGACCGCCCCTGCGGTGCGGGCCACCAGGGAGGACTCCCCCCTGACCGTCCTCGGGTCCGGAGGGACGCGGTGGCGGCCCGGTTCCAGGGCGCCGTCGAAGACGTCGTGGGTGGTGGAGACCCCCGGGATCCGCACCCGGACGGTCTCCGCGGGCGCCGACGGGACGACGGCGTACGTCTTTCCGCAGCCCGGGCGGCCTGTCCAGGGCCTGTGCGGCGGATCGAGTCGAAGGCAAGGGGCGGTATCCGTCCGGCTGGGGTGAGCGCGGCTGGTGCGTGCGGCCGCACGGCGGAGGAGGGTGTCGACGCCAGGGGGTGCCCCCTGCTCACGGGGGTCCCCCGCTCGAGCGAAGTCGGGAGTGGGGGAGAAGCCGAGAGTGGGGGAGAGAAGCCGAGGGCTCGGGGGAGTCGGCACCCGACGACGACGCCGCTGGGGGTACTCCAGCTCGAGGAGCCGGGGGGAAGGCGTGCCGGACCCCGCGTCTTCGGCATGATCCGCCGGACAGGCCCTGAAGCTGGGCGGTACGGCGCGGGAGGACGACTGGTCCCTGGAGCCGGATCCGGCTCGGGCCGAGGCGATCGTGCGGCGGTGCACGGCGCCGCGGCCCCGGATCGCGGGGCCGCGGATCCTGGAGCACCGGGTGGGGCTGCGGCCCGCCCGCGACACCGTCCGCATCGAACGCGAACCGCTCCCGGGCGGGCGGACGCTGGTGCACGACTACGGCCACGGCGGCGCGGGCGTCAGCGTGGCCCGGGGCTGCGCGGAGGAGGCGGCGGAGCTCGCCCCGGGGTGAGGCGGTGGCGCGGCCCCGGAAACGGACGGGCCGGCCGCCCCCTCG
>NZ_JBHSPC010000057.1:16650-34300 GCF_042656345.1 Streptomyces incanus
CCGGAGCGGCTGTCGGCGGTCAGGGCTCGGTCGGTGCCTCGTAGTGCTTGCCGATCGGGTCTCCCTCCACGTCCGTACCGGCCCCTGGCCCGATACGGAGTTCGAATTCGCCGTCGTACTTCGTGTGACCCGCGATGACGGCCAGGTCGACCGCCTCGGAACCGACCTCCCTGCGCACGATGACCGGGTCCTGGCGCAGGTCGCGCATGAGCGCCACGCACATCAGGATCATCACGATGACGAACGGGGCCGCCGCGAGGATCGTGATGTTCTGCAGGCCGGTCAGTGCGTCGCCCTGGCCGCTGCCCACCAGCAGCATGATCGCGGCGACCGCTCCGGTGACCATGCCCCAGAACACCACCACCGGGCGTCCCGGTTCGAGCGCCCCCTTCTGCGAGAGCGTGCCCATGACGACCGAGGCCGCGTCGGCGCCCGAGACGAAGAAGATGCCGACGAGGATCATCACCAGGAGGCTCATGGCCGTGGCGATGGGGTAGTGCTGGAGCACCGCGAACAGCTGGCCCTCGGGCGTCGTCTCCATACCGAGCCGGCCCTGCTCCTGGAGCTTCATCGCGGAACCGCCGAAGATCGCGAACCAGACCAGGCTGACCGTGCTGGGCACGAGGATGACCCCGCCGATGAACTGACGGATCGTACGGCCCCGGCTGATGCGGGCGATGAACATGCCGACGAACGGTGTCCAGGAGATCCACCACGCCCAGTAGAAGACGGTCCAGCTGCCCAGCCACCTCGCCACTCCCTGGCCGGCGCTGACCTCCGTGCGGCCGGCCAGCCGGGGCAGTTCGCCCAGGTAGCCGAAGACGGAGGTGGGCAGCAGGTCGAGGACGAGGATCGTCGGACCGGCCACGAACACGAACAGGGCGAGCACCAGGGCCAGCACCATGTTGGTGTTGGAGAGCCACTGGATGCCCTTCTCCACTCCCGACACCGCGGACGCGACGAACCCGACCGTGAGCACCGCGATGATGCCGACGAGCAGCCCCGTACTCACCTTGTCCAGCCACCCCAGCTCCTGCATGCCGGAGCCGATCTGCAGCGCGCCGAGTCCCAGGGAGGCCGCCGAGCCGAAGATGGTCGCCACGATCGCGAGGATGTCGATGAAGCGCCCGATGGCACCGTTCGCGTGCTTCGAGCCGATGAGCGGGGTGAAGACGGCGCTGATGGTCTGCCTGCGGCGCCTGCGGAAGGTGCTGTAGGCGATGGCGAGGCCGACCACGGCGTAGATCGCCCACGGGTGGAGCGTCCAGTGGAAGAGCGTGGTCGCCATGGCCAGTTCCATGCGGTCGCCCGAGTCGACCGGGTTGGTGCCCGGCGGTGGCACGACGTAGTGCGCCAGCGGCTCACTGACGCCGTAGAACATCAGGCCGATTCCCATGCCCGCGCTGAACATCATCGCGACCCACGACACGGTACGGAACTCGGGTTTCTCCCCCTCGGCGCCGAGACGGATCCGGCCATAGCGACTGACGGCCAGCCAGAGGGCGAAGACGACGAAACCGGAGGCGGCCAGGATGAACGCCCAGCCGCCGTTGTGCATCAGCCCGGTGAGCGCGCCGCTCGAGACGTCCTCGAGCGATTCGGTCGCGACGGCGCCCCAGACGACGAACGCGACGGTGAGCACCGCCGTGACACCGAACACCACGCGGTCGGTCCGAGGGCGTTCACGGCCCGCCAGACCCGCCTCCGAGCCCGGCAGAGGGCCCGCCGTAGGGTCGTTGTCGCTGTGTTGGTCCTTCGTCACAGGCGGCGCCTTTCATCGAGCCGTTGGGCGGAGAATCACTCCTCCCGCCATGCCCGTACCACCTTTGGCGCAAAAATCACCTCTTCCTCTGGCGCAAAAATCACCTCTCCAGCGGTCACGTTCCCGCGCGCCCCCGGGCGGATGGTGATCGAGGGGATCACGCATCCGCCCGGGCTGGTGATCGATCGTGCGCGAGGGCGCGACCGGCAGCGCGTGGGTCACTCGGTTCCGGACGCACCTCCTCCATGTCCCGGAACGCGCTGGATGGTGTACGGAGGACGCACGCCGTCGCGGACGGTGGCATCGGACGTGGACCCGGCAGGCGCGTCCGCTGCGGCGCGGGCGAAGGCGGCGGTTCCGCCGACGACCGGGACGCGCACGGAGGTGCGGGCGAGGTCGAGAGTGAGGGTGGGGGTGTCCGCCGGGGGGTCGATCAGGCCACGGTCCGTGCCCGCGACGATCAGAGCGAGACGGTGGCCCTCGGGGACGACGTGGTCGGTGGCGGCCAGATCGAGGGTGATGGTGTAGCGCTTGCCCGGGGTGAGTGGGGCGCCCTTGCCGTCCGAGGCGTGATTGCCCAGGTCGGCCCAGCCCCGGCTGACGATCGTGTGACCGACGCCGGCGGTCCTGGCCCGGGTCTCCCGGTAGCAGGCACTGTCGCCCTCGGTGCTCGCGCCCCAGCAGGTGCGGTCGGTGAGGGTGGTGATGCCCTCGCCCGCGGCGGCGTAGTCGCGGATGGTGTCGGGGCCGAGGTCGACGAGGACGGCGGACAGGTGGGCCGTGGGGGCGCTGGGGGTCACGGTGACGGTGGCCTCGGAGGCGCCGGACACCCGCAGGTCTCGGGAGAGCGGCCCGGTGACGAAGCCGGCCTTGTCCGGGGTCGATGTGTCGATACGGGCAGCCCAGTCGCTCTCGCCGAGGCTCGGGGCGTCGGTGAAGGTCTCGGTGCCGCGGTCCTTGCGCAGGCCCAGCGTGCCCACCCCGTCCTCGCTGCCGTGGGCGGGGCGCAGGGTCGCGGTGCGGGTGCCGCGCGGCGGCCAGCTCTTCGAGGTGACCCACTGGTCGGGCCGGCGCTCGATGTCGGCCATGGGCTCGCGGTCGACGCCGTTGTCGAGGCCGAGGAGTTCGTGGTCGAACCAGCGGTGCAGGGTGTGGACCCAGTCGGCGCGGCGGAAGTCGAACGGGTCGACGTGTCCGGTCTGGGAGAGCCAGATCTTGCGGTCGACGCCGTTCTTCGCGAGAGCGTCCCACCACGGGCCGACGTGCTGCATCCGTACGTTGAGGTCCTGCATGCCGTGCACGAGGAAGACGCTGGCCTTCACCTTCTTCGCGGCGCGCACGTAGTCGCGTTCGGTCCACAGCGGCGTCAGGTCGCCGGTGCGCGGGGCGCCGTCGACGAGTTCGCGCTGGACGGCCCCGCACCGGGCACGGGCGTCCGGGCTCTCCACGTAGTCCGACAGCCAGTCGGGGCCGGAGTCGTAGAGCGGGGCGCCCTTGGTGAAGTAGTAGTCGTACCAGGAGGAGATGGCGGCGATCGGCACGATCGTCTCGAGGCCCTCGACCCCGGTGGCGGCGACGCCGTTGGCGATGGTGCCGTCCCAGCTCTTGCCGATCATGCCGGTGCGACCATTGGTCCAGTCGGCGTCCGCCCGCCCGGCGCCGGTGCGGGTGGTGTAGGCGGTGCCGCGGCCGTTCAGCCAGTCGACGACGGCCTTCGCGGACTGGATGTCGGAGCGGCCGCCGACGTCCACACAGCCGTCGGAGCGGTTGGTGCCGGCCAGGTCGACGCCGACGACGGCGTAGCCGCGCGGCACGAAGTAGTTGTCGTAGAACAGTGGCATCCGGACGACGTCGCCGTTCGCGTCGTACGTCTTGCGCTCGCTCTCGTTGCCGCGCCCGCAGCAGAAGTAGTACGGGCTGGCGTCCATGATGACGGGGACCTTCCGGCCCCGCTGCGCGGGTTCGGCGGGGCGGACGATGTCGACGGCCACCCGGTCGGTCCGTCCGTCGCCGTCCTCGTCGAGTCCGGTGTCCACCCAGACGGCCTCGCGGATCGCGTCGTCGTAGGAGTGGACGGGCCGGCTCTCGCGCGGCGCGGGGCCCGCCGCGGTCGCCGGCGCGGGGGTGAGCAGCGTGGCCGTCAGGGCGGCCAGGGCCACCGTCACGAGCGGTCTCCAGGTCGTGAAGCGCGTGCGTATCGGCATGCGCGGACGGTACAACGGTCAACTCGTGTGCAGAAGGGGGCGTCTGACGGCTGGTGGGCGCACGGGCGGAGCCGAGAACCGGAAACCGGCCCGGCGCGCGGGAAGCAGGGCGCGGGGCCGGCACTCGGGGAGCAGCGCGCGAAGGCCGTACGGCCGCTCAGTCGCCGTGGTCTTACACGGTCACCGGTGTCCCGCGCCGCACCGGCCGCTCGGTGATCAGCTGTTCGACGCGCGACCACGTGCCTCCGGCCGGCCCGCAGCCGCCGCGCGGCATGTGCGCCGCGGTCCCGAGCGCGATCGCGTGATCGCCGACGACGGCGAGCGCGTGGTCGATCGCCTCGTAGCGGACGGGGACACCCCTGCCGTCCATGGGGGTCCCCCTGCTCGAGCGGAGCCGAGAGTTCGGGGGATCACGCCGCGCCGGCCGATCATGCCGGCCACCCGGACGTACCGCTCCACAGGGAGCATCTGGACACGGGGATCATCTGGACCGCGCCGAGGGCGAAGTCGTTGGAGGCGCGGTCGCGGTGCCAGGCACGGTACGCGGCCTCCGGCTCACTCCAGCGGCGGGACAGTGCCAGGACGAAGCCCCTTTCCCAGCCCCCGATGTCGTTGCGGACATGCGCGATGATCTTGACG
This sequence comes from Streptomyces incanus, assembly GCF_042656345.1. Taxonomy (NCBI): domain Bacteria; kingdom Bacillati; phylum Actinomycetota; class Actinomycetes; order Kitasatosporales; family Streptomycetaceae; genus Streptomyces; species Streptomyces incanus. The sequence continues at coordinate 21,256 of NZ_JBHSPC010000057.1, forward strand.
CCCTTCACCGACGGCTCGGCGGCGGCGCCCCTGACGTAGGTGATCCCCGTGATCTCCGACGTGATGCCACCGCAGGTGCCGGCACTGACAAGTCGGGGCGGATGCGTCGGGGCGGGTGCATCGGGGCGGATGAGGTGCCGCAACGCTGGTGAGACAGTAATACTGCTGTGCATGACGACCGACATCGAGGAGCCGGCCTTCACCATCGACGAACTGGCGGCGCGGGCCGGGGTCACGGTGCGGACGGTCCGGTTCTACGGCAGCAAGGGGCTGCTCCCGCCGCCGGTGATCGGGCCGCGCCGCGTCGGCCGCTACGGGCGGGAGCACCTGGCCCGGCTGGCACTGATCGAGGAGTTGCAGCGGCAGGGCATGACGCTGGCGGCCATCGAGCGCTATCTGGGTCAGCTGCCGCCGGATCTGAGTGTGCGGGACCTGGCGATCCAGCGCGCGGTGGTGGCCTCCTGGGCGCCCGACACGGGGGAGAAGGTGTCGCGCGGGGAGTTGGAGCGACGGGCGGGGCGGGCGCTGGGCGACGAGGATCTGCGGCGGCTGGCGGCGCTGAACGTCCTCGAGCGGGACGGTGAGGACTTCCGGGTCGACGCGGGGCTGCTGCGGCTCGGCGTCGAGCTGCTGGACGTACCGCTGACGCACGAGACGATCCTCGAGGCCCGTACGACGCTCACCGAGCATGCCCGCGCGGCCGCCCAGGAGCTGTCGCGGCTGCTACGGGACGCGGTGGCGGAGCGGGACCCGCGGGACGTGAAGTCGCTGTCCGCCCATATGCATCCGCTCGTGGTACAGGCACTGCTCACGGCCTTTCAGCGGTCGCTGCGCGAGGAGCTGCGGGAGTGGCTGGACGGCGGGGAGGGTACGGGGACGGCGGGGACGGGAGGCTGATGCCCCTGTCCCCGCCGGCCGGCCGCACGCGCCGGAGGGTCAGCGGGCGTCCGTGAACCGCTCCCCCTTCTCCGCCTTGTCCACCAGCAGTGCCGGCGGTGTGAAGCGCTCGCCGTACCGCTCGGCGAGTTCACGCGCGCGGGCCACGAATCCGGGCAGTCCGGTCTCTCCCCCGGCGCCGGCGCCGGCGCCACCGTCGTAGCCGTTGATGTACTGCAGGACGCCGCCGGTCCAGCCGGGGAAGCCGATACCGAGAAGGGAGCCGATGTTGGCGTCGGCGACCGAGGTCAGCACGCCCTCCTCCAGGAGCCGGACCGTGTCCAGCGCCTCGGCGAACAGCATCCGCTCCTGCATGTCCCGGAACGGGATCTCGTATCCCGGCTTGGTGAAGTGCTCACGCAGGCCGGGCCACAGGGCGTCGCGCCCGCCGTCGTCCTTGTACGTGTAGAAACCGGCACCGCCGGCGCGGCCCGGGCGGCCGAACTCGTCGACCATGCGGTCGATGACGGCCTCGGCGGGGTGCGCGGTCCAGGTGCCGCCGGCCTCCTCGACGGCCCGCTTGGACTCGCCCCGGATCTTGCGCGGCAGGGTGAGGGTCAGCTCGTCCATGAGGGAGAGCACCTTGGCGGGGTAGCCGGCCTGGGCGGCGGCCTGTTCGACGGAGGCGGGCTCGATGCCCTCGCCGACCATGGCGACGCCCTCGTTGATGAAGTGGCCGATGACGCGGGAGGTGAAGAAGCCGCGGCTGTCGTTGACGACGATCGGCGTCTTCCTGATCTGCCGGACCAGGTCGAAGGCGCGGGCGAGGGCCTCGTCACCGGTCCGCTCACCCTTGATGATCTCGACGAGCGGCATCTTGTCCACCGGCGAGAAGAAGTGCAGTCCGATGAAGTCGCTCTGCCGTTCGACGCCCTCGGCGAGGGCGGTGATGGGGAGGGTGGAGGTGTTGGAGCACAGAAGCGCGTCGGGATCGACGACGTCCTGGATCTCCTGGAACACCTTGTGCTTGAGGGCGGTGTCCTCGAAGACGGCCTCGATGACCGCGTCGCAGCCGGCCAGGTCCCGCGCCTCGGCGGTGGGGGTGATCCGCGCGAGCAGCGCGTCGGCCTTCTCCTGGGTCGTCCGGCCCCGGGAGACGGCCTTGGCGCACAGCTTCTCGGAGTACGCCTTGCCCTCGGCGGCCGCTTGCGGGGTGACGTCCTTCAGGACGACGTCGATGCCCGCGCGTGCGCACGCGTAGGCGATGCCGGCGCCCATCATCCCGGCGCCGAGCACGGCGACCTTGCGGACCGTGCGGGGCTCGACGCCCTGGGGGCGGTTGGCGCCGGAGTTGACGGCCTGGAGGTCGAAGAAGAACGCCTGGATCATGTTCTTCGACGTCTGTCCGGCGGCCAGCTCGACGAAGTAGCGGGCCTCGATGACCTGGGCGGTCTCGAAGTCGACCTGGGCGCCCTCGACGGCGGCGGCGAGGATGTTGCGCGGCGCCGGGTAGGGTGCGCCGTTCGTCTGCTTGCGCAGGGTGGCCGGGAAGGCGGGGAGGTTGGCCGCGAACTTGGGGTGGGACGGGGTGCCGCCCGGGATGCGGTAGCCGGGCCGGTCCCAGGGCTGGGCGGACTCGGGGTTCGCGTCGATGAAGGCGCGGGCCTTGGCGATCAGTTCCTCGCGGGTGTCGGCCACGTCGTCGACGAGACCGTTCTCCCGGGCGCGCCGCGGGCTGTACTGGGTGCCCTGGAGGAGCACCTTCAGCAGGGCGTCGGCGATGCCGAGCATCCGGACGGTGCGGACGACGCCGCCGCCTCCGGGGAGGAGGCCGAGGGTGACCTCGGGGCAACCGATCTTGGAGCCTGGTGCGTCGAGGGCGATCCGGTGGTGGCAGGCGAGGGCGAGTTCGTAACCGCCGCCGAGGGCAGCGCCGTTGATCGCTGCGACGACCGGCTTGCCGAGGGTTTCGATGCGGCGCATCTGGCGCTTGATCGCCATGCCGCCGTCGAACAGGTCCTGCGCCGTTTCGGGGGTGACCTTGATCAGGTCGCGCAGGTCGCCGCCGGCGAAGAAGGTCTTCTTGGCGGAAGTGAGGATGACGCCGCGGATGCTGTCCTTCTCCGCCTCCAGGCGGTCGGTGATCACGGCCAGGGAGTCGCGGAACGCCTGGTTCATGGTGTTCGCGGACTGGTGGGGATCGTCGAGGACGAGGGTGACGACGCCGGTGTCGTCCCGCTCCCAGCGGATGGTGGGGGTTTCGGTCATGACAAGGTCTCCGTAGAAGTCGCTCGGGTCGCTCGGGTCGCTCGGGTCCGGGTTCCGCCGGGGTTTCAGAGGCGTTCGACGATGGTGGCGATGCCCATGCCGCCGCCCACGCAGAGCGTGGCGAGGCCGTAGCGCTTGTCCTGGCGCTCCAGTTCGTCGACGAGGGTGCCCAGGATCATCGCGCCGGTGGCGCCGAGCGGGTGGCCGAGCGCGATGGCGCCGCCGTTCACGTTGACCTTGTCCAACGACAGGCCCATGTCCTTCACGAAGCGCAGCACGACCGCCGCGAACGCCTCGTTGATCTCGACGAGGTCGATGTCGTCGATGGTCAGCCCGGCCTTGGCGAGCGCCTTGCGGGTGGCGGGGGCGGGGCCGGTGAGCATGATGGTGGGCTCGGAGCCGGAGACGGCCGCCGAGACGATCCGGGCCCGCGGGGTCAGCCCGTAGCGCTCGCCGACCTCCCCGCTGCCGATCGCGACCAGGGAGGCGCCGTCCACGATGCCGGAGGAGTTGCCCGCGTGGTGGACGTGGTCGATCCTCTCCACCCAGTGGTACTTCTGCAGCGCCACCGCGTCGAAGCCGCCCAGCTCCCCGATGTCCGCGAAGGACGGCTTGAGCCCGGCGAGGGAGTCGGCGGTGGTACCGGGGCGCGGGTGCTCGTCGTGATCCAGGACGACGAGGCCGCTGCGGTCCTTCACCGGGACGACGGACCGCGCGAAGCGGTTCTCCTTCCAGGCGGTCGTCGCGCGCTCCTGGGAGAGGGCCGCGTACTCGTCGACGTCGCGCCGCGAGAAGCCCTCAATGGTGGCGATGAGGTCGGCGCCGATGCCCTGCGGAACGAAGTTGGTGGCGAGGTTGGTCATCGGGTCGTTGAACCAGGCGCCGCCGTCGGAGGCCATCTTCACCCGGGACATGGATTCCACGCCGCCGGCCAGGACCAGGTCCTCCCAGCCGGAACGGATCTTGGCGGCCGCCAGGTTGACGGCCTCGAGGCCGGAGGCGCAGAACCGGTTCTCCTGGACGCCGGCGACCGTGTCCGGCAGCCCGGCCGCGAGGGCGGCGATCCGGGCGATGTCGGAGCCCTGGTCGCCGACCGGGCTGACGACGCCGAGCACGACGTCGTCGACGGCGGCCGGATCCAGATCCGGGAAGCGGTCGCGGATCTCGTGGATGAGGCCGACGACCAGGTCGACGGGCTTCGTGCCGTGCAGGGCGCCGTTCGCCTTGCCGCGCCCGCGCGGGGTGCGGATCGCGTCGTACACGTACGCTTCGGTGCTCACGGGGAGGCCTTTCGCTGAGGGTGGCGGGACGCGGACAGCAGTCGGGGTACGTCCCAGTCGCGGGCCACGTCGTCGGTGTCGGCGCCCGGCCGGGCAGGCCCGGTGCGGACGCTGGTGGGGGTGGCGGAGAACCGCGGGGCCGGTGCGGGCTGGGTGATACCGGCGTGGTCGGTGAAGGTGCCGCGGGCAGCGAGGTGCGGGTCGTGCGGGGCCTCGCGCAGCGACAGGACGGGGGCCACGCACGCGTCGGAGCCGTCGAAGACGGCGGTCCACTCGTCGCGGGTGCGTCCCTTGAAGCGGGCGGTGACCCGCTCGCGCAGGGCGGGCCACCGGGTGACGTCGATGCGGGCCCCGGAGAGCCCTGGTCCTTCCTCGTCCTCGATGCCGAGCAGCCGCAGGAACTCGTCGTAGAACTGCGGTTCGAGCGCGCCCACCGCCATGTGTCCGCCGTCGGCCGTCTCGTACGTGCCGTAGTACGGGCAGCCGCCGTCGAGGAGGTTGGCTCCGCGCCGGTCCTGCCAGGCTCCGACGGCGAGCATGCTGTGGATCATGGCGGACAGGTGGGCGGTCCCGTCCACGATGGCGGCGTCGACGACCTGTCCGGTGCCGCCCAGGCGGGCGTGGTGCAGGGCGGCGAGAACGCCGACGACGAGGTAGAGGGAACCGCCCGCGTAGTCGCCGAGCAGGTTGGCCGGAACGGCCGGCGGCCGGTCGGGGCTGCCGATCATGCCGAGGGTGCCGGTGCGGGCGATGTACGCGATGTCGTGCCCCGCGCGGTCCGCGAGCGGCCCCTGCTGACCCCAGCCGGTCATCCGGCCGTAGACGAGGCCCGGGTTGCGGGCGTGGCAGTCCCCTGGGCCGACGCCGAGGCGCTCGGCGACACCGGGGCGGAAGCCCTCGACGAGGATGTCGGCGCGCTCGGCCAGGTCGAGGACGCGGTCGGCGCCGTCGGGGGCCTTCAGATCGACGACCACGGAGCGCTTGTTGCGGTTGGTGACGTCGTACGCCGGGTCGATGCCGAGTCCGGGGCCGCCTGGGCGGTCCACGCGGACGACGTCGGCGCCCAGGTCGGCCAGGAGCATCGCGGCGAACGGGCCGGGGCCGATCCCGGCCAGCTCGACCACCCGCACGCCGGTCAGCGGCCCCTGTCCCGGCGACCGCGCGGGTGCGGGCACCTGTGTCTCCGTCATCACACCCCCAGCTTTGACACAACCGATGTCACACCGATGATGCTAGGAACACCTTCCACTCAGCACAAGACCGGGCGAGCAAGCGCTTGGCCACTGTTCGCCACTGTACGGCGCGGCCCGTGCTCCCGCCCGGCGCAGATGCCGTCCGGTCCCGCCACCGGCCGTTTCGGCGCGACGGTGCGGCGGCTCTCCTCCACCCGGTCGCGGAGCAGCCCGGCGGCAGGCACACCCTTCGGCTCCAGCGGGGCGGCAGGGGACGGCGGCGAAAGGGGCGGCGGGGCGCGGGCTCGCAGGACGTCAGCAGCGAGGGGGCCGATCGGCTCTGCCGGCCCGGGGCGCAGGGCCTCTCCCGGAAGGGCCGCTCCGGCACCGTGCGGACCGTCCCGGCGATCCAGCCGCCGCCCGCCAGGACGGCGGGGGCCGGCCCGAGGGCCACCGCCCGCTCGCTGGGTCGGACCATGGCGGCAACCGACCTGGAGGCACGGTGCGTTGTCATGCCTCAGCCTGCCGATGGAGTGGCGGCAGGCATCCGTACAGGTACTCGGTCGCCCGTACCCGGTTCGCGTCGGGCCGTCCCCGCCCGTGGCGGCACCGAGTGGGGACTTTTCGGCACCGGGTCCGGGCCGGTCGGCGGCACTCTCCGCACAAGTGCCAAGAAGGAGTTCAATGGAACACTTGAAGGCATGCGATTTCTTCTCGAAGTAGGCATGGACGACGAGGCGTTGGCGAAGGACCCCGTGGGTGAGCTGGGGCGGATCCTGCGCTACTGGGGCGGGAACCTGAGCCACTACCCGATGAAGGCCGGTGACGGGTCGGAGATCTACGATTCCGAGTACCGCGAGGTGGGCCGCTGGCGCATCGAGCAGGGCGAGGATGACGAGCGGGAGGGAGCCGCTTAGGGCCTGTCCGGCGGATCGGGTCGGGCTCGCGGGCCCCGGTCCCTGATCCGGCCCGACCCGGACGAAAGGCCCTGGTCCGTGCCCGAGTCCGTGCTCGCTGCCTCTCGGAGGGCCCTGCGACACAGGGCGTCCGCCCGGCGGGTGGTCTCCGGGAGGCGGTGGGCGGGGGTCAGCGCGAGGGTGTGGGCGCAGGCGTTGGCGAGGCCGACGCGATGGCCGACCGAGACGAAGACCGGCTTGACGGAGTCCCTGGTGCGCAGGGCCCGGCCGACCTCCTCGGTGCCGTCGAGCAGCGGGGCCGTGCTGCCGCGCGGGGTCGCCGGGGCCGTGCAGGTGAAGGTGAACGGGTTCTTGGCGACGCCGATCGTCGGCAGGCCGGTGAGGACCCCGAGATGGCTGGCGAGGCCGAAGCGGCGAGGATGGGCGAGCCCGTAGCCGTCGCAGACGACCAGGCCCGGCGGGCACGGCAGGGCGTCGAGGGCGGCCAGCACGGTGGGAATCTCCCGGAAGGCCAGCAGGCCGGGCACGTACGGGAAGGAGATCCGGCCGACGGCCGTCGCCTCGGCGACGACCTCGAGGCTCGCCCCGTCCAGGACGACGGCCGCCGCCGCGACGAGGTCCCGCTCGTCGTCGTACGCCACGTCGACCCCGGTGACCCGGCCCGTCCCGGGGGGCGGGCCGAGCTCGTCGAGCACCACCCGCCCGCGCAGTCCGTCCTGGACGGCACGGGCCGCTCCCTCGGTCGTGGGCCAGCCATCGGGGATGCGTACGCTCGTCATGATGGCGACGAGCCTATGGGTTCGGCGGACTTCACGTGTGGGGGCGGGGCTCGAGTCCCGCCCCCACGCGCGTCTCACTTGTCACCGGGCGCCCACCGAGGCCGACTCCTGTTCCTGTTCGACCGGCCCTCGACCCCGCGGCGCCTGGCCTCCTCGTCCCGTGAACCGGCCCCGTGAGCCGACCCCGTGAGCCGGTCCTGCGCACCGGCCTGGCGCCTCCCGGGTACTCAACACCCGCGGCAACCAGCCACATGCCGCATGCAAGCTCCGTCCCGGGGAAACCTGATCACACCGGCGCTTGGAGGCGGTGACGGAGGTCACGCTGTTCCGGTGGGCACGGATTGGCCGATTCCGTCGTCTCTTTGAGTAGCCCGCCCTATCCGCCCGGAAGCTGTCCAGCCGTCACGAGGGAGCAAGGCGTTGTCCACCGTCATCGAGCAGCCCGTCGAGGCCCGTCTCGTCGCCGCCGCGCCGCGGATGGCAAGTATTCCCGCCACTCTGCATTACGACCGGAGCGACCCGTTCGCCGTCCGCATGTCCTTCCCCGCTCCCTCCACCCTGGAGGGCGTCGAGGTCTGCTGGACCTTCGCCCGCGAGCTGCTCACCGCGGGGTTGCACGAGCCCGAGGGCCACGGTGACGTCCGCGTGCGACCGTACGGCTACGACCGGACCGTGCTGGAGTTCCACGCTCCGGAGGGGACCGCCGTCGTGCATGTCCGCTCGGGCGAGATACGCCAGTTCCTGGAGGCGACCAGCGAACTGGTGCCGGCCGGCCTGGAGCACCTCCAGCTCGATCTGGACCACGATCTCGCCGAGCTGATCCGCGACGCCTGCTGAGCGACGACCGCCGACCCGCGACGGCCGAGCCGGGCCGGCCGACCCTCGACAGCCGAGCCGCGACACGTCACGGCGGCGGTCGGGTGCCGTCGAGCGCCCGGGATAAATGTTTGCGGATCGTCGGCGCGCTTGACAGCCTGCGATCATGAGCACCCCCCACGACCCCACCGACGGCTCCTCCCCCACTCCCCCGGCGGAAGGCTGGATCACCACCCCGCTCACCGAGGAGCTGCTGCGCGGCGCGCTCGAGCTGGAGCGGACCGCGCAGGGCGTGCAGCCGCACCGGTTGCCCGCCCGAGCCCGCGCGCAGGCCGCCGACGGTCAGCTGGCCATGGCGGAGGCGCAGCCGTCCGGCGTCCGGCTGGTGCTGCGCACCCGGGCCACGGCCGTCGAACTGGACGTGCTCCGCACCAAGATGGCCTACGAGGGCGCTCCGCCCCGCCCGGACGGTGTCTACGACCTGCTGCTCGACGGCGAACCGGCCGGGCAGACCCATGTCCCCGGCGGCAACGTCATGCTGATGGACATGGCCACGGGCTCCGCCGAGCTGCGGCCGGGCCCCGTGGGCACGGTCCGGTTCACCGGGCTGCCGGACCGTGACAAGCGCGTCGAGATCTGGCTCCCGCACAACGAGATGACCCTGCTGGTCGCCCTGCGCACCGACGCCCCTGTGACGCCGGTGGCCCCCGGGGACCGCAGGGTGTGGCTGCACCACGGCAGTTCGATCAGCCACGGCTCCGAGGCCGCGAGCCCGACCACGACCTGGCCGGCGCTGGCCGCCTCGCTCGGCGGGGTGGACCTGGTGAACCTGGGACTGAGCGGCAGCGCCCTGCTCGACCCGTTCACCGCGCGGGCCATGCGGGACACGCCCGCGGACCTGATCAGCCTCAAGATCGGCATCAATCTGGTCAACACCGATCTGCTGCGGCTGCGCGCCTTCGCTCCGGCGGTGCACGGCTTCCTCGACACGATCCGCGACGGCCACCCGACGACGCCGCTGCTGGTCGTCTCGCCCATTCTGTGCCCCATCCACGAGGACACCCCGGGCCCGAGCCTTCCCGACCTCAGCACCCTCGACGAGGGCCGGCTCCGGTTCGCGGCCATGGGCGACCCCGAGGAACGTGCCGCCGGGAAGCTCACCCTCAACGTCGTACGGGAGGAGCTGGCCCGCGTGGTGGAGCAGCGGGCGGCCGACGACCCGCATCTGCACTACCTGGACGGCCGGAAGCTGTACGGCGAGGCGGACCACGCCGAGCTGCCGCTGCCCGACGCGCTGCACCCGGACGCCGCCACGCACCGTCGTATGGGTGAGCGCTTCGCGGATCTGGCGTTCGGCACCGGCGGGCCGTTCACCGGCTGAGCCGGCCGGCCCGCCCGGCACCCTTGCGGCCTGCGGCCCTGCGGCCTCCGCGAAAAACGCGTTGACACCCGTTCCCGGCCCTTCGTACGGTGTACCACGCTTCTGTTGCCGTCGATTGGAGAGGGACGTTGCTCGTCTGAGGTTCTGAGACACCGCTTCACACCCGTGTGGTGTGCACGCAGCGTGCGACCTCGGCGTACGAGCCGTCCTTGCGGAACAGGGCTTTTTTCACGCCCCCGCCTTCCCGCTCGGCTCCCGGTCGTCCCACGGCCGTCGTCCGGCCGCCGCCGTGCGGCCCTCGCCCTCCCGCGGTGTCTCGATACGCGTTTGCCATGACCGCACCACGCAACCGCGGAGGCCCGCATGACCCCGTCCATCACCTGTACCTCCCTGTCCTTCACCTGGCCCGACGGGACCCCCGTCCTCGAGGACCTCGACGTAGCCTTCGGCCTTGGCCGGACCGGCCTCATCGGCGTCAACGGGTCAGGAAAATCAACCTTGCTGAAGCTGATCGCCGGTGAACTCCGGCCGGTCGACGGCACCGTCCGTGTCACCGGCGAGGTGGGGTACCTGCCGCAGAACGTCACGCTCGACACCACGCTGAGGGTCGACGACGCGCTCGGTATCGCCGCACAGCGGGCCGCACTGCACGCCATCGAAGCGGGCGACGTGGCCGAGGCGCACTTCGAGACGGTCGGCGACGACTGGGACGTGGAGGAACGCGCCCTGGCCACGCTCGGCGAACTCGGCCTGGGACAGATCGGGCTGGACCGCACCGTCGGCGAGGTCTCGGGCGGCGAGTCGGTGCTGCTGCGGCTGGCCGCGCTGCTGCTGCGCCGGCCCGACGTACTGCTGCTCGACGAACCCACCAACAACCTCGATCTGTACGCCCGGAGGCGGCTCCGCACGGCCGTAGGGAACTGGCCGGGCGTCATGGTCGTGGTCAGCCACGACCGCGAACTGCTGGAACTGGTCGACCAGATCGCCGATCTGCGCTCCGGCGGGGTCACCTGGTACGGCGGCAACTACACGGCCTACGAGGAGGCACTCGCGGTCGAACAGGATGCGGCCGAGCGCATGGTGCGGGTCGCTGAGGCGGACCTGCGCAAGCAGAAGCGCGAACTCACCGACGCTCACCTCAAGTTGGCCCGTCGTAAGCGGTACGGGCAGAAGATGTGGGACCAGAAGCGCGAGCCGAAGATCATCATGGGTGCCCGCAAGCGCGCGGCCCAGGAGTCCGCGGGCAAGCACCGCATCATGCACGAGGAGAGGCTCGCCGGGGCGAAGGAACGGCTCGACGAGGCGGTGGAGGCGGTCCGGGACGATGACGAGATCCGCGTCGATCTGCCGCACACGGCCGTACCGCCGGGACGTACCGTCCTGACCCTCACGAACCTCGAACTCGCCTACGGCGCACGGGTGGACGGCGGCTTCGAACTGCGGGGCCCGGAACGGGTCGCGCTGATCGGGCGCAACGGCGCGGGCAAGACGACACTGCTGCGCACCGTCGCGGGCGAGCTCCCGCCGGTGTCCGGGGAGGCTACGGCGCAGGTTCCGCTGCGGTTCCTGCCACAGCGCCTCGATGTCCTCGACGGTGAGCTGAGCATCGCCGACAACGTGGCACGGTTCGCGCCGGGCGCCACCAACAACCGGATCAGGGCCCGCCTCGCCCGCTTCCTGTTCCGGGGCGCCCGCGCCGACCAGAAGGCGGCGACGCTCTCCGGCGGTGAACGCTTCCGGGCGACGCTGGCCGCGCTGATGCTGGCCGAGCCGGCGCCGCAGCTGTTGGTGCTGGACGAGCCGACCAACAACCTCGACATCGCCGGCGTCCGGCAGCTCACCACGGCGCTGGAGTCGTACGAGGGGGCGCTGATCGTGGCCGGCCACGACCTGCCGTTCCTGGAGTCGGTCGGGATCACCCGCTGGCTGCTGATGGAGGAGGGGCAACTGAAGGAGATCGCACCGGAAGCCGTCAGGTGACCCGGGTGAGGCAGGCGATGCGGGTGAGGCGAGTGAGGCAAGTGAGGCGGGTAGGGCCAATGAGGTCCGTGTGACCCGCGTGACCCGCGTGCGACCTGTGCGGGCCGGTTACCGGTGATGGATCACAGGGCCGACGGGGTGATCCGGGCCGGGTTCGCCTCGCATGATGGCTGCGCCGGGACCCGGGAGAACCGGCCGGCCCACCGGCGCCCTCGGTACCGCCGCCGGACCTGCCCCGCCCGATACGGAGTCACGCACGTGCCCGGCAAGAAGGCTCTCGTCCTCCCCCACCGCCTGAAGGACAGCGGAGCTGTTCACGGACCTCGGTTACGCACCGGTGCCGGTGGACCTCGGGGAGTTCGAGAAGCTCGAGGGCCGCGTCACCTGCCTCTTGGTGCGGCTGCGGGACCTCTACGCCGGACGGGCTACCCCGCTGCTCAGCAAGCTTTACGACACGCTTAACCTACGGTTTCGTAACCTACGGATTCGTAGCCTACGATTCCGTAGGTCGCCGGCACCGCTCGCCGGCCCCCGTACTGCCCCCGTCCCCTGGAGTACCCATGTCGATCGCTTCTCCCCACCTCGACAGCTCTTCCGCCTGGACCGACGCCCGGCTGCTGTACGCGCTGGAGGAAGTGGTCGAGAAGGAACTCAACCGGCACCTGAAGGTCACCAAGGACTGGATGCCGCACGAATACGTGCCGTTCAGCGACGCCCGTAACTTCCCCGGGTTCTTCGAGGACGGCGAGGCCTGGGAGAAGGAGCAGTCCAAGGTCACCGAGGTCGGCCGGATCGCGCTGGTGGTGAACCTGCTGACCGAGGACAACCTGCCGAGCTACCACCACGAGATCGCCACGCTGTTCGGCCGCGAGGGCGCCTGGGGCACCTGGGTGCACCGCTGGACCGCGGAGGAGGGCCGGCACGGCATCGTGATGCGGGACTACCTGCTCACGTCGCGGGCGGTGGACCCGGACAAGCTGGAGCAGTTCCGCATGTCGCACATGAGCGAGGGCTTCGAGTCGGACAACCGTCACTCGATGCTGCACTCGATCGCCTACGTCGCGTTCCAGGAGCTGGCCACCCGTATCTCGCACCGCAACACCGGCCACCAGTCCGGTGACCCGGTCTGCGACCGGATGCTGGCCCGGATCGCGACCGACGAGAACCTCCACATGGTCTTCTACCGCAACCTGCTCAAGGCGGCCTTCGAGCTCACCCCCGACCTCACGATGCAGGCGGTGCGGGACGTCGTCGTGGACTTCCGGATGCCGGGGCACGGCATCCCCGGCTTCGAGCGGGCCGCGGCGCAGATGGCGATCGGCGAGGTCTACAACCTGCGCATCCACCACGACGACGTGCTGATGCCGGTGATCCGCTTCTTGAAGGTCATGGAGATCGACGGGCTCGGCCCCGAGGGCGTCAAGGCCCAGGAGGAGCTCGGTCTGTTCCTCGGCGGTCTGGACTCCGAGGCGAGCAAGTTCGACGAGAAGCTCGCGGCGCGCAAGGCCCGGATGGCGGCGCGGGCAGCCGGCTGACCCTGGCCCCGCCTCCCGACGACAGCGGGGGGGCGCCCCCG
>NZ_JBHSPC010000057.1:34309-55585 GCF_042656345.1 Streptomyces incanus
GCGCCCCCCCGTCGTCGTTTTCCCCGGTCAGGGTTCCCCCTCGGGGCCGCTGCGACCGCTGTCCTCGACCATCAGCGCCGGGGCGTACGCCGCAGATCCAGCCGCTCCTTCTCGGAGAGTCCGCCCCAGACGCCGAAGCGCAGGTCGTTGGTCATGGCGTAGTCGAGGCAGGTGGCCCGGATGGGGCACAGGCCGCAGATCCGCTTGGCGTCACGAACCGAGCTGCCGGGCTCGGGGAAGAAGAAATCTCCCCCGGTCTGCGCGCACAGGGCCTCCTCCTGCCACGCGAGGTCGGGCGACGCGATGGTGTCGATGTGCATGCCCGACAGCGTGCCGGGCGCCGAAAAACATTCACTCAACGACGGATCAACACGGCGCCCGGGACTTCGGACCCGAGCCCGCCCCCGCGCCCACCTCCGCCCCGCGCCCACCCCCGTATCGGCACCCACACCCACACCCGCACCCGCTCCGACCGCACGAACGATGCCCGCACCGGCGCCGAACCGCACGGCGGCGCGCGGAGCGTTCTCGCTCGAAGGCGCGGGCACCGTCGGGCACCGTCGGGCAGGGGCCGGCCGCGGGCCTCACGCGGAGGCGCGGCGTACCAGGGTCGTCGGGAAGATCACGCCGGAGGGGGCACCGCCCACGGTCTCGCGCGCGGCGGCGGTGCGGTCGAGGCCGCGCAGCAGGAGCCGGGCCATCAGCCGGCCCATCTCCTCGATGTCCTGGCGGACGGTGGTCAGCGGGGGATCGGTCTGCTCGGCGAACGGCAGCATGTCGTCGAAGCCGACCACCGCCACGTCGTCCGGCACCCGCCGCCCGTGTTCGCGCAGCACCCGCAGCGCGCCCACCGCCGTGAGGTCGTTGGCGGCGAACACGGCGTCCAGGCCGGGACAGCTCTCCAACAGCTCCCGCATCGCCCGCTCGCCGCCGGCCAGGGTGAAGTCGCCCTCCGCGACAAGCCGCGGATCGGCGTCGGCCATGGCGTCCCGGTAGCCGTCCAGCCGGTCCGCGGCCGAGGTCTGGTCCAGGGCGCCGGTGATGTGCGCGACCCGGCCGCGGCCGAGGCCGAGCAGGTGCCGTACGGCGTCGCGGGCGCCGCCGCGGTTGTCGCTGTCGACGTAGACGACGCCGTTCCCGCCGCCGGACCAGTCGGGCCGGCCGCCGAACACGACCGGGACCCCCGCGCGCTGGATCAGCTCGGGCAGCGGGTCGTCGAGATGCAGTGAGAAGACCAGCGCGCCGTCGACATGGCCGCCCGCCAGGTAGCGGGCGACGCGGGCATGGTCGTGGCGGCCCTCGGTGAGCAGCAGCACGAGCTGGTTGTCGTGCGCCGTCAGCTCCCTGCTGATGCCGCGCAGCTGGCGGGCGAAGAAGGGGTCGGCGAAGACGCGGCTCTCGGGTTCGGCGACGACCACGGCGATGGCGTCGTGCCGGTTCGTCACCAGACTGCGGGCGGCCTGGTTGGGCACGTAGCCGAGCTCCTCCACCGCTTGCCGGACCCGCTCGGCCAGGGGTTCGGTGACGCCGTCGGCGCCGTTGACCACGCGGGAGACGGTGGCCCGCGAGACCCCCGCCCGCGCGGCCACGGCCTCCAGGGTGGGGCGCGGCACTGTCTCGGTCACGTCGGGGGCTCCTCACCTGCGGCTGCGGATCAGGATAGCCCCGGCGCCCCGGGCGGTGAGAGCGCTCTCGCCGGAGGGTGCCCCGCTGTACGGCCGTATCCCCTGTCCCGTATCCCTTGCCCCGCGGCCCGGCCCCCCGTCAGTGCTCGTGTTCCCCGCTCTCGCTCTCCTTCGGGGCGGACTCCTGGCCGTGCCGGTGTTCGTGCGGGTCGTAGCCGGGGATCGTGCCGTCCGGCTTCTTCACCAGGAACAGTCCGGTCATGCCCATGTCGGAATGGCTCTGGACGTGGCAGTGGTACATCCAGGCGCCCGCCCCCACCCCCTCCCCCGCGATGATCTGGAAGCCGAAGGAGTCCGCGGGTCCGACGATCTTGTTGTCGACGACCTGGCTCGGGTCGTCGGGTCCGGTGAGCATGCCGGTGCGGTTGTCGGCCCAGCGGTGACCGTGCATGTGGAAGGTGTGGTAGTACTCGCCGTGCGTGATCATGACGACCTCGACGCGGTCGCCGACGGTGGCCTCGAGGTCGGGGCCGGTGTGGGCGGGCCTGTTGTTGATCGTCATGTCGTTGAAGACGATCGTGTGCGTGCGGTCCGGCAGGACGTCTCCCTTGCGCCGCACGATCACCGCGCCGTACAGGCCGTTGCGGATGCCGCCGGTGCCGTGTTCCGTGCCGACGACGTGGTCGTGGTAGTGCCAGTATCCGGCACTGCCCGACCGCCAGGTGCCGTCCGAGCGCCGTCCGGGCTTGTGGGTGCGCCAGGTGTAGGTGCGGGTGCCGCCGGGCGCGACGTCGCTGCGGTTCATCTTGGTGCCGTCGCTGGAGATCTCGTAGTCCAGGCCATGGACGTGCAGGCTCACCGGTACGTCCATGGCGTTCTCGAACTCCACGTGCAGCGTGTCGCCTTCGTTGAGCTCGATCAGCGGGCCGGGGACGGACGCCTTGCCCTTCTCCAGGCCGTAGCCCATCTTTCCGCCGTCCAGGCGCTCGGCGTACAGTTTGATGCGCCTCACCTCGCCGCCCGCGGGAGCCGTTCTTGCCGGGGTCGGTGCGCTCACCGCCTCGGAGGACCCGAGGGACAACGATGTCGCCGCGACCGCGCCACCCAGCAGCACCCGCCGGTTGAAGCCGCGTCTGTCCATGCCGAACTCCCCTTACTCGTACGGGACTCGATGGTGCCGAGCATCAAAAGGCGTGTGCACGCCGGCTGCGAAGTGGATGTCATGAACCTGAGAAACCGTAGCGGCCACCCCTCCGTTTATCCACACTCAGGACAAAGTTCGTTTCATTGCGGCCATAGGTATTGGCGAGTGACGCAAAGAGGTCTAACTTCCTTGACGCTGTTGCTGCGACCGAGGAGGGGTGGGTGGCCACGTGCGGTTCACATCGCATCAAGGACCCATGCGCTTGCACGGATTGAGCACGAGAAGCACAAGAAGCACGAGAGCGAACAGAACGAGGCGAAGGGCCTGGGCGGCGACCGTTGCCGCCGGGGTCGTCGCCGCCGGACTGCTGTCGGGTCCCGCCGCCGCGCGCCCGGCCCCGGACCCGGCCCTGACAACGATGTCGATCAAGTCGCCCCCGGGCGGCGCGAACGTACGGGTGCTGCTGTTCCACGGTTCCGCCGCGGCCGGCGACGAGTCGCCGCTGGTGAACGCCGGGATCGAGGCGATCGAGAAGATCGGGCTGTCCGGTCCGGAGAACCAGCGGTTCGAGGTCACGGCGACGGACAACGCCTCGGTCTTCACCAACGACACCAGGCTGAGCCGCTTCAACGCGGTCGTCTTCCTCACCGGCGGCGGGGATGTCCTCGACCCGACCCAGGAGGCGGGCCTGGAAGCTTACATGGAGGCCGGCGGCGGGTTCGTCGGCATTCATGACGCGGCCCGCGCGGAGCCGTACTCCGACTGGTTCACCGGTCTCATCGGCGCCCGCCCGGCCGCGTCCGGCCCGGCGAACGCCCAGCGGGCGACCGTCGAGGTCGGCGACCGGCAGCACCCGGCGACCAAGAGCCTGCCGCAGGAGTGGAAGCGGCCCGACAAGTGGCTGAACTGGACGCGGAACCCGTCCGGCGAGGTGCACACCGTCGCCCGGGTCCGCGAGTCGACCTACCAGCCGGGGGCGAGCGCCAACGGCGCGGACCACCCCGTGAGCTGGTGCCGCGACTACGACGGCGGACGATCCTTCTACACCGGGATGGGCGGCACGGTGTCGTCGTACGACGAGACCGACTTCCGCGACCATCTGCGCGGCGCGCTCCTGTGGACCAGCCGGCTGGTCCAGGCCGACTGCAAGGCCACCATCAACGGCAACTACGAGGCCAAGCGGCTGACCCGGCCCAACCAGCCGGGAAAGAACGACCAGATCGGCGAGCCGCACGGACTGGTCACCGCCCCCGACGGCCGCGTCTTCTCCATCGGCCGCGGCGGCGCCGACTCCTCGCAGCCCGTGGTCACCGACTGGAACAACCCGGACATCGGCAAGGGCAAGGGCGAGATCCACGTCTACGACCCGAGGACCGAGAAGGTCACCCTGGCCGGGGCGCTCACCGTCTTCGGCAACAAGGGCGGCGGCGACGAACTGGTCAAGGTCGAGGAGGGCCTGCTCGGCATCGAGCTGGACCCGCGGTTCGAGCGGAACGGGTGGGTGTACCTGCATTACACGCCCCACTCGGAGATCGACCGCGACAAGCGGATGGCCGAACGGCGGGTCTCCCGCTTCACGTTCGACGAGCCCACCGGCAAGCTGGACCTGGCCAGCGAGAAGGTCCTGCTGAAATGGCCGGTGCAGATCCACAGTTGCTGCCACTCGGGTGGCGGGCTGGCCTGGGACTCCAAGGGCAACCTGTACATCGCCACCGGTGACAACAACTCCAGCGGCTTCAGCGGCGGTTACTCGGGCAACAACCCCGAGCCGAACTACAAGGGCGTCTCCTTCGCGGACGCGCGCCGCACGGCCGGCAACACCAACAACCTCAACGGCAAGATCCTGCGCATCCACCCGGAGCCGGACGGCACGTACACCCTCCCCGAGGGCAACCTGTTCACCGGTAAGGAGAGTGCCGAGGGCGGCGGCAAGACGCGCGGCGAGATCTATGTGATGGGTGTGCGCAACCCGGCGCGCATTTCCGTCGATCCGCGGACCGACGTGCTCTACGCCGGCTGGGTCGGCCCGGACGCCGGTCAGCCGTCGACGACCTGGGGCCCGGCCAAGTACGACACCTTCGCCGTGATCACGAAGGCGTCCAACCGCGGCTGGCCCTACTGCATGGGCAACAACCAGCCCTACCGGGACCGCAATCTGCCCGATCCGTCGCGGCCGCTGGGCTGGTACGACTGCGACCACCCGAAGAACGAGTCGCCGAACAACGACGGTCTGGTCAATCTGCCGCCGGTGACCGGCAACAACATCTGGTACTCACCGCAGGGCGGCGGCCCGGACTTCCCCCGCGACGCGAACGGTGTCCCGTCCTACCAGCAGGACGAGACCACCTACAGGCTGCCCTGGCTCAAGGGCGGCGGCCAGGCCGCGATGAACGGGCCGGTCTACCGCTACGACGAGGCCGGCGGCAGTGACACCAAGTGGCCGGCCTACTGGGACGGCAAGTGGTTCGTCGGCGACTTCTACGACGCCGACCAGCCGCGCAACGCGGTGCTCATGAACCCGAAGACGCAGGGAGACGGCGGGCTGCCGGTGCACTCGGAGTCGCTGAAGAAGATCGTGCCGGTCGGTGATGCCGGCATCAAGAACCTGATGGACTGGAAGTTCGGTCCGGACGGCGCGCTGTACGTCCTCGACTACGGCCGCGGCTTCTTCACCTCGGACTCCAAGTCCGCGCTGTGGCGGGTCACCTACACGGGCGGCGGACCGACCCCGGCCGCCGGTCAGCTGGCGAGGAAGGCCGAGTGAAACCAGTGATGCGCCAACAACGAAGGGTCTGGGCCGCCCTGCTGGCCGCCCTCCTCATGATGCTCGGCCTGCAGACCGTCTCCGCGGCCGGCGAGCCGGAGGCCCCGCGAACGAGGAAGGCCGGGGCCGCGGCGGATCAGGTGCTCACCTGGACCGCGGGCAACGACATCGACAAGTACCTCTCGGCACCGGCGACCGCGGTGGCCGGACCGGCGACGATCGTCTTCGAGAACAGCGTGGCCACCGGGAACACCACCGGTATGCCGCACACGCTGACGTTCGCCACGTCGGACCCCGAGTTCAACAACGACGTCCAGCTGAACATCCTCGCCAACCCCGGTGACGCCCAGGGCGGCCGGCACACCGCCGAGGTCACGCTCACCCCGGGCCGCTACTTCTACCACTGCACGATTCCCGGCCACGGCATGATGCAGGGCATCCTGGTGGTGACCGAGGGCAGCGGGGAGGACACCACGGCGCCGACGGCGACGGCCGAGGTGACCGGCACGAGGAACGCCGAAGGCGCGTACGTCGGTTCGGCGAGCGTCGCCCTCACGGCGACCGACGAGGGCTCGGGCGTCGACCGGATCGAGTACGCGATCGGCGCCGACGACGCCTGGCAGCCGTACACCGCACCGGTGGTCGTCAACCAGGTCGGCACGCACACGGTGCGCTACCGCGCCCTGGACAGGGCGGGCAACGTCTCGGAGGCCAAGAGCGTCGCCTTCACCGTCGTCGCCCCGCCGACGGACGACACCACCGCACCGGAGACCTCGGCGACGGTGGACGGCGAGAAGAACGCCGACGGCGCCTACATCGACATGGCGACCGTCACCGTCAGCGCCTCCGACACGGGCTCCGGTGTCAACACCATCGAGTACGCGGTCGGTGCGACGGGCGCCTGGCAGGTGTACGGCGGTCCGGTGATGGTGCATCAGGTCGGCACCCACACCGTGCGCTACCGCGCCACCGACAAGGCGGGCAACGTCTCGGCGGCCAAGAGCGTCGCCTTCACCGTCGTCACCGCGCCCCCGCAGGACACCACCCCACCGGTGACCGGCGTCGGCGTGGAGGGGTCGAGGAACTCCGCCGGGGCCTACGTCGGCAGCGCGAAGGTGACCATCAGCGCCACCGACGCGGGCGGTTCCGGCGTCGCGTCCATCGAGTACTCGCTCGACTCCGGGCCCTACCTGGCGTACACGGAGCCCGTGGTCGTCGACCGGGCGGGCCGGCACACCGTGACGTACCGGGCGCGCGACAAGGCGGGCAACACCTCCGCACCGCTCACGGTGAGCTTCACCGTCGTGACCGGCCAAGTCCCGCCGCCGCCCTGCCCGGAGTACGACGAGCGCCTGACGGTGATCGTCGGCGAGGTCGACTCGGGCGTGCCCAACCGGGTCACCAACAACCGGTGCCGGATCGGCGAGTTGATCGAGGACGAGAAGGAGTGGACGTCCAGCGCACTGTTCCTGAAGCACGTGAAGAGCGTGCTGGACAAGCTCAGGAAGGAAGGTGTCGTCGACCAGCGCGAGGACCGGGCCATCAACCAGGCGGCCCGCCAGTCCGGGATCGGCGAGCCGGGCCAGACCGACGGCTACCGCAAGATCCTCGACGGCAGCGCGGCGGCGTTCGCCAAGTGGCAGCAGGTGGGCGGTGGTTCGTTCGCGCTGAACCCGGACGGGTCGATCACGTCCGGCACCACGAAGTCCGGGCTCGGCATGCTGTGGTTCCCCGAGCGCAAGTACGGCGACTTCTCGCTGAAGCTGCAGTGGCGTGACGACGCCCCGGGTACCGGGAACGCCAACTCCGGTGTGTTCGTGCGGTTCCCGCAGATCCACGACCACCCGGAGGAGACCCGGCCGGAGTGGGCCGCCATCAAGTACGGACACGAGATCCAGGTGTTCGACTCGCCCACGGGCGACATGTACAAGACGGGCTCGGTCTACGGCTTCGACCGGGTGGGCCTGGCCGGCGCGGGTGTGACCCAGAAGGGCACCTGGAACGACTACGAGATCCGGGTGGAGGGCCAGCACTACTCGGTCTTCCGCAACGGTGTGCTGATCAACGAGTTCGACAACACCGGTGGTCAGGACTTCACCCCGCCGCGCTCGGACGACCCGGGCACGGACGGGCGGCGGTTCGCCTCCGGTTACCTCGGCCTCCAGGTGCACAGCACGACGGACGTGGTCTCGTACCGGGACGTCCGGATCAAGGAACTGCCGTGAAACCGCTGCGGTGGCACGAACTGCCGTGACACGGCGCTGATTTCCCCGCGAAGGTGAAGCGGCGCGCCGGGTCGGGAAGCCGCGGTTCCGGGCTTCCCGACCCGGCTCGGCTGTACCCGGCCGGGTTCCCCCGGCGTCTTCGGACACTCGGGCGGGTAGGGCAGATCACCGAGTCCGTGGTCGCGCTCGTCCCGTCGAGCGAGTTCGAGCAGGGGTTCGAGCGAGAATCCGTGATCGTCCATGTCCGCGTGCACATCGCCGAGTTCGGCGAAGCGCGCGGGCATGGTCGCGAGATCGAAGTCCCTCGGGTGCGCGACGGGCACCCGTCCCGGCGCAGCGGCGCCGGGACGGGTGCGTGCGGACGGGGGCGCACGGAGCAGGCGGAGGCGATGGTGCGGTCGCGGGCCGTCCGGTTGCGGTCCACGGAGATCCGCTCTCCGCGTTCCTCCTTCCACCACTTCATGGTCACCTGCTCCGGCATCCGGCGCTCCCGTTCGCGGCCGGCCGGCCGCGAGGGCGGCACGGCGGACCCGGGTGAAGGGCCGGCGCGGTTCGATGGGCACGAACACATGCGGGCTCCGGACGCCGGATGTCCTGGGCCGGCCGCGCGGTCCGCCGAACTCATCGAGTACGTGGCGCACCCGCTCGAGCGGAGCCGAGAGGTGGGGGGAGGAGCCACGTGGGCGTTTCGGCAACGCGGCTGGGGGTTCCCCTGCTCGAAGAGCTCGGGGGAGTGCGTGCCAGGCGTCACTGGGCGGGCGGGGATGTGCCGGACAGGCCCCAGGGGCCTCTCGTCCGGATCACGCCGGGCTCACGGCCGCATGAGGACCTTGACCGCGCCGTCCCGCTTGCGCTGGAACATGTCGTAGGCCAGGGGTGCGTCCGACAGCGGCAGGCGGTGGGTGGCGAAGTCCTCGACGCCGAGGGGGTCGTCGTCCGTGAGGTGGGGAATGATCTCGTCGCTCCAGTGGCGGACGTTCGCCTGCCCCATGCGCATCTGTATCTGCTTGTCGAACATGGTGAGCAGGGGCATCGGGTCCGCCACGCCGCCGTAGACGCCGGACACCGAGACGGTGCCGCCGCGGCGCACCAGGTCGATCGCGGTGTGCAGGGCGGCGAGCCGGTCGACGCTGAAGCGTTCGGCCAGGGGGCCGCTGAGTTTCCGGGGCAGCAGCGCCGCGGTGTTCTGCACCATGCGGGCCACCGCGCTGCCGTGTGCCTCGGTGCCGACGGCGTCGATCACGGCGTCGGGGCCGCGGCCGTCGGTCCGGTCACGGATCGCGGTGACGAGCTCCTTCTCGTCGTCGAAGGAGCGCAGGTCGAAGGTTTCCACGCCCCGTTCCTGCGCCCGGCGCAGTCGTTCCGGGACCAGGTCCACGCCGAAGACCCGCCCGGCGCCCTTGAGCCGGGCGATCCGGCAGGCCATGTCACCGATGGGACCGAGGCCGAGCACGGCGACACTTCCGCCCTTCGGGACGTCGGCGTAGGCCACCGCCTGCCAGGCGGTGGGCAGGACGTCGGAGAGGTAGACGAACCGGTCGTCGGGCGGCCCCTCGGGGACCTTGATCGGGCCGTACTGGGCCTGCGGGACCCGCAGGTACTCGGCCTGGCCGCCCGGCACCGCACCGTAGAGGCGGGTGTAGCCGAACAGGGCCGCGCCCATGCCCTCGGCGCTGACCTGGGTGGTCTCGCACTGGGTGGGCAGGCCCGTGAGGCACATCCAGCAGTTGCCGCAGGCGATCTGGAACGGCACGACGACACGGTCACCGGCCTGGAGGTCCGGCACTCCGGCGCCGACCTCCTCGACGATGCCCATGGCCTCGTGGCCGAGGATGTCGCCCGGGGTCATGAACGGGGTGAGCACCTCGTAGAGGTGCAGGTCGGAGCCGCACAGTCCGGTGGACGTGACGCGGATGACGGCGTCCGTCGGTTCCTCGATCCGCGGGTCGGGCACCTCCTCCACGCGAACGTCCCGCTTTCCCTGCCAGGTCACTGCCCTCATCGCCGCCTGCTCCCTGCGTCGTAGTGGCCGGTACGCCGTCCGTACGGTCTGCCGGTGCGTGCTGTCGGCCGTTCGTACGGCGGGCGCTCCGGGTACCCGGGGGGCCCGTGCCGAACCGCTCCCTGCTGGGCCGATCGGCGGAAGCCACCGCGCGGGAACACCACCGATCAGGTAGGGCCACTGACAATCGGAAAAGCGCACAACCAAGACAACCGATGATGTGGGGCAGGCAGGGTGGCGACGGTGGGCACGAGACGAAAAGCACGCGCACGACGCGCCGCGACGGCGAGAGCACTGCTGGCGACGCTTTTGGTGGCCGGTCTGGCGGCGGGCTGCACGGCGTCGAACGGTCCGGGTGACGACGAACGCGGGTCGCCGCGCACATCACGCCCGGGCGGGACGGACGAAACCCACGGGGGCGACCGCCCGCCGGTCCTCGCGGTGAAGATCGACAACGTTCCCGCGGCCCGCCCCCAGACGGGCCTGGAGTCGGCGGACGTGGTGTACGTCGAGCAGGTCGAGGGCGGCCTGAGCCGGCTGATGGCGGTCTACGCCACCCGGCTGCCCGAATCCATCGGGCCGGTGCGCAGCGCCCGGGAGTCCGACCTGGAGCTGCTACGCCAGTTCGACCGGCCGGTCCTGGCGTTCTCCGGGGCGCAGAGCAGACTGCTGCCGCTGATCGACCGGGCGCCGCTGGAGCCCCTGACGCCCGGGACACCCGGCTCGGGTGCGGGCGTCTACGTCCGGGGCACCACGCGGTCCGCCCCGCACAACCTCTTCCTCCAGCCCCGGCAGGTCATGGACGACCCGCCCGGCCGGGCCTCACTGACCACCGGCTTCCGCTACGGGCCGCCGCCCCGGGGCGGCGAACCCACGAGCACACGCACGGTGCGCTATCCGGCGGCCCGCTTCACCTTCAGCTGGTCCGACGCCCGCGACCGCTGGCTGGTCTCCATGGACGGCACCCCCGCGGTCACCGCGCGGGGCGAGCCGGTGGCGCCCGCGACCGTCGTCGTGCAGCACGTGACCGTCCGCCCGTCCGACTACCACGACTCCCGCGGCAACAACACGCCGTACACCGAGACGGTGGGCTCCGGGACGGCCACCGTGCTACGCGACGGGCGCGCCCACGACGTCCGCTGGAGCCGCCCGGACGCCTCGGACGGCACCGCGTTCACGACGGACGACGGCACCGAGGTGAACTTCGCGCAGGGGCAGGTGTGGGTGGTCTACACGGAGACCACCTGACCAGCTCGGGACACCCGGCGGGGCCACCGGACATCGGACCACCGGGCACCGGACCACCGGGGTGCCGGGCCACCGGGGCGCCGGGCCACCGGGGTGCCAGACCACCGGATCTCCGGGGCACCGGGCCACCGGGGCGCCGGGGCGCCGGGCCACCGGATCTCCGGACCACCGGGCACCGGACCACCGGGGTGGGGCCCGTCGGGATTCAAGTGGCGCGCTGGTATGTCCCTGGCCTGCGGTGGTCTGGCGAAAACCGCGCCAGTTGTTCACCGACGGGCCCTGCCGGGCCACCGGGGTGCCAGATCACCGGACCACCGGGCCACTGGGCCACCGGGGCGCCGGGGCGCCGGGGCGCCGGGCCACCGGGGCGCCAGATCACCGGGGTGCCAGACCACCGGATCTCCGGGGTACCGGGCCACTGGGCCACCGGGGTGCCAGATCACCGGATCACCGGGGTACCGGAGTCGTGGGCTCGCCGGGGCGGCGCAGTCCCTCGGCCGCGTCCGCCACCCGCCGGATCAACGCGAAGAAGGCGGCCTGCTCGTCGGCGTCCAGCGGGCCCAGGAAGACCTGGTTCATCCGCGCGGTGCGCACCGCCAGCTTACGGTGGGTGCGCAGGCCGTCTTCCGTGAGCCGGAGCAGGAAACGGCGTCCGTCCTGCGGGTCACGGACCTTGTCGAGCAGTTCCCGCCGGATGAGCCGGCCGATCACCTCGGCGATGGTGGACCGGTCCAGCCCGACCCGCTCCCCCACGCTGCGCTGGTCCAGGCCCGGCTCGGCGACGAGCGCGTTGAGGACCGCGAACTGCGGGGAGGTGATCTCCTCGGAGACCATCGTGTTCCACAGCAGGTGGTGCGCCTGCTGGAGCCGTCGGGCCAGGTGCCCGGGATGGGTGGTGAGGTCCACCGCGGCCATGTACGCCCCTCGCTGCCGATGCCGTCGATCCGTTACCGCAGTCGGTTGCTGCAGTTCGTTGCTGTAATTCGTTGGTGCACTGAACAATACCCGTGCAAGACCGAACCTGTCTGCGGTCCGCGCCGACATCGATGCAGGTTGTGCCAAGGTATTGACGCCCCCGCTCAGCGATGGCAGCGTGAGGGAACCACTGCGAAAATACTCAGTGCCCTGACTAATTCGGGACTGACGACGCAGACCGACGACGCGCGTCCGGCCGACCGGGCCGGAAGGGATGAGGTACCTCGGATGGACAAGGTGGTGGCCTCTGTGACGAACGTTCTCACTCAGCACGACATCGACCAGGAGATCGCGGCCGAACACGCCGCGTACGAGAAGCGGGTGGCGGGCGGTGCCCCGGTCGAGCACCATCCACGCCGCGACTACCGGCCGTACCGTTCGTCGGTGCTGCGCCATCCCCGGCAGCCGGCGATCGCGGTCGACGTGACCAAGGACCCCGAGCTGGTGGAGCTGTCCTCCCCCGCGTGGGGGGAACGGGACGTCACCGAGACCGACAACGACCTCACCCGGCAGCACCCCGGCGAGCCCGTCGGCGAGCGGATCACCGTCTCCGGGCGGCTGCTGGACCGCGACGGCCGTCCCGTGCGCGGCCAGCTGGTGGAGGTCTGGCAGGCCAACTCGGCCGGGCGGTACGCCCATCAGCGTGAGCAGCACGACGCACCGCTGGACCCGAACTTCACCGGCGCCGGCCGCACCCTCACCGACGCCGAGGGCTTCTACCGCTTCACGACCATCCAGCCGGGACCGTATCCGTGGCGCAACCATGTCAACGCGTGGCGCCCGGCGCACATCCATTTCTCCGTCTTCGGCACCGCTTTCACCCAGCGGCTGGTGACGCAGATGTACTTCCCCAACGACCCGCTGTTCCCGTACGACCCGATCCTGCAGTCGGTGACCGACGACGCGGCCCGTCAGCGGCTGGTGGCGACCTACGACCACAGTCTGTCGGTGCCGGAGTTCTCCCTCGGTTACCACTGGGACATCGTGCTCGACGGGCCGCGGGCCACCTGGATGGAAGAAGGGCGCTGACCGTCATGACGAAGATCGACACGGGCAATCCGGAGAACGTGCTGCCCACCCCCTCGCACACCGTCGGCCCCTTCTACGGCTATGCGCTGCCGTTCCGCGGCGGTGAGGACATCGCGCCGGCCGGCCACCCGGACACCGTCACCGTGCACGGCTACGTGTACGACGGCGAGGGCAACCCGCTGCCGGACGCGCTGCTGGAGGTGTGGGGGCCGGACCCGGAGGGCAACCTGGCGACCGCCGACGGTTCGATGCGGCGGGACCCGGCGAGCGGCGACTTCCTGGGCCGCAACGGGGTGGAGTTCACCGGCTTCGGCCGGATCCAGACCGACGCCGACGGTCACTGGTACGTGCGCACGCTGCGGCCGGGGGCACGGGGGCAGAACGCTCCGTACCTCAGTCTGTGTGTGTTCGCGCGGGGCCTGCTGACGCATCTGTTCACCCGGGTCCACCTGCCGGGCGACGAGGCCGCGCTCGCGGCGGACCCGCTGCTGTCCCGGCTCGACGCGGACCGCCGCGACACGCTGATCGCGACGGACGAGGGGCGGGGGACGTACCGTTTCGACGTCCGCCTCCAAGGCGAGGGCGAAACGGTCTTCCTGGAGTTCCAGTGACATCGGCCGATGCCGGCACCGGCCTGCTCGCCCCCGGGTGGGCCGGTTCCCCGGCCGCAGCCGAGGCCGGGGACGGCGCCGTCCTGCGGGCGCTGCTCGACGCCGAGGCCGCGCTGACCCGGGCGCAGGCGGCGGCCGGGCTCGCCCCCGCCGAGGCGGCGGCGGCGGTCACGGAGGTGGCCGCCGGCCCCGGGCGCTTCGACCTCGCTTCCCTCGCCGAGCGGGCGCGGGGCGGTGGGAACCCGGTGATCCCGCTGGTCGCGGATCTGACCCGGGCGGTGGGTGAGCCCTACGGCCCCTATGTGCACCGGGGGGCGACCAGCCAGGACATCATGGACACCGCTCTGATGCTGGTGGCCCACCGCGCACTCGGCCCGCTCCTCGACGACCTCGACCGCGCCCAGCGGGCGCTGGCCGGCCTCGCCGCCGAGCACCGCGACACGGTGCTGCCGGGGCGCACGCTGACCCAGCACGCGGTACCGACGACGTTCGGGCTGAAGGCCGCCGGGTGGCGCTCCCTGGTGCTCGACGCCCGCGACCGGACGATGGCCGTACGCGCCTCGCTCCCCGCCCAACTCGGCGGTGCCGCAGGGACGCTGGCCGCGTTCACCGCGTACGGGGCGACGGACCCGACCGAGCTTCCCGCGCTCTACGCCCGGGAACTCGGCCTGTGCCCGCCCGCTCTCCCCTGGCACACGTTGCGCACGCCGGTCGCCGATCTCGCCGGCGCTCTCGCCTTCACCGCCGGGGCCCTGGGCAAGCTCGCGGCGGACGTGCTCACATACTCCCGCACCGAGATCGCGGAGGTCGCCGAGGGCAGCGGCGGCGGGTCCTCGGCCATGCCGCACAAGGCCAACCCGGTGCGTTCGACGCTGATCGCGGCGGCGGCCCGGCAGGCGCCGCAGCTCGCGGCCACGCTGTACGGCTCGCTGGTGGCCGAGGACGAGCGGCCGGCCGGGGCCTGGCACGCCGAGTGGGAGCCGCTGCGGGAGCTGCTGCGCCTGGCCGGCGGCGCGGCCCGAAACGCCGCCGAACTCACCGGTGGACTGCGGGTGCACGCGGACGTGATGCGCGAACACCTCGGCCTGACCCATGGGTTGATCGTCTCCGAGCGGCTGTCCGCCGAACTGGCACCCCTTCTCGGGCGCGGCCGGGCGAAGGAACTGCTCACCGGCCTGGCGCGGCGCGCGTACGCGGAGGGTCGCGACCTCGGTGCGCTGCTCGGCGACATGCTCGATGAACTATTCGTGGCGGAACCGGAGTTGGCCGAGCGCCCGGAGTGGAAGGGCTTCGACCTCACCGCCGCGACCGACCCCGCCCGTTACACCGGCTCCGCCGGGCCCCTCACCGACCGTGCACTGGAGCGCTCGTGACCGACACTCTCCTCAACCACCGTATCGAAGGCTCCGGTTCTGCTCCCCCGCTGCTGCTCGGCCCCTCGCTGGGCACGTCGTACGCCCTGTGGGACAAGGTGGCGCCCGAGCTGTCGGCCGCGTACCGGGTGGTCCGCTGGGACCTGCCGGGGCACGGCGGTTCGGCGGCCGGGCTGATCGGCCCCGGCGCGACCGTCGGCGATCTGGCGGATCTGGTGATCGCGCTCGCCGACACGCTCGGCATCGAGCGGTTCGCCTACGCGGGGGTGTCACTGGGCGGCGCGGTGGGGCTGGAGCTGGCCGTGCGGTATCCGCAACGGGTGTCGTCGCTGGCCGTGATCTGTTCCTCTGCGCATTTCAACGGTGCGAAGGCGTGGGAGGAGCGGGCGGCGCTGGTGCGGAGCGAGGGCCTCACGGGGCTCGCGGAGAGCGCGGACTCCCGCTGGTTCACGCCCGGTTTCACGGTGCCGGAGCTGGTCCGCGACCACCGGGACACCGATCCCGGGGCGTATGCCGCCTGCTGCGACGCGCTGGCCGCGTTCGATCTGCGGGACCGCCTCGCACAGATCGGGGCGCCGACGCTGCTGGTGGCCGGCCGGGAGGATCCGGCGACGCCTCCGGCGCATCTGCGCGAGATCGCCGACGCGGTGCCGGGGGCAGGGCTCGTCGAGATCCCGGGTGCCTCGCATCTGGCGCCGGCGGAGCGCCCGGAGGCGGTGCTGACGGCGCTGCGGGCCCACTTCGGCGGGGACGCGGCGAGTGGGATGCGGGTACGGCGCGAGGTTCTCGGGGACACGCACGTGGACCGGGCCCAGGCGCGGCAGACGCCGTTCACGGCGCGGTTCCAGGACTTCATCTCGCGCTATGCCTGGGGCGAGGTGTGGACCGATCCGACGCTCAGCCGCCGTGAACGCAGCATGATCACGCTCACCGCCCTGATCGCGCACGGCCACTACGACGAACTGGCCATGCACGTCCGCGCGGCCCGGCGCAACGGGCTCACCCCGGAGGAGATCGGGGCCGTCCTGCTGCAGACGGCGGTGTACTGCGGAGTCCCCGCGGCCAACTCGGCGTTCGCCACGGCCCAGCGGGTGCTGGCGGAGGAGTCCGAGGGGCCGTCGTGACACGCTGCCGACCCAGTGGGCGACAAGCAGGGAAGGGTCCGGGAGGGCGGAACGCCACGGTCCGTCAGCGGCCGGGCCGCGCGGGCCCGGGCCGGCGGGGTGACCGGTGAACGGGCTGATCCTCTTCCCTCGGTGACCTCGGTGAGGCCGGTGAGGCCGGGTGACACCGGGTGACACCGGGTGACACCGGTGAGGCCGGGTGACCTTGGGTGACACCGGTGACGCCTATGACACCGGTGACACCGGGGGACACCGGTGACGCCAGTGGCACCGGTAACACCGGTGACGCCAGTGGCACCGGTAACACCGGAGAGGCCGGTAAGGCCGAGAGGCCGGTAAGGCCGGTAAGGCCGGTAAGGCCGAGAGGCCGGTAAGGCCGGTAAGGCCGGTAAGGCCGGTAAGGCCGGTAAGGCCGGTAAGGCCGAGAGGCCGGTAAGGCCGGTAAGGCCGGTAAGGCCGAGAGGCCGGTAAGGCCGGTAAGGCCGAGAGGCCGGTAAGGCCGGTAAGGCCGGTAAGGCCGAGAGGCCGGTAAGGCCGGTAAGGCCGGTAAGGCCGGAGAGGCCGGTAAGGCCGGTAAGGCCGAGAGGCCGGTAAGGCCGGTAAGGCCGGTAAGGCCGGAGAGGCCGGTAAGGCCGGAGAGGCCGGAGAGGCCGGAGAGGCCGGTAAGGCCGGTGACGAGTCTGCTGCCGCCGCAGCACTGTGGACCGGGACCGGTCGGGGCACGGGCCCACGGCCGGCCGGGCGTCCCGGGTAGGCCTCACCGGCCGGCGCCCCACCCGGGGACATGCGGGTGACACTGCGCCCGGTGGCCGAGCGGGGCGCGGTCGGCGGTGAGCCCGAGAGCCGCAGAGGCCGGTTGCCCGGCTCTCCTCCCGGGGTCGTGGCCGAGCCGGCGGTTCAGTGCCCTGAGCCGGAGATCTCTGGGCAGTTCCTGCCGGGCGCTCGATGCATCCGCGGTGACCGAGGGAGGCTGCGGCCAGGGGTGTTCGTGAGCTCCGACGGATCCGGCGGATGCGTCACCTCCGCCGATCCGCCGAGGAATTTCCGACTCAGGTCACTGGGTCCGGCCGGTCGTCGTGGTCAGTTCGGCCTCGGCGCGGGCGGCCAGGCCGTCCGCGCCGCAGGAGCGTGCGAGATCCAGGCCCCGCTCCAGGTGGGTCCGCGAGCGGGCGAGGATGCCGTACTCGACGCGGGCCGCCGCGTGCTCGTACTGGCAGGGTGAGGCCTCCAGGTAGGCGACGGCCCGGGCGGCGAGCCGTACCGCCCGCTGGCCGGTCTCCAGAGCGGCGGCGCAGCGCAGGGCCTCGCCTATGGCGGTGTCCGTGCCGAAGCGCTCGGCCTGGCTGCGGTACTCGACGGCCAGCCGGGCGGCACGGGCCGGGTCCTCGGTGGCGAGGGCGCGGGCGAGGTCGGCGGCCCAGAACAGGTGGACGGGGTTGTGGTGGCCGCGGGAGGCCGCGGCCTTCTCGGCGGCCTCCAGTTCGTTGATGCCGTCCTTCGTACGGCCGACCGCGAGCAGCAGCCTGCCGCGCACCGAGCGGGGGTCGGGCAGCACGATGGTGGACGGGTAGGGCGGCGCGAACCCGTGCCGTTCGGCGACTTCCCATGCCTCGTCCACATGGCCGCGGACGAGCAGGGTGTCGACCAGGTTGCAGGTCGCCGTCCAGTACAGGGGCAGGCCGCGGCCCACGCGTTCGGCCAGGCGCAGGGATTCGCGCAGCGACTTCTCCGCCGCCGCGAGGCGGCCCCGCCTGCGGTGCGCGAGACCGACGTAGGCGTGGGCGAGGGCCAGGTGGCCGCCGCTCCAGCCGGCTGTCTCGTAGGAGCGCAGGGCCTCGCTGTAGAGACTTTCGGCGCGGTCGAGACGGTCGGTGTAGGCGTACGTGCTGGCCAGCATCAGCAGCAGTTCGACGCCCCACTCGGCGTCGGTCCAGCCGAGACCGGGCGCGAGGCGGCCGTTGACGAGGACGCGGTCACTGTTCTCGGCGACCACTTCGGCGCTCTCGCCGCGCATCATGGCGTCGAAGCCGCGCAGAATGAGCAGCGCGCGTTCGGAGTTGTCCCGGCCGGTGCAGGTGTCGGCGAGGGCGGCGAGGCGTTCGGAACGGCCGGGAGCGGTGGTCTCACCGGCGTGGAGGCCCTCCCACATGAACTGCACGGCCTGCAGCCGCATCCGGGCGGGGCCGGGTTCCAGCCGGGCGGTCTCCTCCTCGACGGTGCGGACGGCCTCCTCCATCTGGTTGTTGTGCAGCAGCGCCTGGGAGAGCCGGACCACGGCGTCCACCCGTGCGTCCCCGTCGAGGCCGGACATGCCGAGCGCGGTCCGCAGATGGCCGATGGTCCGGGCGGGCGCGGTGAGGAAGGTGGCGCAGCCCAGTTC
Organism: Streptomyces incanus; assembly: GCF_042656345.1. Lineage (NCBI taxonomy): Bacteria > Bacillati > Actinomycetota > Actinomycetes > Kitasatosporales > Streptomycetaceae > Streptomyces > Streptomyces incanus. Next base: position 52,810 of record NZ_JBHSPC010000057.1, read on the forward strand.
GTAGAGCACGCGCGCGTGGACCTCGGGGCGGGGCGGTTCCTCCAGGGCGCGCTCCAGGCAGCGGCGGGCGGCGTCCGGGGCACCGACGGCGAGGTGTTCACCGGCGGCGTCCCGCAGTTGCCGGACGAGTTCCTCGTCGTCGTCCGGGTGCACCTCGAGGAGATGGCGGGAGGCGGACGCGGCGCCGCGTCCGGAGTCGGTGACGATCCGGGCGGCGATGCCGTGCATGGCGCGGCGCAGCGCGTCGGGGATGGAGTTGTAGACGGCGGTGGCGATCAGCGGGTGGACGAACTCGAGGTCGGCGGGTCCGGTACGGCCGGTGCCGGGGTCGGGGTCGGTGAGGATACGGGCGCTGCGCAGCCGCTCGGCGCAGCGGACGGCGTCGTCGTGGTCGAGGGTGGCGAGCTCGGCCACCAGGTCGACGGTGATGTCGTTGCCGAGGATGGCGGCGGCCCAGGCGAACCGGGTGGCGTCTATGCCGAGTTCTTCCAGCCGGGCGACGAGCCCGCCGCCGCGGGCGGAGCGGTTCAGCGCGCGCAGTTCACCGGCGTGCGCCTCGACGGGTTCGAGTTCGCTGTCCCGGACCTTGGCGAGGAGTTCCACGGTCTCGTAGGGGTTGCCGCCCGTGACGGCCCACACCTCGCGGCAGAACGCGGCGTCCGCGTTCTCGCCGAGGGTGGCGCGGGTGAGACCGGCCGCGGCGGGCGGGGTCAGCGCGCTGAGGACGGTGACCGGGTGCTCGGCCGCGGCGGCGATGGCGTCCAGGTGGCGGGTGCTCACCCCGGAGACGCCTCCGGGCCGGCGGGCGACCACGACAAGGACGGGCAGGTCCGCCAAGCTTTCCGCGAAAGCGGAGAGCCAGTTCAGAGTCTCCTGGTCGACCCAGTGGGCGTCGTCGATCGTCAGTACCAGCGGCCAGTCCCGGCGGGCCAGCCGGCGCACGGCGGCGACCAGGCCCTCGCAGACGCCCTGCGGGTCGGCGTGCCGGTCGCCGGGCTCGGCGATGCCGAGGGCGGGGCCGGCGATGTCGTACCAGTCGCCGAGGTACTCGCGGGCCTCCTCCGGCAGCATCGACACCAGCGCGGGCTGGAGGAGTTGGCGTACGACGTTGAACGGGACGGTGCGCAGGGTCTCGCCGCCGCGGGCCGACCACACGGTGCAGCCGCGCTGTTCGGCGATGCGCCGGGTCTCGGCGAGCAGCGCGGTCTTGCCCAGCCCCGACTCGCCCCGCAGCACCAGCAGGCTGCCGGGCGAGGAACGGTCCGCGCACAGGGTGTCGACCACCGCGGTGATGGCGGCGATCTCCTCGTCCCGCTCCCAGAGAGAGGCCGATGCCGCGGGCCGCACCTCCGTCATTCCGCTACCTCCCCAAGTCGCCCGAACGACGTACCGGCGTCGAGCGTAGTCCTCCGACGGCCCCGACGGAGCGGTACCGGCCGGGCTCTTGCCGTGACGGGTGACACCGGGTACAGGGGTCGACGCGCCCTGCCGCTCACCAGGGGCCTGACGGTCAACACCGGTCAAGGGAAAGGAAAGTGATGGTGTGTCGGGTCATTTCGGAAGGGGTCGGGGAGGCGGGTCGGAGCTCCCGGGCCGGGGCTCCCGGAGGCCCGGCCGCTCGGGCCGGCGCGCTCACGGGGCACGCACCCGCGGCCCGCGGAACCTCGGACTCCCGAAGTTACGGACCTCTCTCATCCCTCTTTCACCGACGCCTCATACGGTGGGGGCATGACGCAGGCGACTCCTCCCGGGTGGTACCCCGACCCCGGGCAGACGAATGACGGACCGGCCACCGAGCGCTGGTGGGACGGTACTGCCTGGACGGACCGGGTCCGGCCGACGGGATCGGCACCCGCCTGGGACCCTCCCGCGCCGGGCACGGCCGCCGGACCGGCGTATCCGGCCCAGGCGGTGTACCCCGCGTATCCGGCGCATCCCGGATATCCCGGGGTCGTGCAGTCCGGTCCGGGCTCCGGCCGGAGGCGCGGGCTGCTCGTCGGAATAGCTGTGGCAGCGGCCGTCGCGGTGCTGGCGAGCATCGGGGTCGGCGTGTACGCGCTGACCGACGACGGCGGGAACGACAACTCCACCGCCTCGCAGGCGCCGGGCGGACGGGACGGCGGTCCGGGCGAGGACGGCCCCGACTCGGACACCTCTGAGCCGCCGCGGGTCGAGAGCGGGTCGGTGACCGACGGGCTGAGCGGAATCAGCCTTCCCATCCCGGACGGCTGGTACGGCCAGGAGGGCCGGGTGGGTGCCCAGATCATGTCGGAGAACACGTACGACTGCCCCGGCGACACCTCCAGCACCTGCACCAAGGGCGGCGCGTACTCGGCACCGGCAAGGGCCCTCGGCACCCGCGGCTCCACCGCGGAAGCGGTCGCCAAGGCGGACATCTCCGCCAACGCCGAGGAGTCGTACGGCGGCGATTCCTACGGGAGGATCAGCTCGCACGAGGTCCTCGAGTCGAAGGCGGTGACCGTCGCCGGGCAGAAGGGCTACCTGGTGCGCTGGAAGGCGGTCACCAGCAAGGGCTCCGACGGGTACGTCCAGTCGCTGGCCTTCCCCTCCCCCGCGCAGCCGAAGCAGATGGTCGTCATCCGCTTCGGTCTGGACACCGACCAGAAGCAGTCCGTCCTCGACGACATCACCAAGGGCATAAAGAAGGCGGAGAGCAGCGGCGGCAACGGCCAGGACGTCTGAGCCCGCAGCCTCGGCCGTCCGCCCCGACGTCCGCCCCACCGAAAGACGGCCGGGTGGGGCTCCCCTCCGCTCA
>NZ_JBHSPC010000057.1:55616-97124 GCF_042656345.1 Streptomyces incanus
AAGGGGAGCCCCACCCGGCCGGTGGTGCGCGCCGCCCCCGTCCCCACGGTGCGGCGCGGTCGGGTCGCCGCCCGGTCATCCGGGAACGGCGGCCCTGGTCTCATTCGAGGCCGAGCGCCGGCAGTACGGCGGCCTCCACGAACCGGAGCAGATAGTCCGGGTCCGCGTTCTGCCCCTCCAGGAGGGGCCGCACCCGCAGCACGCCGAAGAACTGGGCCGGGATGTACGCCAACGCCGGGTTCTCCGCGGGGACCTCACCGCGTTCGACCCCGCGCCGCAGGATCGCCTTCAGCGCGACGATCTCCGGTTCGACCAGCGCTTCGCGCAGTGCCTGTGCCAGCTCCGGGTCCTGCGTGACCGCGTGCCCGAGTGCCTGTAACAGCGAGGTGTCCTTCGCCGACCACGCGCCCGCGCTCCGGGCGGCCTCGCGCAGGTCCCCCGCGAGGGTGCCGGTGTCGATGCCGGTGAAGCGCGTCTGCCCGCTGGACCGCAGCGCCGCGGCGACGAACCGGGGCTTGGTCTGCCACTGCCGGTACAGCGTGGACTTGCTGCACCGCGTCCGGGCCGCGACCCCGTCCATGGTGACGGCGTCGTAGCCGCACTCACGGATCTGCTCCAGAACCGCGTCGAAGAACTCCCGCTCACGCTCGGGCGTGATCTTGGAGCGGCGCGAACTGCCGACCGGTTCCGGCTGGTCCGCGGCCTGCGACGTCATCGGCTCGGCTCCTTGTCCTGAAGACGGTTCCTTCGGGGTGCCGGCTTCCGGTGCGCCTGTGTCCCCTGCCTATCGATACGGGAGTGTACCGGAACGGTTCCGTATCGGTACACTCCCGTTTCGGTACGGACGGGTTTCGGTACGGACGGGTTTCGAATCGAATCCGTACCGATGAAGGCCGGCACCACAGCGCGACCCGGCACCACCACTGCCACCCGCACCACCTCAGAACCAGCGTCGGCGAAAGGGCCGGGGGATGAATGCCCGCAGCGAGCCACCGAGCGAGCCGCCACCGGCGAGGCCCGACGCGCCGTCGGCGGCCGGCGCATCGGCGCGCCCACCCCTGCTCCGTGAGCTCCTGCTCGTGGTGGGGCTCTTCCTCGTCTACGCATTCGGCCGGCGGCTCGCGACGGGACACTCCGAGGCCGCCCTCCGCAACGGGTACGACGTGTGGGAGCTGGAACGAGCGCTCCACCTGCCCGGCGAGGGAGCGGTGCAGTCCCTGCTGCTGCACGGCGGCGGCCTCGTGCACCTCGCGAACACCTACTACGCGGCCGTCCATTTCCCGGCCACCGCCGCCTTCCTGATCTGGCTCTACCTGCGCCGTCCGGTCCACTACCTGTGGGCGCGGCACGTGCTTGCCGCGGTCACCGCCGCCGCTCTGGTGCTGCATCTGGCGTTCCCGCTCGCCCCGCCCCGGATGCTCGCCGCCACCGGCCTGGTGGACACCGGGCGGGTCTACGGGCCGTCGGTGTACGGGCCTCCGCAGACCGACACGTTGTCGAACCAGTTCGCGGCGATGCCCTCGCTGCATTTCGGCTGGGCGCTGATGGTGGCGATCGGCCTGGTCGTCGCCACCCGCTCGCGGTGGCGGTTGCTGTGGCTGCTGCATCCGCTGCTGACGCTGCTGGTGATCGTGGGGACGGCGAACCACTTCTGGCTGGACGCGATCGTGGCGGCCGCCCTGCTCGGCACCGCCCTCGCGGCCCTGCGCCTCCCGCACCCTGCCCGCCGGCCTCCGGCCGTGCCCACCGTGCCGGCGCAGAGCGGCGAGGCTGACGCGGCGAGGGCCGAGGTCGAGGGACTCGTGGGGGCGCGCCGATGAGCGCGATCCTCGTCGCCGTCGCCCTGTCCCTCGTCTCCGCCGTCGCCTACGCGGCTGCCGCGGTCGCCCAGGCACTGCTGGCGTCACGGTCCCCCGGCGCCGGTGCGCTGCGGCTGCTGGGCAGCGGCGCCTGGTGGTGGACGGTCGTGCTGAACGCCACGGGCGCGCTGCTGCACGTCGTGGCGCTCGCGTACGGCCCGCTGACCGTGGTCCAGCCGCTCGGCGCGCTCACGCTGGTGGTGGCCGTGCCCATGGGTGCGTGGGTCGCGGGGCGGCGGGTGGGCCGGACCGAGTGGCGGGGCACGGCGCTCACCCTCGCCGGTCTCGCTGCGATCCTGGTCACCGCGTCGGGGCCGGCACCGGACGACACCCTGTCCGTGTCCGAGGCGCTGCTGGTCGCGGGTGCCACGGCTGCCCTGATCGGCGTCCTGTCACGACCACGTGCCCGGCCCGGACTGCGGCACGCGACCGCGTCGGGCATCGCCTCCGGGGTGGCCTCGGCGCTCACCCAGACCGTGACGGTGGCTGTGACGGACCGTTCGGGTCCGCTGCCGGACGTCCGGGTGATCGGGGTGGCCCTGCTCGTCGCCGTGTTCGCGGCCGGCGGGCTGCTGCTGTCCCAGACCGCCTACCGCAGCGGGCTGGGCGCCCCTCTCGCGATGGTGAACCTGGCGAACCCCGTGGCCGCCGCGGTGATCGGACTCTGTCTGCTCGGCGAGCGGTTCCGGGGCGGCCCGACGGGGGTACTGCTCGCACTGACCGGCGCGGCGCTCGCGTCGCGGGGCGTGATCCTCCTGACCCGGGCGACACCACGCCCGCACTCCGGAGACCACGCCAAAAAGCAGTCCGGGGCGGATTCTTCCGTGCCGGACCGCCCCGAGGCCGCTCGCTCCGTGGCCACTCACCCCGAGGCCGCTCGCCCCGAGGCCGCGGTCCTCACCCTGCGCCCCGGACCGGCACCATCCGAACCCGCCGGCCTCGTACCCCGGTCCCGGTTCCGACACCGGCAGCCCGAACCGGGACACCCGGCCGACGTGGCGTAGACGGCTCCATGGCGAGATCGGGGCGGAGCGGGGGCGGGGGCGGGGAACGGGAACGGTCACCGGCTGTCGCGCGCCGACTCGTCGACGACGAACCCGATCCCGATCCCGATGCCGATGCCGATCAGCCAGACGTCCTTGGCCAACGCGGTGCCCTGCTGGGTGGGCCGCAGGCTGCCCTCCTCACGCGTCCCCGGCGTACGCGGGTACATCCCCAACAGTCCCGCCGGTACAGCGACGGATTCCTGGGGGGTGGCGGAGCATCGTGTCGTACGCCGGTGGAGTTGAGGACCGTACGGCCCAGCTCACCCTGCTCGACGAGTACCGGCATGTTCTCGCGGGACGTTCGCGGGCCCAGGTGGCGCCGACCGGAGTGGCGCTCGGGCGGGTGATCGTGCCGTTCGACGGCGCCGGCGCGGGCCCCCGGGTCCGCTACCGCGCGTACGCGGTCTCCCGGCACGCGCGGACCCTGGCACCCCGGGGGCCGAAGCGGATCCTGTTCGCGCCGGACGTGGTCGGGACCGCGGAGCAGATCCTGGAGGAGCTGACCGCCGACCCGGTGCTCCCGGCCGTGTCGGAGCTGCGCCTGGAGCTGCCGTACGAGTTCCACCGTGACGACTACGAGCAGATCCTGCACGACGTACGGCACCGGAGTCGGGCCGGGAGCCCGGCGCCGGAGCGGGATGACGGCACGGCGGGACGATCGCGCTCACCTCTCGGCCTCGGCCCTGTTCCTGGCTCCGTTCCCATGGGAGGAGGCCCGGGCCGGCCCGGTGATCCACAGGTCCGCCTCGATCCGCGCGACGGTCGCCAGCAGGTGCGGCAGCAGGTCCCGGCGGACGGACTCCACGGAGTTGCGGCCGGCGTGCACCGCGATGTTCACGCCGGCCACCACCGTGCCGTCCCGGTCCCGCACCGGGGCGGCGACCGACCGCAGGCCCTCCTCGAGTTCCTGGTCGACCAGTGCGTACCCCTGGCGGCGGACCCGGACCAGTTCGGCACGCAGGGCGCGCGGCGAGGTGAGGGTCTGGGAGGTGTTCGGGCGCAGGTCGGCGCGGTCCAGCCAGGCGTCGATCCCGTCGTCCGGCAGATCTGCGAGCATGACCCGGCCGACCGAGGTGAGGTGGGCGGGGAAGCGCGTGCCCACCGTGATGGCCGCGCTCATGATGCGCCGGGTCGGGACGCGGGCCACGTAGACGATGTCGTCGCCGTCCAGGACGCACAGCGACGACGACTCCCTTACTTGCGCGACGAGTTGTTCCAGATGAGGCTCGGCGATCTCCGGCAGCGTGAAGCTGGCGAGGTAGGAGTAGCCGAGCTCCAGTACGCGCGGGGTGAGCCGGAAGAGCCGGCCGTCGGTGTGGACGTAGCCCAGGTCGGCGAGCGTGAGCAGGAAACGGCGGGCCGTCGCCCGGGTCATCCCACAGGCGCGGCCGACCTCGCTGAGGGTGAGCTGCTGATGGTCGGCGTCGAAGGCGCGGAGTACGGCGAGGCCGCGCTCGAAGGACTGTACGAAGTGCGGTCCGCGGATCTCAGCAGTCATGTGACCTCCGGAATGACGTACGAGTGTACGCAGTGCGCACGCTACGAGTAGGCGATGGAGGGTGTCAACGAGGTGACCCCCGGCGGGTGTCCGGAGCATCGGTCGGTGAACGACGTGGTCGAACGCAGAAAAACCCGACCCTGCAGGGGGATTGACCCGCTTTCAAGTGGAGCCCTAAGTTCCCTCTGAGCACAGGCGTTCTGTCTGCGCACAACTCTTCTGAGTACCTCACCCCAGTCCCACAAGGGGGACCCCTTCATGCGTCGTCGTCTGCTCATCGGCCTCACGGCCGCTTCCGTCCTGGTCACCGCGACCGCGTGCGGCTCGTCCGGCGGGAGTGGCGCCTCCGGCTCGGACGCCTCGTCCGGCGGCACCACCGAGGTGAAGGTGGGCCTCATCCCGATCGTCGATGTCGCGCCGTTGTACCTGGGCGAGAAGAAAGGCTTCTTCAGCGAACGCGGCCTGAAGCTGTCGATCTCCAGCGCACAGGGCGGCGCGGCGATCGTGCCCGGCGTGGCCAGCGGTCAGTTCGAGTTCGGGTTCTCCAACACCACCTCGCTGCTGATCGCCCAGTCCAACGGCGTGCCGGTGAAGGGGGTGGCGACCGGCAACGCCTCGACCGGTGTGGAGGGCGAGGACTTCGCCGCGATCACCGTCAAGGGCGACAGCCCGATCAAGTCGGCGAAGGACCTGGAGGGCAAGAAGGTCGCCGTCAACACGCTGAAGAACACCATGGAGCTCGGCGTACGCGCCTCGGTGACGAAGTCGGGCGGCGACCCCGACAAGGTGGACTTCGTCGAGATGACCTTCGACCAGATGCCCGCCGCGCTCGACGGCGGACAGATCGACGCCGCCATGGTGGTCGAGCCGGCGCTGGCCACGATCAAGGGCCAGGGCGGCCGGGAGATCGCGTCGTCCATGGTCGACATCGCCCCGGACCTCACCATCTCCCTGTACTTCACCTCCACGCAGTACGCGCAGAAGAACCCGGAGGTGGTGAAGAAGTTCCAGGAGGCCACCGCCGAGTCCCTCGCGTACGCCGACTCCCACCCGGACGAGGTGCGCGAGATCGTCACCACGTACACGAAGATCCCGCCGGCCGTACTGGAGCAGGTGACCCTGCCGAAGTGGCCGACCGACCCCAATCGCGCCTCCATCGAGCAGCTGGTGAAGCTCGGCGAGGAAGGCGACCTGTTCAAGCAGACGCCCGACCTGGACAAGCTGCTCCCGTGAGGGGCGAGAACGCCGCGCTCGGTGCGGCCGGGCTCGCCGGCTTCCTCGTCCTGGGCGAGGTGATCCCACGGCTCGGCCTGGTCAAGCAGGAGTACTTCCCGCCGGTCAGCCGGATCGCCGAAGCGCTCGGCACGGAGGTCGGGGACTCCGCCTTCTGGACGGCGCTCGGTGACACCCTCACCGGCTGGGCGCTGGGCCTGGTGATCGCGGTCGTGGCCGGGATCGTCGTCGGTGTGCTCCTGTCGGTGGTGCCGTACCTCCGCGAGGCGACGGCGTCCACCATCGAGTTCCTGCGCCCGATCCCCTCGGTCGCGCTGATCCCGCTGGCGGTGCTGCTCTACGGCACGGAGCTCCAGTCGGTGCTGCTGCTCGTCGTGTACGCCGCGTTCTGGCAGATCCTGCTCCAGGTGCTGTACGGCGTGCGGGACGTCGACCCGGTCGCCGAGGAGACGGCACGCTCGTACGGGCTCGGCACCTGGGCGCGGGTGCGGCACGTGATGTGGCCGAGCGCGCTGCCCTACGTCATGACCGGGGTGCGGCTCGCGGCAGCGGTGGCGCTGATCCTCGCCATCACCGCCGAACTCGTCATCGGCGCACCGGGTTTGGGCGCGCGCATCGCGGTCGCCCAGACCTCGCAGGCGGTACCGGAGATGTACGCGCTGGTCGTGGTCACGGGTCTGCTCGGGCTGCTCATCAACATCGGTGCCCGGACGGTCGAGCGGCGCGCTCTGGCCTGGCACCAGTCGGTACGCGGGGAGGTGACGGTGTGAAGGGGACAGTCCCCGGCCCGGCCGGGTCGAGCGTCTGGGGGCGGCTGCTGCGGCAGCTGGCCTTCGTGCTCGCCCTGCCCGTGGTCCTGGTGGCCGTGTGGTGGGTGATGTCGGCCGGCAGCCAGGACGTGTACTGGCCGCCGCTGCGCACCATCGTGGAGGCGTTTCCGGAGGTGTGGACCGCCGATCGGTGGACCGGCGACGTGCTGCCCAGCGTGCTCCGGCTCGCGGCGGGCGTCGCGCTCGCCGCCGTCGTGGGCGTCGCGCTCGGCACGGTCATCGGCTCCTACCGGCGGGTGCGTGCGGTGTGCGAACCGGTGCTGGAGTTCCTGCGGGCCGTGCCGCCGCCGGTGCTGGTTCCGGTGATCATGCTGTTCGCCGGTATCGGCGACGCGATGAAGATCGTCGTCATCGCGAGCGGCTGTGTGTGGCCCATCCTGCTCAACACCGTCGAGGGGGTACGGGCAGTCGACTCCGTGATGTCCGAGACGGCCCGCTCCTACGGCATCACGGGCGTCGCGCGGCTGCGGGACCTGGTGCTGCCGTCGGCGAGCCCGCAGATCTTCGCGGGTCTGCGCCAGGCCCTGTCGATCGGCATCATCCTCATGGTGATCAGCGAGATGTTCGCCGCCAGCAACGGGCTCGGCTTCACCATCGTGCAGTTCCAGCGGAGTTTCGCGATCCCCGACATGTGGACCGGCATTCTGCTGCTCGGCCTGCTGGGCTTCGCCCTGTCGGTCCTCTTCCAGTCGGCCGAACGGCGGGCGCTCGCCTGGTACCACGGCCTGCGCGACGCCACCAGGGGGTCGTCGTGAAGCTCGAGAAAGGAGGGTCCATGCTCGACGTACGCGGCCTGCGAAAGGTCTACGAGGGTTCTGGACGCCGTATTGAAGCGGTCCGCGATCTCACCTTCACGGTCGAGGCGGGTGAACTGGTCTGTCTCGTCGGCCCGTCGGGCTGTGGCAAGACGACCCTGCTGAAGTGCATGAGCGGACTGCTCGCACCGACGTCCGGCGAGGTGACCCTGGGCGGGCAGAAGGTCGACGGGCCGCCGCCCGGTATGGCGTTCGTCTTCCAGGAGTACGGGCGCAGCCTCTTCCCGTGGATGCGGGTCGGTGCGAACGTCGAACTCCCGCTGAAGCAGAAGGGCCTGAGCGCGGCCCGGCGCAAGGAGCTGGTGGCCGACGCCCTGGAGTCGGTGGGACTGGCGGACGCGGCCGGGGCGTATCCGTGGCAGCTGTCCGGCGGTATGCAGCAACGGGTGGCGATCGCACGGGCGTTGGCGTACGAGCCCGATGTGCTGCTGATGGACGAACCGTTCGCCGCCGTGGACGCGCAGACCCGGGCCGATCTGGAGGACCTGGTGCGCCGGCTGTGGCAGGAGCGGTCGATGACCGTCCTGTTCGTCACGCATGACATCGACGAGGCCATCTATCTCGGCGAACGGGTGATCGTGCTGTCCAAGTCCCCCACGGTGGTCCAGGAGCAGCTGAAGGTCGATCTGCCGCGGGAGCGGGACCAGTTGACGACCCGGGTCACCCCGCGCTTCGCCGAGCTGCGGACCCATGTGTACGAGCAGATCCAGGCGGCGAAGCGGGGAGCGGCGACGGCGTCCGAGGACGCCGGGGTGGCCGAGGCCCCCGGAGCGTCCGCGGACACCGCGTCCTAGGACACCGCGGGGGCTTCAGGAAGGACGCGCCTCCGATTCGCTGAACCGGGCTGTCCGCGTACGGAGCCAGACGGCCGTGTCCCTCGGCAGCCGGTTCCCGGTGCCGAGGGGCCCGCTGGCGAGGAGGATCCCGGCGTGCTCGGGCAGGTCGGCCGGGGTGTCGGCGAGATTGACGAGGCACCGCAGGCCGTCGGCGCGCTCGAAGGCCAGGACGCCTTCGGGTGCGGGGAGCCAGGTGAGCGGGCCCGTGCCGAAGGCGGGGCGCAGGCGGATCGCCCGGCGGTAGAGGGTGAGCATGGAGCCGGGGTCGTCCTGCTGCCGGTCGACCGCGTACGTCGCCCAGTGGTCCGGCTGCGGAAGCCACGGTGTCTTTCGGGACCCGAATCCCGCGTACGGCTCCTCTGCCGCCCACGGCAGCGGCACCCTGCACCCGTCTCGCCCCGGATCGGTGCCCCCCGAGCGGGCGTGCATCGGATCCTGGATGTGCTCCCGTGCCACCTCCACCTCGGGCAGGCCCAGTTCCTCCCCCTGGTACAGGTAGACCGTGCCGGGCAGCGCCAGCGACAGCAGGGCCGCGGCGCGGGCGCGTCGGGTGCCGAGGGCCAGGTCGGTCGGGGTGCCGAAGGCCTTGGTGGCGAAGTCGAATCCGGTGTCCGAGCGGCCGTAGCGGGTGACCGTACGGGTCACGTCGTGGTTGCACAGCACCCAGGTGGCGGGCGCGCCGACGGGGGCGTGCTCGGCGAGCGTCTCGTCGATGGAGGTCCGCAGCCGCGCCGCGTCCCAGGGACAGGTCATGAAGGAGAAGTTGAACGCCGTGTGCAGTTCGTCGGGGCGCAGATAGCGCGCGAAGCGTTCCGCGTCCGGCAGCCAGACCTCGCCGACGAACACGGCGCCGTACTCGTCGGCGATGGCCCGCCACGCCCGGTAGACGTCGTGGAGTTCGTCCCGGTCGACGTACGGGTGCGGGCCGTGGCCCTCGACGAGGTCCGGCAGCAGGGGGTCCTTGGCCGGCAGCGCGGCGGAGTCGATGCGGACCCCGGCCACGCCCCGTTCGAACCAGAAACGCAGGAGGTCCTCGTGCTCCTGGCGGACCGCGGGATGCGCCCAGTTGAGGTCGGGCTGCTCGGGGGCGAACAGGTGGAGGTACCAGTCGCCGTCGGAGTCGGCAGGGCCCGAAGGGCCTTCCCCGAAAGGGCGGTGGTGGGAGACGGGCGGGCGGGTCCAGGCGGGGCCGCCGAACTCCGACGTCCAGTTGTTCGGGGGCAGTTCGCCGTGCTCGCCGCGGCCCGGCCGGAAGTGGAACAGGTCCCGTTCGGGCCCGCCCGCCAGGGCGGCGCGAAACCAGGTGTGCTGGTCGGAGACGTGGTTGGGCACGATGTCGATGATCGTGCGGATGCCGAGTTCCCGTGCCTCGGCGATGAGTTTCTCCGCCTCGGCGAGGGTGCCGAAGGCCGGGTCGATCATCCGGTAGTCGGCGACGTCGTAGCCGCCGTCCTTCATCGGGGACAGGTACCAGGGGTTGAACCACAGGGCGTCGACGCCGAGTTCGGCGAGATACGGCAGTTTCGCCCGGACTCCGGCGAGGTCTCCGGTACCGTCGCCGTCACCGTCGGCGAAGCTGCGGACGTACACCTGGTGGATGACGGCGGAGCGCCACCAGTCGTCGTCGCTCCGGGCAGGGGTGGGCTGTCCCACGGTGCGTGCCTTTCTCTTCGGTGGAGGGGTTCGGCGTCGGCCCTCGGGGCCGTGGCGGCCGTCGGTGCCGCGTCAGCCCTTGGTGCTGCCCGCGCCGATCCCGGCGATGATGTGCCGCTGGAAGACGAGGAACAGCGCGACCACGGGGATGCTGGCGATCACCATCGCGGCGAGGAGGACGGTCAGCTGGACGTTCTGCGACAGCTGCACCAGGGCCACGCTGATCGGCTGCTTGCCGGTGTCGGAGAAGACCATCAGCGGCCACAGGAAGTCCTGCCACACCGCGACCAGGGCGAAGATCGACACGACGCCGAGCACCGGTCGGGACATGGGCAGCACGATGGACCACAGGGTGCGCAGCCGTCCGGCGCCGTCGATCTCGGCGGCCTCCAGGACGTCCCGCGGCAGCTGGTCGAAGAACCGCTTGAGCAGATAGAGGTTGAAGGCGTTGGCGACGGCGGGCAGCCAGATGGCGAGCGGGTCGTTGAGCAGGCTGGTGTGGATCAGCGGCAGGTCGGCGACGACGAGGTACTTGGGGACGACCAGGGCCTGCGCGGGGACCATGAGGGTGGCGAGGATGCCGCCGAGGACCACGTTGCCGAAGGCGGGCCGCAGTCTGGACAGGGCGTAGGCGGCGGCCGTGCAGAACACCAGCTGGAACAGCCAGGCGCCGGCCGCCTGCACCACCGTGTTCCACAGGTGGGTGGGGAGCTGCATCAGTTCCCAGGCGTCGGTCCAGCCGCTCGTGCTCCACCGGTCGGGGAGAAGGTCGGGCGGAGTGCGCGCCACCTCGTCCGGGGACTTCATCGCGCCGGTGACCATCCAGTGGACGGGGAAGAGGAAGGCCAGCGCGAAGAGCAGGACGACGCCGGTGAACACGGTCCAGTAGATCGCCCGGCCCCGGGGGCGGGCCAGGACGGCCGGGGAGACGAGGGTGCGGGTGCTGCTCATGCTGCCTCCTCGGAGGAGCGGGTGAGCCGGAGGTAGACGGCGGAGAACAGCCCCAGGAGAGCGAGGAGCATGACGCTCAGCGCGCAGGCACCGCCGAAGTCGTTGTAGAGGAAGGCGTATTTGTAGATGAGGTAGAGGACCGTGACGGTGGAGTTCTCCGGACCTCCGCCGGTGATCACGAACGGTTCCGTGAACACCTGCATGGTGGCGATGATCTGAAGGAGGATCAGCATCAGGATGACGAACCTCGTCTGAGGGATCGTCACGTGTCGGATGCGCTGGAGCAGGTTCGCGCCGTCGAGTTCGGCGGCCTCGTACAGCTCGCCCGGGATGGACTGGAGGGCGGCGAGGTAGATCAGGACGGTGCCGCCCATGGTGGCCCAGGTGGCGACGATCACCAGGGAGACGAGGGCGGTGTCCGCGCCGTTGGACCAGTTGGAGGTGGGCAGGTGCAGGAATCGCAGCGCCTCGTTGGCGAGGCCGGTGCCCGGGTCGTAGAACCACTTCCACAGCAGGGCGCTGACCACCGGCGGGATCATCACCGGCAGATAGACCACGATGCGGAAGAACGCCTTGGCATGCCGGAGTTCGTTCAGCACGAGGGCGAGGACGAACGGGACGGCGAAGCCGATCAGCAGGGCGAGCAGGGTGAAGGTGAGGGTGTTGCGCCAGGCCGCGCCGAATTCGGGGTCGGACAGGACGCGGGTGAAGTTGGCGGTGCCGACCCATTCGGGCGGCGAGCCCGGCGTGTACGTCTGGAAGGCGATCACGACGGCGCGGATCGCCGGGTACCAGGAGAACAGGGCGAAGCAGACGAGGCCGCCCAGGAGGAAGCCGTAGGCGTGTGCCTGGTCGGCGAGGCGGCGCCGTCTCCGGTCTTTGGACGGGGACGGCGCCTTCACCGGGCGGACGGCGGGCGCCGGGGCGGCGGGCCGTGCGGCGGCGGTCTTCGTCATCGTGGGCCGGCCTCGCGCGTGGTGGTGGTCATCGTCGGTCAGCCTCGCGCCAGGATGCCGTCGATCTTGGTGGAGGCGTCCTTCAGGAGCCGGTCGATGTCGGCGTCCTCCTTGGTGAGGACCGCGGAGACGACACCGTCGAGGACGGAGTACAGCTGCTGCGCCTGCGGCGGCTCGATCCTCATCTCCAGGCTCTGGTTGCCGTCGAGGAAGGCCTGGTAGTTCTCCACCGGCACGTTGGCGTGGGACTCCTTGGCCCGCTGGTCCTTGGCGTCGGCGGCGCCGGTGAACAGCCGGGGCTCGGGCAGGCCGACCGGCGCGTCGTTCGTCCTGGCGCGGGCGTAGTCGCCGAGGAAGCCGTCGCCGGGGGTGAGGAACATGTGGTCGAGCCACTTCAGGCCGGCCCTGATCTGTTCGGGCGAGGCCTTCTTGTGGAACATGTAGCCGTCGCCGCCGATGAGGGTGGCCTGTCCGCCGGGCATGGGCGCGAGGGCGAGGTCCTTGTACTCGGCGCCCTTCTCCTTCACCAGGATCGGGATGTTGTCGGGGGCCGCGAGGTACATGCCGAGCTTGCCGGCGCCCATCATCTGCTGGACGTCGTTGATGACGAGCAGCTGCTTGCTGCCCATGGAGTCGTCCGTCCACCGCATGTCGTGCAGGGTCTGCAGCACCGCACGGCCTTCGGGCGAGTCGACGGCCGCCTTCTCTCCGTCGGGGGTGACGACGTCGCCGCCCTGGGAGTAGAGCTCGGCGGTGAAGTGCCAGCCGCCCTGGTTCTGGGCGCTGTAGTCGGCGTAGCCCACGGTGCCGTCGCCGAGTGCGGCGATCTTCTTCGCGGCGTCGCGGACCTCGGCCCAGGTGGTGGGCGGCCGGTCGGGGTCGAGTCCGGCCTGCTCGAAGAGCTGCCGGTGGTAGATCAGCCCCATGGAGTACCCGGTGCGCGGTACGCCGTAGATCCTGCCGTCGACGGTGTAGATGTCCCGCAGCTGCTGCTGGATCGTCCCGTAGCTCTTCAACTCCTTGACGTACGGGGTGAGATCGGCCGCCTGGTGGATGTCGACGACATGGCCGGCGTCGGTGAAGTACGTGTAGAACACGTCCTCCATCTGCCCGCCGGCGAGCTTGGCGTCGAAGGTCTTCGGGTCCTGGCAGGGGAACGCGTCGTGCGGGACGACGTCGATGTCCGGGTTCTTCTTCTCGAAGGCGGCGATGTCCTCCTCGAAGAACCGGCGGTCGACCTTGGCGCTCTTGGGCGGCATGCAGTTGACCGTGATGCGGGTCTTGCCGTCGGCGGCCTGGTCGTCGTTCGACCCGCAGGCGGTGAGCGTGAGGGCGCCGACGCCTAACGCGACGAGGGTGCGGCGGATCCCGGTGCTTCTCATCGGTGGACCCCTCTGGGACAGGAGCGAGTGAACCCCTCGGAACAGGAGCGGTGGGCGGGGCACACTCAAGCACCGACGACAGGGGTCCGCAAGATGTCGCGCAGAATTTGAAATTATTCGACAGTCAACCGGAAGCGAGGCGGAATCAGGCCCGAAACGGGCCGGAACTTTGGGACAGTGCCGTCCGGACCCCGGGACGGCGGGGCGGGCCGGCCCTCAGGTCCGGGGGGCCTGCGCGGTCGACCCGCGCACCACCAGCTCCGGTTCGAACAACAGCTCCTCGGCGGCGACCTGACCCCCGTTGATCTGCGCGTTCAGCAGTTCCACGGCGGCCCTGCCCATGGCCTCGATGGGCTGGCGGACCGTGGTGAGCGGGGGCTCGGTGCAGTTCATCAGGGCCGAGTCGTCGTATCCGACGACCGAGATCTGCGCGGGGACGTCGAGTCCTCGGCGGCGGGCGGCCCGTACCGCACCGAGGGCCAGGGGGTCGCTGGCACAGATGAAACCGGTGACGCCCCGGTCGATGAGCCGGGAGGCGGCGGCATGCCCGCCCTCGATGGAGAACATGGCCCGGGCGACGTGCTCGTCGGGCATCTCGCCGGCGACCGCGCGGACGGCGGCCAGCTTGCGGGCCGACGGGACGTGGTCGGCGGGGCCGAGCACCAGACCGATCCGCTCGTGACCGAGCGAGGCCAGATGCCGCCAGGCCTGTTCCACGGCCACGGCGTCGTCGCAGGAGACACCGGGGAAGCCGAGGTTCTCTATGGCCGCGTTGACGAGGACGACCGGGATGTTGCGCTCGGCGAGCTGCCGGTAGTGGTCGTGGGGGGCGTCGGCCTGGGCGTAGAGCCCGCCGGCGAAGACGACGCCGGACACCTGCTGCTGGAGCAGCAGCGTCACATAGTCCGCCTCGGAGACACCGCCGCGGGTCTGGGTGCACAGCACCGGCGTCAGTCCGAGCTGGGCCAGCGCGCCGCCGATCACCTCGGCGAAGGCGGGGAAGATCGGGTTCTGCAGCTCGGGCAGCACCAGGCCGACCAGCCGGGCACGCTCGCCGCGCAACTGGGTGGGCCGCTCGTAACCGAGCACGTCCAAGGCGGAGAGCACGGCCTGCCGGGTGGGCTCGGAGACTCCCGGCTTGCCGTTGAGCACCCGGCTGACCGTGGCCTCACTGACCCCGACCTTCTTCGCCACCACAGCAAGTCGTCGCGTCATGAACGCAAGAATAGCGCAAGTCATGCAAGAAGCTTGCGTGAACGTGCAAGGAACTGACGCGTCAGGACAGTTCCGGAGTCGGGACAGGGCAGGAGACAGCCGACCGCCGGTCGGCCTGCCGGTCGGCCCCCACCCGCCGGCCCGCCCTCGCCTGCCGCCCCTTCGGCCCGCCTGTCAGCCCGTCGGCCGGCCGGCGGCCGGTACCACGCTGAGATGGGAAGCGGTGCGTCGGCGTCTGCGGTGGCCGGGCGGGGTGCGGCGCGCCTCGCGCAGGACCAGCGTCAGCCGGATGCAGTCCATGTCGTCGAGAATCCTGGTCGTCTCCACGACGAGACGGCAGTCGGTGACCCCCCAGCGTGGATCGGGGTGCCGCAACGGCCTTACGGCGCCGTCGTGTTCGGCGGCCTGTTCGCCGACGGCGCGGAGCCAGTGCGGCAGCCCCTGCCGGTAGGCGGCCTCCATGATGGGGTCCTGGGCGATGTCCTGGCGGATGGCCTGCAGCCCGCGGTCGTGGCCGTGCCGCTCCACCGTCTTGGCGAAGTGCGCCAGCATCGGCAGGCACCAGCTCGACTCGTGTTCCCCCAGCACGGTGGCGGCGTCCGGATGGAAGAGGACGAACCGGAGGAAGTTGTCACCGGGCATGGCCGTCGGATGCGGTTCGACATCCCGGAAAAGTGTCCGGAAAGCGGTGTTGGCCAGCAGCACGTCCCAGCGGCGGTCGACCACCAGGGAGGGGAAGGGCACTGCCTGGAGGAACACGGCGTAGTCCTCCAGATAGGCCTGCGCCTCGGGAGTCTCGGGGCCGGGCCGCGGTATCGGCCGCTGCCCTCCTGCCTGGTGTGCCATCGGGAGGTCACCCCTCTTGCCTGTGCGGCCTTGACGCGGCGCCCCGATCCTGCGGCCCGGACCTCGGGTGTGTCAACTATCGTGGCATTTCATGCCGGTTGACGGCTGAAATTGGCCACAGTTGTGGCGAGACCTGGATGTGAGTTCGAGACACGGGCTAGTCTCCGTGAAGTTCACGGCAACCGCATGTGAGAAGCCTGTGAGAGACGTAGGAGATCTGTCGGTGACGGGTGGCTTCGTGGGTGAGGGTCAGGACACCGCGCCGTCGACCGCGCTGCCGGCCGTCGTCGCCCGCGTCGCCGCACTCGCCGACCGGCTCGACGTGCCGCACACCGAGGTCTTCGGCATCGGCCGGCTCTCCGCGGCCTCCGGGGTCCCGGAGTCGGTGGTCAAGGCCCTGTTGAGCGGCCGTCCCGCGGGCGAGCCCGAGGTGCAGACCCGGTTCGTACAGCGCCTGGACCTGCTGCGCCGCACCCGGCTCAAGCCGAACGGCCGCAAGTACACGCAGCAGGAGATAGCCGACGGCGCGGGCATGTCCCGGCAGCAGGCCGGTGCCCTGATCAACGGCGACCGGCGGCCCACCATGGAACACTGCGACGCCATCCAGCGGTTCTTCCGGGTGCACGCCGGATTCCTCACCGCCGAGGACCCCGAAGCTCTCGCGAACGCGCTCCAGCACACCGAGCAGGAGCTGCTGCAGAGCCTGGCGGACCGTGAGCGGCGGGCCGCCGCGGCGGCCGACGACCCGCTGGAGCGGCTGCTGCAGGACCACGGGGTGCGCGGCATCGCGTGGCGGGCCGCCCAACTCCCCACCGACCAGCACCGCGACAAGGTCGCGGAGTGGCTGGACATGCTCCTGGAGAGCGTCCAGCGGCCCAAGGCCTAGGGTCTTTCGTCCGGGCCGGGCCGGGCCGGATCGGGGAGGGTCGTGTCCCGCGTCGTGGTGGAGGGGATCAGGCGTGACGCGTTCCGGTACGAGACCCCTGACGATCTCGAAAGAGGCGGCGGTCCACGAGGCGCCCCGCTGAGACGGGTTGAACGCCCGGTCCGGCGGAGCCACCGTCCCCGACCCGCGGATTCCGGCACCCCGACCGGCCGCACCACCCGGCGGGACGCCACCTCAGGGAGCGGGGCCCGGTGCCGGGGCACCGCCCACGCCCTTCGGGCGGTGGGAGGAGCTTCGCAGGGCGGAGGAGGGAGCCGGTCGGGGTCTCCCCTGCTCATGGGGTCCCCCCGCTCGAGCGGAGCCGAGAGCGGGGGAAGAAGCCGAGAACTCGGGAAAGGAGCCCCGGGCACCGACGGCAACGCGGCGAGGCACGGCACCGGACCCCGCGAGCCCGCGAGCCCGGCACGATCCACGCGACGGGCCCCGACTGGGCGGGGCGCTTCAGCCGGGTGGGCGGGCCGGCGTGCGGCACGCACCGGCTGAACAGCGGGAAGACGGCCCGGCAGGGCATCGGTCAGTGGCTGGGCCACGACCACCGGAACCCGAGTATCAGCATCGATGTCAGTGGTGGGCGACAAGCTGGGGGTACGCCCGCACCGTGCGGGACGCCCGATGCCGGATCATGACTCGGGGAGAGCGAAGCGATGCCCACCGCCGTACTGATCGACCGCGAGCGCACCGCCGTCCAGGCCTATCTGCGACTGCTGCACACGGTGCGCGCCGCCTACGACATGGAGACCGGACCGCCGGGCACCCGCAGGCCCCCGGTCGTGGCACCCTCCGTCCTCGCGGAGGCGGAGACCGCCCTGGCCCGGGCGGGGCTGTCCGGCAACGAGGAGTCCTTCTTCCGGAAGCTCCGCGACTGGCACCCGGAGCCGTGACCCGGCCGCACCGCTGACCGGAGCCGGCCGCATCGGGGGCGGGCACGGCGCCGCGCTGTTCCCGGACCCGCCGCCCCGGTCAGCCGTGCGGTACGGCGACCGCGGTCGCGACCAGACCGCCTTCGACGGTCCAGCGGCCGTCGAAGTGGTCGAGGCGGCGGTCGCCCACCCAGGGGCCGGGCACCAGGAGCGCCGCCCGGAACCCGCCGCGCACCGAAGCGCCGGAACCACCGAAGGCAGCGCCAGCGGAGCCGGACCCACCGGTGTCGCTGCCGTCGCCGGGTTCGGTGAACAGCTCGATGTCGGCCTCCATGAAGTCCAGCCACTTCCCGGTCAGCGGGAACCACGCCTTGTACACGGCCTCCTTGGCGCTGAACAGCAGCCGGTCCCAGTGCACCCCGGGCCGCTCCAGGGCCAGCCGGCCGATGCGCTCCGCCTCTCCGGGCAGGGCCACGGACGACAACACCCCCTCGGGCAGCGGCCCTCGGACCTCCGCGTCGATGCCAAGGGAGGCCAGGTCGGCCGTCCGGACCAGGGCGGCGGCGCAGTAGCCCGCGCAGTGGGTCATGCTGCCCGCCAGCCCGTCCGGCCAACCGGGTGCACCGCGCTCGCCGGGCAGGACGGGCCGCGGGGGCACGCCGAGCTTCTTCATGGCCCGGCGGGCGCAGGAGCGCACCGCGGTGAACTCCCGGCGGCGCTTGTCGACGGCCCGCGCCACGACCTCCGCTTCCTCGGGGTACAGCGGAGCGTCGGTACCCTCGTCGCCGTAGGCCTCCACGACGACGACCGTCCCGGGCAGCAACTCCCCGATCACCGGCCACCGCCCTCTCCCACCACGGCCCCGGACCCGGTGCCGGCCCCCGTCCCGGGCGCATCCCCCGGCACGATCCGGCGCAGCCGCCCCGGCGGGGTCGGCCGTTTCCGCCATTCGCGGGGGTAGCCCACGGACACCTCCTCGAAACGGACGCCGTCCTGCCGGGTGCTCCGCGGGATGTGGAGATGGCCGTAGACCATGGTGTGGACGTTGAACCTGCGGTGCCAGTCGTCGGTGAGTACGGTGCCGCACCACATGGCGAACTCGGGGTACCACAGGACGGCCGTGGGATGCCGGTGCAGCGGGTAGTGGTTGACGAGCACGACGGGCAGGTCGTCGGGCAGTCCGGCGAGCCGCCGTTCGGTCTCCTCGACCCGGGCCCGGCACCAGGCCTCCCGGGTCGGGTACGGGTCGGGGTGCAGCAGGTGTTCGTCGGCGCAGACGACGCCGGTGCCGTGCGCGTACTCCAGCCCCTCGTCCTTGGTGGCGCACCCGGCCGGCAGGAAGGAGTAGTCGTACAGGAGGAAGAGGGGGGCCACGACCGCGGGACCGCCGGGGCCCTCCCAGACGGGGTAGGGGTCCTCGGGGGTGATCACGCCGAGGTCGCGGCACTGTTCGACGAGATGGTCGTAGCGGGCGACGCCGCGCAGGGTGACGGTGTCCTTCGGGTGGGTCCACAGTTCGTGGTTGCCGGGCGCCCAGACGACCTTTCGGAACCGGCCCGCGAGGGTCCTGAGCGTCCAGCGGATGTCGTCCACGGTCTCCGCGACGTCTCCGGCCACGAGGAGCCAGTCCTCGTCCGACTCGGGGCGCATCCGCTCCACCAGGGCGCGGTTCTCGTCGTAGCCGATGTGAAGGTCGCTGATGGCCCACATCTGTCCGCCGCGGCCTGCCCTTGACGTCACCCGTTGCCCCCTGAGCATGAACGATCAACCCGTACGAACAGCATGCACGAGGAGTATGGTCGCAGGAGGAAGGGAGCGCGGATCCGTAACACGCCTGTGGTTCGGGGCCGCGTGCCGAAGCCGTATGATCGGCCGCAACACCGCCGCAGTGTAGCCCTTTCGCAGGGCCGTCCGGCGATCCCTCATACCCTCTGCCCGGGCACGGGCCGCCGACGCCTGCCCGCGAACCGTGAAAGGCGGCCCTGCATGGCCTCTGGCGTACGCGTATGGCTCAACCGCACGTACGCGGAGAACGTGTTCTTCATGGATCAGCTGAGAAAGAATCCCAGCGACCGGGCCGTGGAGATCCATGCCACCCACGGCGACCCGGACTCCCCCGTACTGGCCGCCGCCGACACCGCCGAGCTGGAGCCCGAGGGTCTGTCCCCGGCGGCGTACGTCGAGTACGCGCTCGCCCAGTGCGCGCGGCGCGGCATCGACGTGTTCGTGCCCCGGCTGCACCAGGGAGCGATCGCCGCGCACCGCGCGGAGTTCGAGGCGGCCGGTACGGCGCTGCTGGCTCCGCCGCCCGAGGCGGTGGCCGTCTTCCACGACAAGGTGATCGCCTACGAGGCCGTCCAGGCGATCGGGGCGCCGGTGCCGCCGTGGTGGCGGGTACGGTCGGCGGACGAGCTGGTCCGCGCGGTGGACGAGCTGGAGGCGCAGGGCCATCGGGCCTGCTTCAAGCCCGCGTCCGGCGCGGGCGGTGTGGGCTTCCGGGTGATCACCCGGACTCCCTTCTCACTCACGCAGCTGAACGGCTTCCCCAGTCCGCATGTGCCGCTGGATCTGGTACTGGAGGCGGTGCGGCAGGCCGAGGAGCCGGTGGACTGGCTGGTGATGCCGGTGCTGGAGCAGCCGGAGGTGTCGGTGGACTGCCTCACCGGGCCGGACAACCGGGTCCGGCTGGCCGTCGGCCGCACCAAGAACGGCCGCCGCAGGGGGTTCACCGTGCACGAGCGCTGGCTGGAGCCGGCCCGGCGGATCGCGGAGGGTTTCGGGTTGCACCATCTGTCCAACATCCAGTTCCGGATGTTCGGCGAGCGGCCCGTGCTGATGGACGTCAACACCCGCCCGGCCGGCGGGCTGCACCAGCTGTCGCTGTGCGGGGTGAACGCGCCGTGGGCCGCCGTGCGGCTGGCGCTCGGTGACGATCCGGGCGAGATGTCCCCGCCGTTCCTGGGCCAGGACTACTCGGTGGTGTCGGGGCCGCGTCCGCTGCGCCCGGTGTCGGTGCCGCAGCAGCGCGCGGACGTGCCCGCGGACGTCCCCACGGACGTCCCCGCCCCCGCGCTGGGCGGTGTACCGGCCCCCGCCGTGCCCACCGGGCCGCGGGCCGCGGCCGACTCCGGTCAGGTGCGCGCCACCGCCGCGGACGCCGTGGCCGGGGGCCCCGCCTGGGGAACGCACCACCGCTAGAAGCCGAATGTCGTCCGCACTCCTTCCCCACCGACCGGTCCCGGCGCGCTTCCTGTGCCGGGACCGGATTTTTTTCGGGAAATTTCGCCGGAGGGTGTATCAGGCGGCGAGTGTCGCGCTCTTAACGGTGAAGGGCGACGGGGGAACCCCTTCCGGGGGACGGGGAAGCCTTTCGAAGGGGGGCGGGGGAAAGCACGGGGGAACGGGGGGCTCGGGTCGGTCGGCCGCTGTCACGGGGAGCGACCGGCCGACCCGATGCACACCGTCAGTCCCGCCCCACCGTCAGGGCCTGTCCGGCGGATCGGGTCGGGGGTGACGGGCGGTATCCGTCCGGCTGGGGTGAGCGGGGGCTGGTGCGCTCGGCCGCACGGCGGAGGAGGGCGTCGACGCGAGGGGGGTCCCCCTGCTCATGGGGCCCCCGCTCATGGGGGTCCCCCCGCTCGAGCGAAGTCGAGAGTGGGGGAGAAGCCGAGAGTTCGGGGGGAGTCGGCAACCGACGGCAACGCCGCTGGGGGTAGCGCGTGCCCGCCCTCACGTCTCCGGCATGATCCGCCGGACAGGCCCTAGCCGCAGGGTCAGCACCTGGAAGGGTCGCAGGGCCACCGGCACGGCGTCCCCGTCGGTGTCCGCCGGTTCCAGCGGGCGCTCCAGGAGGTCGGTCACCATGGCGGCGCCGAGCGGGAAGCCGGTGCGCAGAGTGCCGGCGGCCCGCCCGCCGCGGGACTCGTAGAGGCGGACGACGACGTCACCGGAGGCATCGCCCGGCGCGTGCCAGGCCTCGACGGTGAGCGGGACGGTGGCGGCGTGAACCGCGGGTTTGACGCGCTGGTGGTGGAGCCGCTCGGCGCGGTGCTCGATCCGGTGGCGTTCGTCATGCATGAAGCGCTCTCCTCCTGAAGTGCTCTTCTCGCACGGCTACTTGAGGTAGGCGAGGCCGGGGTGGACGGCGGTGTAGCCGTCGACGAGGCGGTGGGCCACGTTCACGGAGTCGACGAGCGGGTGCAGCGCGAACGCCTTGACCGCATGGGTACGGGAGCCGGACTCGGCGGCACGGAGCACCTCGCGCTCGACCGCCTTGACCGCGCAGACCAGGCCGGTGGCGTGGTCCGGCAGCGGATCGACGGAGACGGGGTGCGCCCCCTGGGCGTCGACCAGACAGGGGACCTCGATGACCGCGTCCCCGTCCAGCGCCGAAAGGGTGCTGCGGTTGCGGACGTTGAGGATCAGGGTGGTGCGTTCGTCGCGGGCGACGGCCCGCATCAGGGCGAGGGCCACTTTCTCGTAGCCGCCGGACAGGTCGTCCTCGTCGCGGTCGCCGGCGCCGGCGGTCTCGCGGTTCTCGGCCATGTAGGTGGCCTCGCGTTCGGCGCGGGTGCGGTCCCAGGTGGCGAGAGCGGGGATGTCCGGGTTGCCCACCTGCGTGTAGAAGCGGGCCTGCTGGTCGTGGAGGAAGGCGCCGCGGGTCTTCTCGGCCTGCTGGTAGGCGCGTACGGTCTCCCGGTTGAAGTAGTAGTAGTGCAGGTACTCGTTGGGGACGGCGCCCAGGGACTGGAGCCAGTCGGCACCGAAGAGCCTGCCCTCCTCGAAGGAGCCGAGCAGGGGCAGGTCGCCGAGCAGGCGCGGGAGTTCGTCACGGCCCTTGACGTACAGGCCGCGCACCCAGCCGAGGTGGTTGAGGCCGACGTAGTCGATCCACGCCTCCCGCGGGTCCGCGCCGAGGACCCGGGCGATGCGACGGCCGAGGCCGACCGGCGAGTCGCAGATGCCGATGACCCGGTCGCCGAGGTGACGGGACATGGCCTCGGTGACCAGGCCCGCCGGGTTGGTGAAGTTGATGACCCAGGCGTCGGGGGCGAGCCGGGCCACCCGCCGGGCGATGTCCACGGCGACGGGGACGGTACGCAGCCCGTAGGCGATGCCGCCCGCGCCGACCGTCTCCTGCCCGAGGACGCCCTCGGCGAGCGCGACCCGTTCGTCGTTCGCCCGGCCCTCGAGGCCGCCGACGCGGATCGCGGAGAAGACGAAGTCGGCGCCCCGCAGTGCTTCGTCCAGGTCGGTGGTGGTGCTCACCTCGGGAGCGTCGGCCACGCCGGCTGCCTGTTCGGCCAGTACACGGGCGACCGCATACAGTCGACGGTCGTCGACATCATGGAGAACGACCCGTGTCACCCGTCCCTCGGCGTGGTCCCCGAGGAGCGCGCCGTACACCAGCGGGACCCGGAATCCCCCGCCGCCCAGAATCGTCAGTCTCACGTCCGCACCCTTCCCACCGCGGCGGCGTCGACGCCTGCCGATCCGATCGTCCACCACGTCACTGCCCTCGATCATGACGCCTTCGGCCGGCAGCGGGGCACCCGCCCGGGCCCGGGGGCACCCCTCTCACCGGTGAGGCCCCGCCCGCGGGTGCCGGCGAAGGTCCGAGACCGAGCGGCGCACACGCGTCCGGCGTGTGGTCGAACGGAAAGCCGCGCGCGGCACCCGGTCACCGGACGGACGCCGCTTCGTACGGCCGGGCGTGGCGCTGTTGCACCCATTCGCGTCAATTCATGAGGTGAACCCTCCTCGCACGCAAGGACTTTCTCGGTTACACCTCTTGACGTCCAGAGGGCCGCGGAGCACATTGGCGACACCTTGAGAGCGCTCTCAAAACCGACGAGCAGGGCTCTCAGGCACTCCCCCGCACCTGGATCCGCACCTGGATCCGCACCTGGATCGACCAACGCATCCGCATCCGTCTCCGAGAGGCATCCCCACATGAGTGACACCTCCGGCACCCCCCGCAGACCCCGCGTCCCGCGCAGATCCCGCCCGCTGCGGCGGGCGCTGCTGGCCGCCGTCGGCACCCTCGGGCTCGCGCTCGCGGCCTCCACCGTCGCCCTGCCGTCGGCGAGCGCCTCCGCCCCGGCTCCCCCGTCGGGCTGGAACCAGGTCTTCGTCGACGACTTCAACGGCGCCGCGGGCAGCGGCGTCAACACCTCCAACTGGCGGTACGCGACCGGCAAGGGTTATCCGGGCGGCCCCACCAACTGGGGCACCGGTGAGATCGAGACGATGACGTCGAGCACGGAGAACGTCTCCCTCGACGGCAACGGCAATCTCCGTATCACCCCGCGCCGGGACGCCTCCGGAAACTGGACCTCCGGCCGTGTCGAGACCAACCGTGCCGACTTCGTGCCGCCGGTCGGCGGCACCCTGCGCGTCGAGAGCCGCATCCAGGTGCCGAACGTGACCGGTGCCGCCGCCAAGGGCTACTGGCCGGCGTTCTGGATGCTGGGCGCGCCGTACCGGGGCAACTACTGGAACTGGCCGGCTGTCGGCGAGCTGGACATCATGGAGAACACGCAGGGCAACAACACCGTCTTCGCCACGATGCACTGCGGCACCGCGCCCGGCGGGCCGTGCAACGAGAACAGCGGTATCGGGAGTTCGACCACCTGTCAGGGAACGACCTGTCAGGCCGGCTTCCACACCTACCGGCTGGAGTGGGACCGCTCGAGAAGCGTGGAGGAGATCCGCTTCTCCCTCGACGGCAACACCTTCCACACCGTGCGGGAGAACCAGGTCGACGCGACGACCTGGAGGAACGCCACCGACCACGGCTTCTTCGTCATTCTCAACGTGGCGATGGGCGGCGGCTTCCCCGACGCCTTCGGCGGCGGCCCGGACGCCGGTACGCAGCCCGGACACTCGATGCTCGTCGACTACGTCCAGGTCCTGACCTCCGGCGGCGGTGGCACCACGCCCCCGCCGACCGGCAACCGCGACGCGTACGGCACCATCCAGGCCGAGTCCTTCGACGGCCAGTCCGGCACGATCACGGAGACCACCTCGGACTCCGGCGGCGGTCAGAACGTGGGCGCGCTGGCCAACGGCGACTGGCTGCAGTTCAAGGGTGTCAACTTCGGCTCGCCCGCGGCCCGGCAGTTCTCGGCCCGGGTGGCGAGCGGTGCGCCCACCGGGGTCAGCGGTCTGGTCGAGGTGCGTCTGGACAGCCGCGACAACGCCCCCATCGGGAGTTTCTCGGTGGGCAACACGGGCGGCTGGCAGTCGTGGCGGACCGTGCCGGCGAACATCGCGTCCGTGACGGGCACGCACGACGTGTATCTGACCTTCACGAGCGGCCAGCCGCAGGACTTCGTGAACGTCAACTGGTTCACGTTCAGCCGCTGACCACCGGCCGGTCCCCGTGACCGGCCGCTGACCTGAACCACCGACTTCCCCGACCGGCCGAGGGGGTTCCACGCACGCGTGGGGCCCCCTCACCCATGTCAGCGGCCCGACGCTTCCCTGGGACGCCCGCACTGCAGGGCCGTCTTCCCGCGAATACGTCATACTTTTACTGGTAAACGTGTTACGGAGGTGAAGGTTCGGGCGTACCGGGACACCCTGTAGGGGAAGAGGAGGACCGAGGGCGTCACGAAGGACGGGCACGCCCGGCAGGAATCCGCGGCAACGGTGGGGCAGGCCCTCGACCACCTCGACGACAAGGAGCTGACGGGAATGACCGAGGAGACGACCGAGGCTCCGAACAAGGAGACGCCCGGGGATCCGGCCGGTACCGAATGGTCCAATCCCCTGCGTGACCCGCGCGACCGCCGTCTCCCGCACATCGCCGGCCCCTCCGGGCTCGTCATCTTCGGGGTGACCGGCGACCTGTCGCGCAAGAAGCTGATGCCGGCGGTGTACGACCTCGCCAACCGGGGTCTGCTGCCGCCGGGCTTCTCACTGGTCGGTTTCGCCCGCCGGGACTGGGAGGACCAGGATTTCGCGGAAGTGGTGCACGACGCGGTCGAGGAGCATGCCCGCACCCCCTTCCGCGAAGAGGTCTGGCAGCAGCTCGCCGAGGGCATGCGGTTCGTGCCGGGTGACTTCGACGACGACACGGCGTTCGAGCGACTGCGCTTGGCCGTCGACGAGTTGGACAGCTCCCAGGGCACGAGTGGCAACTTCGCCTTCTATCTCTCCGTACCGCCGAGGTTCTTCCCGAAGGTGCTCCAGCAGCTGAAGAAGCACGGGCTGGCCGACGCGCCCGCCGGCGCCTGGCGGCGCGCGGTGATCGAGAAGCCGTTCGGCCACGACCTGAAGTCGGCCAAGGAACTCAACGCGATCGTCCACGAGGTGTTCGCCCCGGACCAGGTCTTCCGCATCGACCACTACCTGGGCAAGGAGACCGTCCAGAACATCCTGGCGCTCCGCTTCGCGAACACGATGTTCGAGCCGGTCTGGAACCGGTCCTTCGTCGACCACGTGCAGATCACCATGGCCGAGGACATCGGCATCGGCGGCCGGGCCGGCTACTACGACGGCATCGGTGCCGCCCGTGACGTCATCCAGAACCACCTGCTCCAGCTCATGGCGCTGACCGCCATGGAGGAGCCGGCCTCCTTCGGCGCGGCGTCGCTGCTCACCGAGAAGCTGAAGGTGCTCCGGGCCGCGCGGCTGCCGAAGGACCTGGGCCGGCACACCGTGCGCGGGCAGTACGCGGCGGGCTGGCAGGGCGGCAGGCGGGTGTGCGGTTACACGGAAGAGGAGGGCATCGACGCCTCCTCGAACACCGACACGTACGCCGCGATCAAGCTGGGCGTGGACAACCGCCGCTGGGCGGGCGTCCCCTTCTACCTGCGCACCGGCAAGCGGCTGGGCCGCCGGGTCACCGAGATCGCGGTGGTGTTCCAGCGGGCACCGCACTCCCCCTTCGACTCCACGGCGACCGAGGAGCTCGGGCAGAACGCCGTCGTGATCCGCGTCCAGCCGGACGAGGGTGTCACGGTGCGGTTCGGCTCCAAGGTGCCGGGCACCTCGATGGAGATCCGGGACGTGTCGATGGACTTCGCCTACGGCGAGTCGTTCACCGAGTCCAGCCCGGAGGCGTACGAACGGCTCATCCTCGACGTCCTGCTGGGGGACGCCAACCTGTTCCCCCGCCATCAGGAAGTGGAAGAGTCCTGGAGGATCCTCGACCCCGTCGAGGAGCACTGGGACAACCACGGCAGGCCGGCCCAGTATTCGGCCGGTACCTGGGGACCCGCGGAAGCCGACGAGATGCTCGCACGAGACGGACGGAGCTGGCGCAGGCCATGAAGATCGATCTGACCGACACCACGGCAAGCGATGTCAACAAGGCGCTGGTGCGGGGGCGCCGCGCCATCGGCACCCCCGCGGTGGGCATGGTCCTGACGATGGTGATCGTCACGAACGAGGAGAACGCCTACGACGCGATCAAGGCCGTCGAGGAGGCCTCGCACGAGCACCCCTCGCGCATGCTGGTCGTCATCAAGCGGCATGCCCGCACCCCGCGCGAGCGCACCCATCCGAGGCTGGACGCCGAGGTGCGGGTCGGCTTGGAGGCCGGTACCGGCGAGACCGTCATCCTGCGGACCTACGGCGAGGTGTCCGACCACGCCGACTCCGTGGTGCTGCCGCTGCTGCTGCCGGACGCGCCGGTGGTGGTCTGGTGGCCGGCCGACGCGCCCGAGCACCCCTCGAATGACCCGCTGGGCGCGCTGGGCCAGCGCAGGATCACCGACCTGTACGCGGTCGAGGACCCCCTGGAGGTCCTGTCGGCCCGGGAGCGGACCTATGCGCCCGGGGACACCGACCTGGCCTGGACCAGGCTGACGCCGTGGCGTTCGATGCTGGCGGCCGCCCTGGATCAGGCCCGGCTGACGGTGACGTCGGCGGCCGTGGAGAGCGAGGCCGAGAACCCCAGCGCGGAGTTGCTGGCGCGCTGGCTCGGGGCCCGGCTGAACGTGCCGGTCGAGCGGGTGCTGACGGCCGGCCCGGTGGTCACGGGGGTACGGCTGGGCACGGTGGACGGCGAGATCGCCATCGACCGTCCGGAGGGCCCGATGGCGACGCTGTCGTTGCCGGGGCAGCCCTCGCGGCGACTCGCACTGAAGATCCGCCCCATGTCCGAGCTGATCGCCGAGGAGCTCCGGCGGCTCGACGCGGACGAGATGTACGCCGTTGCCCTGCGCGGCGGGACCGCGGAGGAGGCCCCCGCCCCTGCCTGAGACTCCCCCCGCCCGCGCCTGACATGTGTGACACGTCCGCACCGACCCGCCGCCCCGGTGGGCCGCCCACCACGACATCGGGAAGTGAACTGACATGCAGATCGGTCTTGTTGGTCTCGGCAAGATGGGCGGCAACATGCGCGAGCGCATCCGTGCCGCCGGGCACACCGTCGTCGGCTACGACACCAATCCCGACCTCTCCGACGTCGGCCATCTGTCCGACGTGGTCGACCGGCTCGACGGGCCGCGCGCGGTATGGGTGATGGTCCCGGCCGGGGCGGTCACCCAGCACGTCATCGACCAGCTGGGAAGCCTGCTCAAGCCCGGTGACACCGTCGTCGACGGCGGCAACTCCCACTGGAAGGACGACGAGAAACACGCCAAGGAGCTGGGCGTCCGGGACATCGGCTTCGTCGACGCGGGTGTCTCGGGCGGTGTGTGGGGGCTGGAGAACGGCTACGCCCTCATGGTCGGCGGCGAGGAGGAACACGTGGAGCGCCTGAAGCCGATCTTCGACGCGCTGAAGCCGGACGGCCCGTACGGCTATGTCCACGCGGGCCGGGTCGGTGCCGGGCACTTCGCGAAGATGGTCCACAACGGCATCGAGTACGCGATGATGCAGGCCTACGCCGAGGGCTGGGAGCTGCTGGAGAAGGTCGACTCGGTGGACAACGTCCGCGAGGTGTACCGCTCCTGGCAGAACGGCACGGTCATCCGCTCCTGGCTGCTCGACCTCGCGGTCAACGCCCTCGACGACGACGCCCACCTGGAGAAGCTGCGCGGGTACGCCGACGATTCGGGCGAGGGCCGCTGGACCGTGGAGGCGGCCATCGACAACGCGGTGCCGCTGCCCGCGATCACCGCCTCGCTGTTCGCCCGGTTCTCCTCCCGGCAGGAGGACTCGCCGCAGATGAAGATGGTCGCGGCACTGCGCAACCAGTTCGGCGGGCACGCGGTCACGTCCGCGGACCGGCCCGACCGGAAAAGCCCGGCGGGCCCGGGAAGCCCGGGGAGCCCGGGAAACCCGGACGAGGCGTAGCGGCCGTGGGCGATCTGCTGCTCGCCCGGCACGGTGAGACGGAGTGGAGCAGGTCGGGGCGGCACACCGGCCATACCGACCTGCCCCTGACCGAGGACGGTGAGGCACAGGCGAGGGCCCTGGCCCCTCTGGTCGCGGACCGCTCCTTGGCCCTCGTCCTCACCAGCCCGCTGGTTCGCGCCCGGCGTACCGCCGAAC
Organism: Streptomyces incanus; assembly: GCF_042656345.1. Taxonomy (NCBI): domain Bacteria; kingdom Bacillati; phylum Actinomycetota; class Actinomycetes; order Kitasatosporales; family Streptomycetaceae; genus Streptomyces; species Streptomyces incanus. The sequence continues at coordinate 83,991 of NZ_JBHSPC010000057.1, forward strand.
TGGCCGGTCTGTCGAGGGCGTTGACTGAGCCGGACCTGCGGGAGTGGGACTACGGCGGCTATGAGGGCGTCACCACCGCCGACATCCGCCGCACCCGGCCCGACTGGGACCTGTGGACCGACGGGGTACCGGCCGGGCCCGAGTTCCCCGGCGAGTCCCCCGGCCAGGTCGGCGAGCGAGCCGACCGGGTGCTGTCCGCGGTGGCCGGGGCGCTCGGCACGGGCGATGTGCTGCTGGTGGCGCACGGCCATCTGCTGCGGGTCCTGACGGCACGCCGACTGGGCCTGCCGCCCGCGGACGGACGGCTGTTCCGGCTGGAGACGGGCACGCTGAGCCGGCTGTCACTGGAGCACGGCAGTCCGGTGGTCGCGGAGTGGAACATCCGGCCTTGAGCGACGACTCGGCACTGCGGGGCCGGCTCTCGGCACCTCAGCCGCCGCCAAGGGCGCTCGCGGTCCGTACGGCGTGCTGGGCGGCCAGCCGTACCGGCGCGTTGCGGGCGCCGTAGCCGCGGTGGCCGCCGTCACGCTGGATGAGTTCGAAGAACACCCGGCCGACGGTGCGGGTGTAGCAGTGCCGCAGGTTGCCCCCGTGCTCGTCGCGGTCGTAGAGGATGCCCAGTTCGCGGTAGGTCTCCAGCTCGCCGTCGGTGAACTCGTAGCGGGCCGCGAGGTCGTCGTAGTAGTTGGCCGGGATCGGCAGCAACGGGGCGCCCGCGTCGCGGAGTCTGCGGGCGGCGGCGACCACGTCGTCGGTGGCGAACGCGATGTGCTGGGCGTGCACGGTGTCGTCGGTGGGCGCGGCGCCGACGGTGAGGACGATCCGTACGGTGCCGTCGGCGTTGCTGAGCGCGCGGCTGCGCTGCAGGCCGTAGGGATCGGCGACGTCGACACTCTCCTCGGCCTTCAGTCCGAGCACGCTGCGGTGGAAGAGGGCCGCCTCGTCGAAGTGGTGCCAGGGCTGGGTGAGCGCGAGATGGTCGATGCGGCGGACACCGGGAACGGCCGGGGCCTGTCCGACGTCCTCGAAGTCGGCCCGCCAGTCGGTGTGTCGGGCGTCGCGCCGGGTGTCGCAGAAGAAGAGTTCGGTGCCGTCGGGGGCGGCGACCGCGTCCAGCGGGGCGTCCTCGGGGGCGCGGCGGCGGGGCAGCACGGGCGCCAGCAGGGCCTCCGCGCGGCCGGCGGCCCCGCCGGGGTCGGGTGACTCCAGACCCACGGCGGCGAGTTGGGCCCCGTCGCGGCGTACGACGGCTCCCGTGTTGACGAGGATCCGGGCCTCGCCCTGCTGCCAGAGGTCGACGGGCTTGCTGCGGTGGCGGGCGGTACGGGCGAAGCCCAGGGCGGCAAGCAGCCCGGTGAGGGGTTCGGCGTCGGCGGCGACGAGTTCGGCGAAGGCGAAGCCGGTGGGAACGACGGGGGCCGGGAGGACCGGGGTGGCCGTGAGCGGGGCGGACGGCCGCTTCCCCTCCGCCCCGCTCACCTCCTCCTGCAGCGCGAGCAGGGAGCGGCGGGCGTCTACGGCGGTCGGGGCCGCCTCGGCCTGCCGGAACACGTCGTTGAACACCTCGAGGGACAGGGGCCCCGCGTAGCCGGTGCGCAGTACGTGCCGGACGAGACCGGCGACGTCGAGGCCGCCCTGTCCGGGGAAGCAGCGGTGATGGCGGCTCCACTGGAGCACGTCCATCGCGGGCAGCGGGGCATCGGCCAGCTGGAGGAAGAAGATCTTCTCGCCGGGGATGTCCTCGATGCCCTTCGGGTCGGAGCCCCGGGAGAGGATGTGGAAGCTGTCCAGACAGGTGCCGAGCGCCGGATGCCCTGCCGCCTCGACAATGCGCCAGGCGTGGTCGTACGTACTGACGTGCCGCCCCCAGGCCAGCGCCTCGTAGGCGACGCGGATGCCGAAGTTCTGGGCCAGGTCTGCGAGTTCGCGCAGGTGCGCGGCGGCGAGGGCGTCGTCGTCGACCGCCTCGGGGTCGACGCTGGAGCAGACGAGCACGGTGTCGGCGCCGAGTTCACGCATCAGCCCGAACTTGTGCCGGGCGCGCCGCAGATTGCGGGCGAACAGCTCGGCGGGCACCGCCTCGACGTCCCGCATCGGTTGATAGAGGTCGACGGTGAGTCCCAGGTCGGCGCAGCGGGCGCGGATCTCCCGCGGGGTGAGCGGGCTGGCGAGCAGATCGTTCTCGAAGATCTCCACGCCGTCGAAGCCTGCGCGGGCGGCGGCCGTGAGCTTCTCGGTGAGGGTGCCGCTGAGGGAGACGGTGGCGATGGACGTACGCACGTCGGTACCTCTGCTTCCGTGACGTTCCGTGGAGTACCTGCGGTTCACGAGGCTCGTGAAGGTCCGCTGAGGGCTACTTGGGGGCGGGCACCGGGCCGGTGAGGTCGGTGAGATGGGCGAGCATGCGGGCGCGGTCGGGTTCCCGGCCGGTGAACAGGCGGAACGCGTCGGCGGCCTGGAAGGCGGCCATGCCGCCGCCGTCGAGAGTGGCGCAGCCCGCGGCACGGGCGGCACGCAGCAGGTCCGTCTCGAGCGGCCGGTAGACGACCTCGGCGACCCACAGTCCGGGGTGCAGCAGCTTCGCGGGCAGGGGCAGGCCCGGGTGGGCGGCCATGCCGGTGGGGGTCGCGTGCACCAGGCCGCCGCTGCCGTCGGCCTGGGCGAGGAGCTCGGGCAGCAGGGCCGGCGGTGCGGCCGTGGCGCGGTCGGCACCGAAGGTGCGGTTCAGGGAGCCGGCGAGTTCGTCGGCCCGTTCCGGCAGGGCGTCGACCACGGTGACCCGTCCGGCGCCGAGGGTGAGGACGGCGTGCGCGACGGCGGCGCCGGCGCCGCCCGCGCCGAGCTGCACCACGCGCTCCAGCGGCACGTCGGGCAGGCCGCGGGCGAAGGAGGCGGCGAAGCCGGTGACGTCCGTGTTGTGGCCGACGGCCCGGCCGTCCTCGAAGAGGACGGTGTTGACCGCGCCGAGCGCCTCGGCCTGCGGATCGAGCGCGTCCAGGTGCTCGACGACGTGCCGCTTGCACGGATGGGTGATGTTGAGCCCGTCGAATCCGAGCAGCCGGGCCGCGCTCAGCAGCTCGCCCACACCCTCGGGCGGTACGCCGATCGTGTCCAGGTCGAGGAGCCGGTACAGACAGCGCAGGCCCTGCCGGTCGGCCTCCCGCTCGTGCAGCGCGGGGCTGAGCGACGGGCCGATGCCGGAGCCGATCAGCCCGACGAGATACGAGTCCTTGAGCACCGACGCCTCCAGAGAACGGCTCACGAATGTACGAACCAGTACGTTAGCTATATCAGCCGGTCGGACGGCACGGAAGACCCGACGGGTCGGCAACGGCCCCCTTCTACAATCACCGGCACTGCCCTCTCACCCGAAGGAACCCATGACCAGCGCCGAAGAACCGGCACGGCCCGGCGAGCGCGAGCGTGTCCGTGACGCCGCCCGCACCAGGGCCGAGATCCTCGACGTGGCGACCCGGGAGTTCGCACGGGCCGGCTACGACGGTGCCCGCGTCGACGAGATCGCCGCCCGCACCCGCACCACCAAGCGGATGATCTACTACTACTTCGGCGGCAAGGAGCGGCTGTTCACGGCCGTGCTGGAGCGCGCGTACGGCGTGATCCGGGAGGCCGAACAGGAGCTGGACGTCGATCACCTGGACCCGGTGGCGGCCATTCGGCGCCTCGCCGAGGTGACCTTCGACCACCATGAGCAGCATCCGGACTTCATCCGCCTGGTGAGCATCGAGAACATCCACGACGCACAGCACATCGCAGCCTCCGAGAAGCTCGGCCGGATGGGCTCGCCCGCGCTCGACGTGATCCGCCGGATCCTGGCCGCCGGACAGAGGTCGGGCCTGTTCACGGCCGATGTGGACGCCGTCGACCTGCACGCGATGATCAGCGCGTTCTGCTTCTTCCGGGTGTCCAACCGGCACACCTTCGGCGCGCTGTTCGGCCGCGACCTGGTCGACGCGGACCGACGCGAACACTACCGGGCGATGCTGGGCGACATGGTGATCGCGTACCTGACGGCGGAGCGGGCGACGGACTGACCTGCGCACGGCGCGTGTCGGCGCCCGCTCCGGCGGGCCCCGGGCCAAGTCCGTACGACGCCACCCCTTGACACCGCGGACGGTCGGGCGCAGCATCCGTATCCAGCCGCGACTAACTACCCAGTGGGTTAATTAGCACTGCGGCGCCTCCCCTCCGCTCGTCCTCCGCGTACTGTCGCGGAGTCCCCCGAAGGAGCCCGCCGTGTCCGTCCCCAACCCGCCCCGTGACTCCTCTCCGCCCGGACAGCCGCCCGGGCAGCCGAAGAAGGCGGCGACCGCCGCCTGGATCGGCAGTGCCCTGGAGTACTACGACTTCTTCATCTACGGCAGCGCGGCGGCGCTGATCTTCCCGGAGGTCTTCTTCGACGACTCCGACCCGGCCACCGCCACCCTGCTGTCACTGGCGACGTTCGGTGTCGCGTACGCGGCCCGGCCCGTCGGCGCGCTGTTCCTGGGCCACTACGGGGACCGGGTCGGCCGGAAGAAGATCATGGTCTTCACCCTGATGCTGATGGGCCTGTCGACGTTCCTCATCGGCTGCCTGCCCACCCGTGACCAGGTCGGCACCCTCGCGCCGGTCCTGCTGGTGCTGTGCCGCATCCTGCAGGGCATCTCGGCGGCGGGTGAGCAGGCCAGCGCGAACTCGATGACCCTGGAACACGCGCCGCCCCACCGGCGCGGCTTCTTCACCAGTTTCACCCTGAGCGGCACGCAGGGCGGTCAGCTGCTTGCCACGCTGGTCTTCATCCCGGTGGCCTCGATGCCCGAGGAGCAGTTGCTCTCGTGGGGCTGGCGGGTGCCGTTCTGGATGAGCGTCGCGGTCGCCGTCGTCGGGTACGTGATCCGCCGCAAGCTCGACGAGACGCCGGCCTTCGAGCAGCAGACCGCGACCGAGGGTGTCGTGAAGCTGCCGCTGGTGGTGCTGCTGCGCGAGCACTGGGCGGACGTCCTACGGGTGATCGCGGGTGCGCTGGTCGCCTCGGTCAGCACGATCTTCACGGTGTGGGCGCTGGCGTACTCGACCAGTGACTCGGTCGGCATGTCCCGTACGTCGATGCTGTGGGTGGCCGCGCTGGCGAACGTCGCCGCGCTCGCCGCGATCCCGCTGTGGGCCACGCTCTCCGACCGGATCGGCCGCCGGCCGGTCTACCTGGTCGGCGCCGCGGGCAGCGCGGTGGCGATGTTCGTCTACCTGTGGGCCATCTCCACCGGCAACTTCGCGCTGACGATGCTCCTGGGCATCATCACCTTCGGTGTCGTCTACAGCGCGGCGAACGGTGTGTGGCCCTCCTTCTACGGCGAGATGTTCCCGACCCGGGTGCGGCTCTCGGGCGTGGCGATCGGCACCCAGATCGGGTTCGCGGTGGCCGGGTTCGCGGTCACCTTCGCCGCGCAGATCGCCGGCCCGGACGGCGACGACTGGATGGCGGTGGCGCTGTTCACGGCCGCCCTGTGCGTGCCGCCGGTGGTCGCGGCGCTCTCCGCCCGGGAGACGCACCGCGTTCCGACCGAACTGCTCGGCGAACGCACGGCCGACGGCGGCGTGGCCCGGCCGGAGAAAGTGACGACCTGACCCACCGGAAGTGACGGCCCGACCCGCCGGCTTCGGCCCCCGGAGCCGTACCCCGGCTCCGGGGGTCTCGCGTCGGCATCGGCCGTCCGGCGGGGCCCGGGGGCCTACGACTCGCCGCGCCGCGGAATCCCGTACGCCCGTTCCACCCGCAGCCGCAGCACGAGGCGGCCGTCGCGGATCATGGCGGCGCGGTAGTCGTCCCAGTCGGGGTGTTCGCCGTTGACGTCGCGGTAGAGCCGGATGAGTTCCTCCACCGTCTCGTCGTGCGGGTCGGCGGCGACGGGCGACAGCTCGGCGGTGCCCTCGGCGACCGTGTACGCCCACCGGTCGGAGGTCGTCACGTGGTAGGAGGCCCGGGGGTCGCGCCGCAGGTTGCGGGTCTTGGCGCGGTCGTCCGTGATCGAGACGCGGATCAACCGCTCGTCGGGGTAGTAGGCGTGATTGACGTTCGACAGCTGGGGCCGTCCGTCCTGCTTCAGGGTGACGAGCACTCCGCCGTTCTCGTCACCGATCAGCTCCAGCAGGGCCCGCTGTGTGTCCTGTGTCATACCCGGCTCAACGGGACACATGGGGTCGGGTGTTCCCGGCGGGGTTCGCTGGTGTGTTCCCGTGCTCCGGCGAGGTCCGACATGGTCCGGGCGGGGTATGCCGCAATCGGTTTGTGAGCATGATCGAAGGAGTGCCATGGGGCTGCTGCGGCAAGAGGCCGACCCGGAGGAGACCGGTCTGGACCCGAAGGCGCTGCGCCGGCTGGACCGGCACTTCGCGCACGAGGTCGACGAGGGGCGGCTGCCCGGATTCCTGGTGTCCGTCGCGCGGGGCGGGCGGATCGCCCACCTCACGGCGTACGGGCGACGGGACGTCGCGGCCGGGCTTTCGGTGGAGAGCGACACACTGTGGCGGATCTACTCGATGACCAAACCGGTGACGGCCGTGGCCGCGCTGATCCTCGTGGAGGAGGGCCGGCTGTCCCTGGACGACCCGGTCGGCCGCCACCTGCCGGCGTTCGCCGAGCCCCGCGTGTACGAGAGCGGCTCCGGCGACGGGATACGGACGCGTCCTGCCGCGGGCCCCCTGCTCGTACGGCATCTGATGACCCACACGGCCGGGCTGACGTTCGCCTTCTACCACGCCCATCCCGTGGACGGCCTGTACCGCGAGGCCGGGCTGGAGTCGTCCGTGGCGCCGGGAACGGACCTCGCCGGGACGGTCGACGTGTACGCGCGGCTGCCGCTGCAGTTCGACCCGGGGACGCAGTGGAACTACTCGGTCTCCTCCAATGTGCTGGGGCGGATCATCGAGGTGGTCTCCGGGCAGCCGCTCGACGTCTTCTTCGCCGAGCGGATCCTCGGCCCGCTGGGGATGACGGACGCCGGGTTCCACGTCACCGGCGAACAGGCCGGGCGACTCGCGGAGTTGTACGGGGAGACGGACGGCTCCGGCGACGGTGCCGGCTACGGCCTCGAGCCCGTCGCCGGGCTGCCGCTGCACAGCCGGCCCCGGTTCCTGTCCGGCAGCGGTGGCCTGGTGGCCTCGGCCCACGACATGCACCGCTTCATGGAACTCCTGCGGCGACGAGGCGAGTTGGACGGGGTCCGACTGCTCGCTCCGCAGACCGTGGACCTGATGACCCGCAACCAGCTTCCCGGCGGCGCCGATCTGCGCGCCTTCGGCAGCCGTCCGGCCCACGACGGGCCCGGCAACGAGGGGGTCGGCTTCGGCCTCGGCGTCTCCGTCGTCGTCACCCCGTCCCGTACGCAGGCCCCGTCCGGCCTCGGCACGTACGGCTGGACGGGGGTCGCCACCACGGCGTTCTGGGTCGACCCGGGCCGCGACCTGACCGTGCAGTTCTACACGCAGGTGCGGCCCAGGTCCTCCCACACGGCCTTCCGGGACCTCAAGCGGCTCGTGCACGAGGCCGTGACCGGCTGAACCCGCTGCTGTCCGGCCGGGGGCGCCGTCAGGACCAGTGCGCCACCGCGTCGAGATGGGGCAGGTTGTGGTCGAGGCGCTCCCGCTTGGTGCGCAGGTACGTGATGTTGCTCTCGCACGGCGGGATCAACAGCGGTACCTGTTCGGTGACCTGGATACCGTGCCGCTGCAACGCGTCGCGTTTGCGGGGGTTGTTGGACATCAGCCGGACCGACTCCACGCCCAGGTCCTGGAGGATGCCGGCGGCGACGCCGTAGTCGCGGGCATCCACCGGCAGGCCGAGGGCGAGGTTCGCCTCGACCGTGTCCAGGCCCTCCGCCTGCAGGGCCATCGCGCGCAGCTTTGCCAGCAGGCCGATGCCGCGGCCCTCGTGCCCTCTCAAGTAGACGACGACGCCCGCTCCTTCGGCGGCGACGGCGCGCAGCGCGGAGGCGAGCTGGTCGCCGCACTCGCAGTGCTGGGAGCCGAACGCGTCCCCGGTCAGGCATTCCGAGTGCAGCCGGGTGAGGACCTGGTCCGTGCCGATGTCTCCGTAGACCAGGGCGACTTGTTCGTCACCGCGGTCGTGGTCCAGGTAGCCGACTGCCTGGAACTTTCCGTACACGGTGGGCAACGGCGCATTCACGACGCGTTCCACGCCGGTCCGCTGCGAGGGCTTCTTGCCGAGTACGCCTATGTTTTCTGTCATGATTCTCGAGTTCCTAAGCAGAGACGAAAGGCCGTGAGGATATGAGTGGTTCACCAAAGCGGTCGGCGGCATACGGCCCGGTCCACGGTCTGTTGCCGGCGGATACTACAGAAGATGTACGGAAGCGGGGCGCCGACGTCTCACGGCAGATCGCGGTCCTTCCCGTCGGCAGTTTCGAGCAGCACGGCCCGTTCCTGCCGCTGGCGACCGACACGCTGGTGGCGTGTGCCGTCGCGCGGGAGATCGCCGACGCGTACCCGGTGCATCTCCTGCCTCCGGTGACGATCGGCTGCTCGCACGAGCATGCGGCCTGGCCGGGGACCGTCTCCATCTCCTCCGTGACCCTTCACGCGGTGGTACGGGACATCGCCGACTCGCTGCGCCGGTCCGGCGTGGACACCCTGGTGGTGGTCAACGGACACGGCGGAAACTACGTACTCGGCAACGTCGTTCAGGAATCCTCCGCCCGCGGCGAGCGCATGGCGCTGTTCCCCGCCCCGGAGGACTGGGAGACCGCGCTCCGGCACGCCGGCGTGGCAACCTCACTGCTCACCGACATGCACGCGGGGGAAATCGAGACCTCCATCCTTCTGCACACTCATCCCGAATTGCTCCGACCCGGTTATGAGACCTCCGATCATGTCGCCGACGAACGGCGCCAGTTGCTCACGCTGGGAATGTCCGCCTACACCGATTCCGGTGTCATCGGCCGCCCTTCGCTGGGTTCCGCGGAAAAGGGCAGGGAACTTCTGGTGAGCCTTGTGGATTCCTTCGGCGCGTATTTCTCGATGCTCACCTCCGGTGGCGGCGGTGGCGCGTAGTCCGGGGCGAGCGGCGCGTGGTCGGGGGCGTCCTGGGCGTGGGAGACGGGTGCGGGTGCTGCCGGGGCCGTGGTGGCGGCCGTCCGGCGTCCGGCGCGCAGGCCGGCGTACCAGCGGGCGACGAGCACGATCACGCCGGGCAGGCTCGCCGCGAGGCTGAGCACTCCGTAGACCACGGCGACGGTCAGGCCCCGGCCCGCGCCCAGTCCCGCGGCGCCGAACGCCCAGGCGGCGACGCCCTCGCGGGGTCCCCAGCCGCCGACGTTCAGCGGCAGCGACATGGCGAGCAGCGCCAGCACGGCCAGTGGCAGCAGCTCGGTCACCGCCGCATCGACTCCGGCGACGCGGGCGGCGAGGACGAACATCGCCAGGTATCCGGCGAGGACGACGGCGGAGGAGACGAGGACACCCGGTCCGTTGCGCCGGGACAGCAGCCCTTCGCGTGCCTCGGCGAGCGCCGACCGCAGTGCCCGGCCACGGCGGGACGGCGTCGACCGGTTCATGCGCAGGGCGAGGACGACGGCGCAGGCGCCCAGCACGGCGAGACCCGCCGGCGGTGCCGCCTGCCGGAGGTCGTCCCGGACCGGGGACGGCAGGGTCAGCAGCATCACGGCCCCGGCGGCGAACAGCGCGAACTGTCCGGCCATCCGCTCCAGGACGACGGACCGCACCCCGCGGCCCAGGTCACCGGTGCTCTGCCCGTGCCGCACCGCGCGGTGGACGTCACCGAGGACACCACCGGGCAGGGCCGCGTTCAGGAACAGGGCGCGGTAGTAGTCGGCGACCGCCGGGCCGAGCGGCAGCCGGATGCGCAGGCCGCGGGCCACCAGCGCCCAGCGCCAGGCACTGAACACCGTGGTCACCAGCCCGATCCCGAGCGCCGCCAGCAGGGACGGCCCGTCGATCCGGCGCAGCCCGTCGACGAAGACACCGGTGCCCAGGCGCCACAGCAGCACGGCGAGGATGACGACGCCGGCGAGGGTGCCCAGACGGGTGCGTACGGCGGGGGTGTTGAGCCGGGCGAGGAAGGCGCGGGGGCCGGCGCCGACACCGGCGCCGGTGCGTACGGGGTCCGGCGTGGATGTCTCCGTCCCCGTCCCCGTCCGCCTCCCCGTTCCCGTCCCCGAGGCCGCTGTCTCCGGAACCTGCATGCCCGGTACCAAAGACTCCACCGCCCTGGCAGTCACGCCGCGCCACCCACCGGCCGGCACAGGGCTAGCAGGTCGCTGTGGTGGACGACGACCCGCAGATCGCCCGCGGCACAGGCCTCCAGGCGCTCGGTCAGGTAACGGCCCGCGGGCTCGGCCAGTTCGGGGCGTTCCTCCACCGCCGCGCCGACCCAGCCCCGCAGCCACTGTGCGGTCAGCTCGGCATGCTCGGGGCCGAGCCGCCAGGGGCTCGGGGCGAGCCGTACGGTCGCCCCGTGTTCGGAGAAGGCCTCCGCGGCCGCGGTGGCCGCGTCCGGGCCGAGCAGTCCGCCCCGCTTCTGGTGGGCGTTGAACGCCTCGGTGATCTCCTGGTCCAGCGGGTGCGGCGCGGTCAGCTCGACGCGTCCGGCCACCGACAGCGTCAGCAGCGCCGGGCAGCCGGCTCCGGCACAGGCGGCGGCGAGGGCGTCGACGTCCTCGCGGGTGAGGACGTCGAGGAGTGCGGACGCCGTCACCAGGGAGGCCCCGGACAGGGCGTCCGGGGTGAGCCGGGCGACGTCACCGCGCCGGGTCTCCACGCTGACGCGGCTGCCGTCGGCGGCGGACCGCGGGGAGGCGACGGCGGCGAAGTGCAGGAGGTAGGGGTCCCGGTCGTGCAGGATCCAGTGCTGGGCGCCGTCCAGGCGGGGCGCGAGCCAGCGGCCCATCGAGCCGGTGCCGCAGCCGATGTCGTGGATGATGAAACCGTCGGCCCGTTTCGGCAGGTTGGCGAGCCGGATGCGCAGCGGGTCGAGCAGATCGTGGGCCCGTGCGAAGGCGTCGGCGGGCTCGCGCAGCTGGAGCCATTCGGGCGCGTAGCGGGCGGGTTCGTCGGCCTCGGAACCGGTGTCGTTGCCCCGCAGCCGGAGCGTGGCCCGCTCACCGGGACGGAGTGCGGGACCGGCGCCGGGGATGACGGAATGCGCGGCCTCGTCGTCCTGGGGACCGGGCTGGGCCGGGATCGCACCGCCCGGCGTGCCGGTGCCGGTGCCGGGGCCTGTGTCCGTAGCCATAGCCGTAGCCGCACTCGTGCCGATGTCCGTGCCGCCGCCGGCCTGCTGTGTCGTCGCCTGGTTGGTCATGCGGCCCTCCGGGGTTCGGTAGGAAGCCGGCGCAGTACCGTCGCCAGGCTCTGTGCGGTGCTCGCCCAGCCACCGAGCGCGGCACGCCGGCCGCGCGCGGCCGCCTTCAGCCGGCGGCGGACGTCCGCCTCACCGAACCAGCCGCGCAGTTCGACGGCGATGGCGGCGGGGTTCTCCGGCGGGACGAGGATGCCGGGCACCCCGCCGTCGGGGGCGCGGCCGACCGCCTCGGGCAGGCCGCCGACGTCGGTGGCCAGGACCGGGATGCCGCGGGCCAGCGCCTCGGTGACCGCCATGCCGTACGTCTCGGCGTACGAGGTGAGGACCATCAGGTCGGCGGCGGCGTAACTGGCGTCGAGTTCGGCTCCGGCCTTCGGCCCCGTCAGTTCGAGCCGGTCCTCAAGACCGTGCTTGCCGATCAGGTACCGCAGATGGGTGACGTACTCGGGGTCGTGGGCGAGCCCGCCGACCAGGGCGCAGCTCCACGGCAGGTCGGACACCGCGGCCAGTGCCTCCACCAGCCGGTGCTGCCCCTTGCGCGGGGTGATGGCGGCGACGCAGAGGAGGCGGGAGACGCCGTCGGTGCCGGAGGCGAGGGGTGCGATGTCGGCGCCGGGGGCGGCGACGTGGACGCGGTCGGGCGCGAGTCCGTGGTGGGAGACCAGGCGGCGTACCGCCCAGTCGCTGGTGGCGATCACGGCGGGCACCGCGCGCAGCACCGTACGCTCGCGGGCGTCCAGGTCGGCGGCGAGGGCCGGGGCGAGCCCGGTCTCGTCGCCGAGCGGAAGGTGGACGAGGACGGCCATGCGCAGCCGCTGCGCCTCCGGGACGACGATCTCGGGGACCCCGCAGGCGACCAGTCCGTCCAGCATGACGACGGTGCCGTCCGGCAGTTCGCGCAGGGTGCGGGCGAGTGCGGCGCGGGCGGTGGCGTCCGGGCGGGGCCAGTCGCCGGCCACGGCGTGCCGCTCCACCTGCCAGCCGAATCCGGGCAGGTCCAGGCACACGCGCCGGTCGTACGCGTTGCCGCCGCTCGGCACCGACGGGTCGTCGACGCCACCCGGCATCAGGAAGTGCACACGGCGCAGGGACATGGGAATGATCCCGCCGTTCCATCGAGCGGAGGCCTGGGCGGCGGATTGCTGGGGTACGTAGTCCAGGCGGGCCCGGTCGAAGGCGTTGGCGGTGGCTTTGTCCATGGCCTTGCCGGTCACGTGGATCGTCGTGTCGGTCACAGCGCACGCTCGTAACTCGCCCAGGCGATGTGCGACTCGTGCAGGGTGACCGTGAGCCCCGCGATGCCCTTGGCGCCCTCGCCCAGCGCACCCTTGTGGATGCGCTCGGCGAGCCGGTCCGCGATGACCTTGGCCAGGTACTCCGTGGAGGTGTTGATCCCCGCGAAGTCCGGTTCGTTGTCGAGGTTGCGGTAGTTCAGCTCGCCGACCAGGGCCCCGAGTTCCTGTGTGGCCAGGCCGATGTCGACGACGATGTTGTCCTCGTCCAACTGTTCGCGCCGGAACGTGGCGTCCACGAGGAACGTGGCCCCGTGCAGGCGTTGGGCCGGTCCGAAGACCTCGCCGTGGAAGCTGTGGGCGATCATGATGTGATCGCGAACGGTGATGCTGAACAACGGACGACCCTCCAGGTGCGGCGCGTCTGCTCCCCGGCTGATCGCCGCCGGGGATGCCGGGTAGTACGGCCGTACGCCTCCCGGCGTTCAGCGTCGGATACGTCTTTTCTCAGGTCAGTCTCCCTGTTCCCTTCGGGTACGCCTTGCTGGCGTGAAAACATGGCTGCGG
>NZ_JBHSPC010000058.1:0-1861 GCF_042656345.1 Streptomyces incanus
TGCTATGCGCCCCAACCGGTCACAACCCGACCAGCCGCACGACCCCGGAACTTGCAACCGCCCTGGATGTCGTCGCCCGCTCGCCTGCGAAGCTCGTGTTCAGTGGACGGCCGGGTTCTCAGGATGACTTCGAGTTCCCGGTAGGAGCGGGCTGCCGGTGATGCCCGGATCCAGACGGCACGTTCGGGGGAAGTTTCCCCGTGATCTTGGATGCTCGATTGGTTATGCCGCGAGGGTGTGTTGATGCCGCTGCCTGGTCTCGGCCGGGGAGAGGTAGCCGAAGATTTTGTGTTTGCGCAGGCGGCGGCGGTTGTAGAAGGTCTCGATGAGGTGGAAGGCCTCGGCGCGGACCTGTTTGTGGGATTTGTTGTGGGCCTGCTTCCAGTCGGGCAGCTCCCCGCCTTTGCGGCGCCGGTGGGGCATCACGAGCCCAGTGCCCGGATAGCCGCCGTCGGCGATGGTCATGGTCGTGCCGACGGCGGCCTTCGCGCCGGACCCCTCCCATGCCTTGCAGTCATTTCGGTTGCCGGGCAGGGGCCGGCCGACTGCCACGAAGAGGCGGGTGTCGGCGTCGATGACGACCTGGTGGTTGGTGGAGTACCGGTAGTTCTTCGACTGCTCGGCGACCGCGCGAGCCCGGGTGGGCACCAGGGTGCCGTCGACGATCAGTACGGTGTCCTTCGCGAACCGCTTGCGGGGCTGGAGGGCGAGCATCGGCCCGAGGTGATCGATGATCCGGTCCGCCGCCGACTTGGAAACCCCGAAGAGCGGCGCCAGTTGGCGCATGGTCAGGTTCGTGCGCCAGTAGGTCGCGATCAGCAGGGCCCGGTCCTCCAACGGCAGGCTCCACGGCCGGCCCCTGCGGACCGCGTCCGCACCCTCGCACCGCAGAACCGTCACCAGCTTGGCAAAGGCGCGCGGGCTCAGCCCGGTGAACGGGGCTGTCCACGAGGACTCCGACGCCGTGATCACACCAGCCATACGACAGATCATTTCAGTTGCCGAGACGTCTCCCCGCGACTGATCCTGGGCCCCGGGCAAGCAAGGAGGAACAGGATGGGGCTCATGCTCTCCCCCGGAGACGACGACGTGACCAGCCCAGACGTCTCCTGGTCCTACACCGGCTTCCACATGTTCAGGGAGTGGCTGGCTCAGGCAGAGGGGTTCGCCCTTGCGGAGATGAACGGATTCGGTGGCGAGCACATGTGGAGCAGCGTCTCCACCACGCTGGCACCGCTCCTCGACCATCCAGACGACGAGGGCTCTCTCGCGCCCGCTCAATGCGCGGCCATGCTGCCCAGGCTGGAAGCAATCACCGACCAGCGGCAACACGAGGGCGGGGACCACGTCCTTGAGCGACGCATCGACGACGTGCGCCAACTGGTCAGCGTCATGAAGTACTGCTTGGAGAAGGAAGTCGAGCTCATCTTCTGCTGACCGCCGCGGGCTGTCTCCCGTTGGAGATGAACAGCACTTACGGGACAGCCCTTAGGGGGCTTTCAATGATAACCAGGGGTGCCGTACGATTCGTGCGGCGCCCCTGGTGACTTTCCTGCAATTACGGGATCGAAAAAGAACTCAAGAAGGAACCCTCAGCACCTCCTCGATCGCGTAATTTATACCAAAAGCAACCAATCACCCACGTCAAGCATACACCGTTGAGGAATGCAGAATGCGCTACAGGAACAGGGTCATCTTCTCGACATCCAGCGCAATGGTCGCAGCAATGACGACTGTCGCCGTCTACTTCTTGTTCTTCGATTCTGGTACGCCAAAAGACGTCTGGGAGGCATCTCTAGCCCCAATGCCGTTCAGTTAAGCGGTAGAGGCGAGTCTGATCGTGGCTGGACTGCTGTGTCGA
>NZ_JBHSPC010000059.1:0-2077 GCF_042656345.1 Streptomyces incanus
GGCAGTGGCCATCGCATGACAGGAACCTCACGAGTCACGAACTACAGCTGCCGTGGCCGTCACTGGGGCTGGACCCGGTGAGTCTTGCGCGGGAGGCGCCCTGTCCGCTCGTCGACCTGGGGCGGTGTTCCGTGGAGACCGCACGGCGGCTCGCGGCCGTGATGGCCGTGGCAGCGCGATGAAGCCGCCGGTCGGTGTGTACGTCGTGGACACCCGGACCGAGAGAGTCGGCATCGTGATGGGACATGAGGGGCCCTACATCCAGCTGAGACCGTACGGCGGCGGCCGGGAGTGGGACGCCGAGCCGGTCGAGGTGCGGCAGGCGACGCCCGCCGAGCGGCTGCGCGCGGCGACCGCGTACGCCAACGCCCGCAGCCGGGGGGAGCTGCCGTGACGCGGGGGCCCGCCGGCCCGGCCCCCCGGGGGGTGCCGCGGGAGCCCGGCGGGTACGCGAGAATGGGCGCATGAGTCTGTTCCGCGACGACGGCATCGTGCTGCGCACCCAGAAGCTGGGTGAAGCGGACCGGATCATCACTCTGCTCACCCGCGGTCACGGGCGCGTACGTGCCGTGGCGAGGGGCGTGCGCCGGACGAAGTCCAAGTTCGGCGCGCGTCTCGAACCGTTCTCCCACGTGGACGTGCAGTTCTTTTCCAAGGGGAGCGAACTGATCGGGCGCGGCCTCCCGCTGTGCACGCAGAGCGAGACCATCGCGCCGTACGGCGGCGGGATCGTCACCGACTACGCCCGCTACACCGCCGGAACGGCCATGCTGGAGACCGCAGAGCGGTTCACCGACCAGGAGGGCGAGCCGGCCGTCCAGCAGTATCTGCTGCTCGTCGGCGCCCTGCGGACCCTCGCCCGCGGCGAGCACACACCGCATCTCGTCCTCGACGCGTTCCTGCTGCGCTCCCTCGCCGTCAACGGCTACGCCCCCAGCTTCGGTGACTGCGCGAAGTGCGGGATGCCCGGACCGAACCGGTTCTTCTCGGTCGCGTCCGGCGGCTCCGTCTGCGCCGACTGCCGGGTGCCCGGCAGCGTCGTACCCTCGCCGCAGGCCCTGGAACTGCTCGGCGCGCTGCTCACGGGAGACTGGGAGACGGCGGACGCGTCCGAGGCGAGGTACGTCCGGGAGGGGAGCGGGCTGGTGTCCGCGTACCTCCACTGGCACCTGGAGCGCGGGCTGCGCTCCCTGCGGTATGTCGAAAAGTAACGAACACCTTGAGGGAGACGAGAAGCACATGGCCGTACGCGGGTTCCTGGGGCGTCAGCGCCGGGAGTACAAGACGCCGGTACCGCACCCCTCCGGCGCGCGGCCCCCGAAGTTCCCCAGCGAGCTGGTCCCCAAGCACGTGGCGATCGTGATGGACGGCAACGGCCGCTGGGCCAAGGAGCGGGGCCTGCCGCGCACCGAGGGGCACAAGGTCGGCGCGGAGCGCGTGCTGGACGTGCTCCAGGGCGGGATCGAGATGGGCGTCGGCGCCATCTCGCTGTACGCCTTCTCCACCGAGAACTGGAAGCGCTCGCCGGACGAGGTGCGTTTCCTGATGAACTTCAACCGCGACTTCATCCGCAAGTCCCGGGAGGAGCTCGACGAGCTGGGTGTGCGGGTGCGCTGGGTGGGGCGGATGCCCAAGCTGTGGAAGTCGGTCGCCAAGGAACTCCAGATCGCGCAGGAGCAGACCAAGGACAACGACCGGCTCACCCTGTACTTCTGCATGAACTACGGCGGCCGCGCCGAGATCGCCGACGCGGCGCAGGCGCTGGCCGAGGACGTGAAGGCGGGGCGTCTCGACCCGGCGAAGGTCAACGAGAAGACGCTGCAGAACTACATGTACTACCCGGACATGCCGGACGTGGACCTGTTCCTGCGGCCGAGCGGTGAGCAGCGCACGTCCAACTACCTGCTGTGGCAGAGCGCCTACGCGGAGATGGTCTTCCAGGACGTCCTGTGGCCGGACTTCGACCGCCGGGACCTGTGGCGCGCGTGCCTCGAATTCGCCTCCCGCGACCGCCGCTTCGGCGGCGCGATCCCGAACGAGGAACTGCTCGCCATGGAGGGCAAGCAGGAGCAGTGAG
>NZ_JBHSPC010000059.1:2108-16413 GCF_042656345.1 Streptomyces incanus
CACCTCCGCGCCCCTCGTCGTGTCCGGGGTCTCAGTCGCCGCTCGCCGCCGCGCACTCCGCGCAGGTCCCGAAGATCTCCACGGTGTGGGCCACGTTGACGTAGCCGTGCTCGGCGGCGATGGCCTCCGCCCAGGTCTCCACGGCCGGGCCCTCGACCTCGACCGCCTTGCCGCAGCTGCGGCAGACCAGGTGGTGGTGGTGGTCGCCGGTGGAGCAGCGGCGGTAGACGGACTCGCCGTCGGCAGTGCGCAGTACATCGACCTCGCCCGCGTCGGCGAGGGACTGCAGGGTGCGGTAGACCGTGGTGAGCCCGACCGAGTCGCCCTTGTGCTTGAGCACGTCGTGCAGCTCCTGCGCACTGCGGAACTCGTCGACGTCCTGGAGCGCAGCCGCCACAGCGGCCCGCTGCCTGGTGGCGCGGCCCTTCACGGGCGGTCCAGCGGTGGTCACCGGTTTCCTCCTCAGGTCTGCCTCTGCCCTGCCGCGGCCATTGTGCCAGGCCGGGCGGAGGGGGGTCAGACGCCGACCTGACCGGGCGGTTTCCGCCCGGTCGGGACGGTGCACTCGGTCAGATCCGGCGCGGGCTGCGCGGCGGCCGGCACACGGGCGCGGCGGCGGGCCAGTGGGGTGGCCAGTACGGTCAGCGCGATGAACGCGGCGATCGTCAGCAGCACGATCGTCGCCCCGGGCGGCACGTCCTGGTAGTAGGAGGTGACCGTGCCGCCGATGGTCACGCCCACGCCGATCGCGACGGCGATGGCGAAGGTGGCGGCGAAGCTGCGGCTGAGCGTCTGGGCGGCGGCGACGGGCACGACCATGAGCGCGCTCACCAGCAGCAGGCCGACCACGCGCATCGCGACGGTGACGGTGACCGCCGCCGTGACCGCGGTGAGCAGGTTCAGGAACCGCACCGGCAGGCCCGTGACCCGCGCGAACTCCTCGTCCTGGCTGACCGCGAACAGCTGGCGGCGCAGACCGATGGTGACCAGCATCACGAACGCGGCCAGCAGGGAGATGGCCGTCACGTCGGCCTCGGAGACCGTCGACAGGGAGCCGAACAGGTACGAGGTGAGGCTCGCGTTGGAGCCGGTCGGGGCGAGGTTGATGAACATCACGCCGCCCGCCATACCGCCGTAGAACAGCATCGCGAGGGCGATGTCACCGCGGGCCTTGCCGTACCAGCGGATCAGTTCCATCAGGACGGCGCCGACGACGGAGACCAGGGTCGCCATCCACACCGGCGACCAGGAGAGCAGGAAGCCGAGGCCGACGCCGGTCATCGCGACGTGCCCGATGCCGTCGCCCATGAGGGCCTGGCGGCGCTGGACGAGGTAGATGCCGACCGCGGGGGCGGTGATGCCGACCAGGACGGCCGCCAGCAGTGCCCGCTGCATGAAGGCGTAGTTCAGGAGGTCCATCAGCTCAGCAGTCCCGTGCGGATCGGTCCGGCGCCCGCCGGTGCGTGCGGGTGTACGTGGTCGGGATGGGGGCACCCCCTGCACGAACGAAGCTGAGTGCTTGGGGGAGCGTGCCGGCCGACGGCCTTGGGGGGCGGGCCGTCGTGCAGAACGCAGCCGTCGCGCAGGACGACCGCCCGGTCGATCAGGGGCTCCAGCGGGCCCAGCTCGTGCAGGACGAGCAGGACGGTGGTGCCCCGGTCGACCTGCCGGCGCAGTATCTTCGCCAGCACCTCCTGGCTGGCCAGGTCGACGCCCGCCATCGGCTCGTCCAGGATCAGCAGCTCGGGTTCGGCGGCGAGCGCGCGGGCGATCAGCACCCGCTGGTGCTGGCCGCCGGAGAGCGCGTCCACGGAGTCCTTCGCCCGGTCCGCCATGCCGACGAGGTCCAGCGCGTGCCGTACGGCCTCGCGGTCGGCCTTGCGGAACACGCCGAAGCGGGTGCGGGAGAGCCGGCCGGAGGCGACCACCTCGGTCAGCGTGGCGGGCACGCCGCCCGCGGCCGTGGTGCGCTGCGGGACGTACCCCACGCGCGCCCAGTCGCGGAACCGCCGCCGCGGGGTGCCGAACAGCTCGATCTCGCCGGCGCCGGCCGGCACCTGGCCGATGACGCTGCGCACGGTCGTCGACTTGCCGGAGCCGTTGGCGCCGAGCAGGGCGACGACCTCGCCGCGGTGCACGGTGAGGTCGACGCCGCGCAGGACGGGGCGCGATCCCAGCTCGGCGTGGACGCCGCGCAGGGATATGACGGGCTCGGTCTTCGGCGTCGATATGGCGGGCTCGGTCTTCGGCGTCATGCTGCCGCCCTCCGGTGGGTCGGTCGGTCGTCCGGGCCGGTCATGCGGTTCCCAGGGCCGTCTGCAGGGCCTTCAGGTTGGACTCCATGACCTCGAAGTAGTTGTCGCCGCGGGAGGTGTCGGTGATGCCCTCGAGCGGGTCGAGGACGTCCGTCCTCAGTCCGGCGTCGCCCGCGACCGTCTTCGCGGTGTCGTCGCTCACCAGTGTCTCGTAGAAGATGGTGGTCACGCCGTCGGCCTTGGCCGTCTCGGCGAGCTCCTTCACGCGGGCCGCGCTGGGCTCGGACTCGGGGTCGAGGCCGTTGATGGCCTCCTCGGTCAGGCCGTAGCGCTCGGCGAAGTAGCCGAAGGAGGCGTGGGTGGTGATGAAGACGTCGGTCTTCCGGCCCTTCAGGCCCGTCTCGAACGTGGTGTCCAGCGCGTTCAGCCTGCCGACCAGGGTCTCGGTGTTCTTCCGGTAGTCGGCGGCGTGGTCGGGGTCGGCCTTCTCGAAGGCCTTGCCGACGCCCTCGGCGACCTCGGCGTACTTGACCGGGTCGAGCCAGACGTGGGGGTCCTTGCCGCCCAGGGTCTCGTGGCTGTGGCCCTCGTGCCCGCCCTCGGCCTCGTGGGCGTGGCCCTCGTCCCCGTGGCCGTGCGCGTCCTCGGCGCCGGGCGTCTCCAGGGTGGTCAGGGTGGCCGCGTCGATCTTCGTCTTCACCCCGGACTGGCCGATGGCCTCGTCGACGCTGGGCTGCAGGCCCTTGAGGTAGAGCGCCGCGTCGGTCTTCTCGAGCTGCACGGTCTGCTTGGCGCTGATCTCCAGGTCGTGCGGTTCCTGGCCGGGCTGGGTCAGGCTGGTGACGTTCACATGGTCGCCGCCGATCTGCTCGGCCAGGAACGCCATCGGGTAGAAGGAGGCGACGACGTCGAACTTCCCGGTGTTGCCCGCGGCGGTGCTGTCGGAGGAGCAGGCGGACAGGGCGCCCATGGCGATCGCGGTGACCGCGGTCACCGCTGCCGTGGGTATGAGGCGTCGTCGTACGTTCATGACTCCCATTTTCAACAAATATGGAAACCGTTGTCAACAAGGTGGGCGAGGGGCCGGGGGCTCCCTGGCGCGGGCCCCGAATTGGTCGGGGGGCAGGGCCCGCCGGTAGCCTGAGTGCTTCGCTGGAAGCAATCTCGCTTCGTCGCCCGTCGTCGTAATGAAGAGAGCACCGTGGCCGCCGACAAGATCGACACCATCGTCAGCCTGAGCAAGCGCCGAGGCTTCGTATTCCCCTGCAGTGAGATCTACGGCGGCCAGCGTGCCGCCTGGGACTACGGGCCGTTGGGTGTCGAGCTCAAGGAGAACCTCAAGCGCCAGTGGTGGCGCTACATGGTGACGTCACGTGAGGACGTCGTGGGTATCGACTCGTCGGTGATCCTGGCCCCCGAGGTGTGGGTCGCCTCCGGTCACGTCGCCACCTTCTCCGACCCGCTCACCGAATGCACCGCCTGTCACAAGCGGTTCCGCGCGGACCACTTGGAAGAGGCGTACGAGGAGAAGAAGGGCCGCGCCCCGGAGAACGGCCTCGCCGACATCAACTGCCCCAACTGCGGCAACAAGGGCCAGTTCACCGAGCCCAAGCAGTTCTCGGGCCTGCTCTCCACCCACCTCGGCCCGACGCAGGACTCCGGCTCCGTCGCCTACCTGCGCCCCGAGACCGCCCAGGGCATCTTCACCAACTTCGCCCAGGTGCAGACCACCTCGCGCCGCAAGCCGCCGTTCGGCATCGCCCAGATCGGCAAGTCCTTCCGCAACGAGATCACGCCCGGCAACTTCATCTTCCGCACCCGCGAGTTCGAGCAGATGGAGATGGAGTTCTTCGTCAAGCCGGGCGAGGACGAGCAGTGGCAGGAGTACTGGATGGAGCAGCGCTGGAACTGGTACACCGGCCTCGGCATGCGCGAGGAGAACATGCGGTGGTACGACCACCCGAAGGAGAAGCTCTCCCACTACTCCAAGCGCACCGCCGACATCGAGTACCGCTTCCAGTTCGGCGGCAGTGAGTGGGGCGAGCTCGAGGGCGTCGCCAACCGCACCGACTACGACCTCGGCGCCCACTCCAAGGCCTCCGGCCAGGACCTCTCCTACTTCGACCAGGAGGCCGGCGAGCGCTGGACGCCGTACGTCATCGAGCCGGCGGCCGGTCTCGGCCGGGCGATGCTCGCCTTCCTGATCGACGCCTACGTCGAGGACGAGGCGCCCAACGCCAAGGGCAAGCTGGAGAAGCGCACGGTGCTGCGTCTCGACCCGCGCCTGGCGCCCGTGAAGGTCGCGGTGCTCCCGCTCTCCCGCAACCCGGAGCTGTCGCCGAAGGCCAAGGGCCTCGCCCAGGCGCTGCGGCAGAACTGGAACATCGAGTTCGACGACGCCGGCGCCATCGGCCGCCGCTACCGCCGCCAGGACGAGATCGGTACGCCGTTCTGCGTCACGGTCGACTTCGACACGCTCGAGGACAACGCGGTGACGGTGCGCGAGCGCGACACCATGAAGCAGGAGCGGGTCTCCCTCGACCAGATCGAGGGCTACCTGGCGAGCCGACTGGTCGGCTGCTGACGCCGTAGCACCGCCGACTTGCCGAGCCGCCCCGGACAGCGCTTCCCGCGCCGCCCGGGGCGGCTCATCTCTCCGTGGGGTCCACCGTCGCCTGGTGGGCCTGTGCCAGATGTTCCTGCGCCTTCAGCCAGGGCAGGAACTGGGCGCGTTGGCGCCAGTCGCAGGTCTCGCAGCTGATCGTGCGCTGCACACCGGTGCGCCGGACCCGTACGACGTGCTCCCGGCCGTGCTGGTCCCAGCGGCTGACTTTGCTCGTGTCGATCCGGGACATGAGCCCTCCGGCATCCGCGGTCGTTGTCGCGTCCTTGTCGTCCCCGGTCGGGGACGACAAGGAGTGTGCGGCAAGACCAACATCAACAGGGGTTCTCCCCGGGCGAATTCGGTGGAGACTCGGCCCGCATGGGAGATCGCGGGCGTTCGCACGGGGTGACGCGCGCTCAGGCGTCCACTCCGGCCGTCTCGCGGATCTCCGCCGTCTCCAGCCGCTCGGCCGTCCGCCGCGCGGTCGCGCGGGCCCACCGGCCCGAGGTCGCCGCGCCCACCACCAGCACCGCGAACCCGCACACGGCGAGGATCCACCAGCCGGGCCGCGAGGCCGCCACGAAGCCGTCCGCGTACGAGGAGGAGCCCACCCCGGCCGCCAGCACCGCGCCGATCACCGCGACGCCGAGCGCCTGGCCCAGCTGCCGGCTGGTGGAGGCCACCGCCGAGGCCACCCCGGCCTGGGCGCGGGGCATGCCGGAGACGGCGGTGTTGGTGATGGGCGCGTTGACGAAGCCGAAGCCGACGCCGAACAGGACGTACCCGAGGACCAGCGTGGCATTGGACGTCTCGGCCTCGAAGAGGGCGAAGAGGAGTCCGGCCGCCGTCATCGCGCCGCCCGCGATCAGCAGCGGCAGCCGGGGCCCCCGACTGCCGACCAGCCGGCCGGAGAGCGGGGCGCACAGGAACGTCGGGAGGGCCATGGGGAGCATCCACAGCCCGGCCTCCAGGGCGCTCAGGCCCCGTACGTTCTGCAGATAGAGCGTCGACAGGAACAGGAACCCGCCGAGCGCTGCGAACGCGCTCACCGCGATCACCGTGGCCCCGCTGAACGGTGCCGAGCGGAAGAAGCGCAGGTCGATGAGGGGTTCGTGGCGCCGGGACTCGTAGCGGAGCAGGGCGATCAGGGACGCGAGCGCGAGGGCGCCGAAGGGGGCCGTGGTGGAGAGCGGCGCGTGCGGTGCCTCGATGATCGCGTACGTCAGTGAGCCGAACAGGGTGATGAGCAGCAGCTGGCCCACCGGGTCGGTGCGGCGGGCCTGGGGAGCCCGGGACTCCGGGACGAAGCGCAGGGTGAGGACGAGGGCGGCGAGGCCCACCGGCAGGTTGATCCAGAAGATGGAGCGCCAGCCGACGGAGTCCACCAGCAGACCTCCGACGAGGGGTCCCGCCGCCATCGACAGGCCGACGACCGCGCCCCACGCGCCGATCGCGCGGGCGCGTTCGCGCGGGTCGGTGAAGGTGTTGGTGATGATCGACATGGCGACCGGGTTGAGCATCGAACCGCCCACCGCCTGCACCATGCGGAAGGCGACCAGCGCGTCCAGGTTCGGCGCGAGCGAGCACAGCAGCGAGCCGAGGGTGAAGACGACCAGGCCCGCCGTGAAGACCCGTCTGCGGCCGATCCGGTCGGCCGTGGAGCCGGCGAGCATGAGCAGCGACGCCAGGACGAGGGTGTACGCGTCGATGGTCCACTGCAGGCCCGCGGTGCTCGCGTCCAAATCCTTCTGGAGCGACGGCAGGGCGACGTTCAGAACCGTGTTGTCCAGGCTCACGAGGAGCAGGCTCATGCAGCAGATCGCGAGCACGAGGAGACGTCGGCGAGGGCTGAACTCGGACATGGGTGCCATCGTAGCGCGGTTCAATAGTGCGGCTAACTAATGACCGATGCGCCCTTGGCATGCGGGACAATGGAGAAATGTCCACGCCCCCCTCCACCCCGAACCCGGCCCCGGACTCGCGCGACCTGACGATCGGCCCGTACGCGGTCCGGCCGCCCGTCGTGCTGGCCCCCATGGCCGGGATCACCAACGCGCCCTTCCGCACGCTCTGCAGAGAGTTCAGCGGCGGCAAGGGGCTGTTCGTCAGCGAGATGATCACCACCCGGGCGCTGGTCGAACGCAACGAGAAGACCATGCAGCTGATCACGTTCGACGCGAGCGAGACCCCGCGCTCGATCCAGTTGTACGGCGTGGACCCGGTGACCGTCGGCAAGGCGGTCCGCATGATCGTCGAGGAGGACCTCGCCGACCACATCGACCTCAACTTCGGCTGCCCGGTGCCGAAGGTGACCCGCAAGGGCGGCGGCTCGGCCCTGCCCTACAAGCGGAACCTGCTGCGCTCCATCCTGCGCGAGGCGGTCGCCGGCGCCGGGGACCTGCCGGTCACGATCAAGATGCGCAAGGGCATCGACGACGACCACCTGACCTACCTGGACGCCGGACGCATCGCCGTGGAAGAGGGCGTGAGCGCCGTCGCCCTGCACGGCCGCACCACCGCCCAGCACTACGGCGGCACCGCCGACTGGGACGCCATCGCCCGGCTCAAGGAGCATGTGCCGGAGATCCCCGTGCTCGGCAACGGCGACATCTGGTCCGCCGACGACGCGCTGCGGATGGTGCGCGAGACGGGCTGCGACGGGGTCGTGGTGGGGCGCGGCTGCCTGGGGCGGCCGTGGCTGTTCGCCGACCTGGTCGCGTCCTTCGAGGGCCGGGACGACTTCTGCCGACCCACGCTGCGCGAGGTCGCCGACGTCATGGTCCGGCACGCCACCCTGCTCGGCGAGTGGATCGGTGACGAGGCCCGCGGGGTGATCGACTTCCGCAAGCACGTCGCCTGGTACCTGAAGGGTTTCGCGGTCGGCTCCGAGATGCGGAGACGGCTCGCGATCACCTCGTCCCTCGAGGCGCTGCGGGCCGGGCTGGACGAACTGGACCTGGACCAGCCCTGGCCGGCCGGAGCGGACGGCCCTCGCGGCCGGACGTCCGGCAACAACCGGGTGGCGCTGCCGGACGGCTGGCTGAAGGACCCGTACGAGTGCGCGGGCGTCGGCGAGGAAGCCGAACTCGACACGTCCGGCGGCTGAGCCGGGTCGCTTCGGCGCAGGGGGCGGGGCGGCGCCGGTTCAGCCTCCGGCGGGGTGCGGGACGGAGCCGTACGCTTCCAGGAAGCGGTTGCGGAAGGCGTCCATGCGCCACACGGGCGCGTCCCGGTCCGGCCTGAGCCCCTCCGTCCAGTTCCAGTCGGCGACCTTGTCCAGCACCTCCGGGTCCCTGGCGACGATCGTCACCGGCACGTCCCGGCTCGCCCGCAGGCCGCTGACCCGGGCGATGGGCTGGTGGTCGCCGAGGAAGACGAGGACGGTGTCGTCCGTGCCGTAGCGCTCCAGCCACTGGGTGAGGGCGGTCACCGAGTACTCGACCGACTTGCCGTACTCCCGACGGGACTCGGTGGTGTCCGCGATGATGTCGCCGGGCTGCTTGCCCGCCTTCTGGACGGGGCCGAAGACGGAGCCGTC
The DNA here is from genome assembly GCF_042656345.1 of Streptomyces incanus. Lineage (NCBI taxonomy): Bacteria > Bacillati > Actinomycetota > Actinomycetes > Kitasatosporales > Streptomycetaceae > Streptomyces > Streptomyces incanus. The sequence continues at coordinate 10,507 of NZ_JBHSPC010000059.1, forward strand.
GCCGAGTTCGTCCCAGCCGACCAGCTCGGGGAGGGGCGCCCAGGGCTGGTGGCTGGAGGTCAGGATGATCTCCGCCATCAGGTTCTTGTTCCCGTCGCGCTTCCTGCCGTGCTCCAGGCGCTGGAAAGCCTCGAGCGTGTACTGGTCGGGCATCGTCGACCAGCTGAACTTCGGGCCCCGGTAGCCCAGCCGGAAGGCGTCGTAGACCTTGTCGAGGCCGAACCACGTCGCCTCCGGCCAGCCCTTCTGGACGCCCGGCACGACGCCGACGGTGTCCCAGCCGCCCGCCTTCCCGAACGCCTTGGTGAGCGTGAGGCGGTCGCTCGCGGTGGCGGTGCGGTAGCGCTGCTGGTTGTCGATCCACAGGCCGGACAGCGCCGTCGAGTGGCCGAGCCAGCTGCTGCCGCCGAACGTCGACGACGTCAGCCAACCGCTGCGCGCCGCGAACCCCGCCTTCGCGAGCGACTCGGTGCCGGTGTCCAGGGTGCCGGTGACGCCGGGGGCGATCACCGGGTCCTCCAGGGCGGCCCGGCCGTAGCTCTCGATGAACGTGATGAGGACGTCCTTGCCGCGCAGGTCGGGCAGGAGCTGGTCGGACGGCGTGCCCGCGAACGGGTCCGTGCGCGCCACCCTCTCGAACGCCGCCTCGTCGCGCAGTGTGTCCCGCACGCGCTTGCCCTGCACCTTCAGCGCGGCCGCGGCCCGGTCGGAGGCGACCGGCACACCGGATATCTGCAGGCCGAGGGCGGTACAGGTGATCCACACGGTGCCCGCGATCAGCGCGCCCCGGGTGGCCCGCGTGCGGTGCCGGGCCAGCAGGCCGCTCAGCCGGACCGCGGCGAGCGCCGTCACGACCACCAGGAGCAGGGCGAGGACGACCGCGCCGACGGCGGCGGCGGTGGCGGCGGCGCCACCCATCGAGTCCTCGACGTAGTGCTGCGCGTCGTCGAGCAGCCCCCAGTCGAGCACCACGTTGAAGCCCCGGCCCAGATACTCGTTGAAGCCGATGTCCAGCAGGTTCAGCACGGTCAGCCCGGCGACGCCGGCCCCGTACAGCGCGGCGGCGACGATCCGTGGCCGGCGCGGCAGGGCGAGCAGCAGCACCGCGCCGATGATCGCCTCGGCCGGAATCCGGGTGAACCGGTTGGGGCGCAGGGCGCCGGCGGTGTTCGGCAGCAGGAGCGCGCCGACGATCAGCGCGGCGGCGAGGCCGTGCAGCGTCCAGCGGGCGGCGCGCGTGGCGCGGGGGTGCTCGGTCCGCAGGCGGGCGTGGCGGGCGCGGAGGGCGCGGAAGGCAAGGGGGAGGGCGCCGGGGGAGCCCGGGGTGGAGTCGCCGGGTGCGGGATCCGGCGCCGCTGGTGCCTTTGAGGTCCCGTTCCCCCGCTTCCCTTCCTCCGCGTGGCCTTCTCCCTCTCGGTCCTCCTTGGTCGTGTGTGTCGGTTCGGTCGTGCGTGTCGGTCGGCGCAGGCGTGTGAAGACGGGCACCCGGAGGTCCTTCCGTGCAAAACCCGGTGAGGTGGCGGACCCGGCGTGGGGGTCCGGATCCGCCGTAGTTCCGTACGGGCACGCTGACCGGCGCGTTCAGCGCGGTGGAGATACGTTCGGCAAACAGGGGGCAAAGGCCGGGCATGCCGTCCGTGGAGCGACGGTGAGGTGCCTGCACAACCGCCCGCGCGGCCGTCGGGGGAGTCGTACGGGGTGCGTCCGCATGGTGAAATCCCGGCGACTGTGGCAGCGTGATTCTCGCCACCCCTGATAAGCATCGCGCTCAGATGAGCGAATCGTGAGCGGCTGCACTTCTCAAAGGATGGCACTCGGTGCCACCCTTTGATCGTTCACCGAGCGAAATCAAACGTGCCGATTGTCGCTCACATGAGCGGCCAGGGTGCTCAATTCGGAGCTGGTGAGTTCAAGAAGTGAACACATGCGGCTGTGAAAGCTTGCCAAGCCTTGACTTTCGATCCCGCGGCGGCGGAGTGGTCGCAGGCGCATGACGCACGTGCGGACGTACCCAGATGCCTTTGATCTGGGTATGTTCCTGCCCGTCAGGGCAGCCACCGCGTCCTCGAGGAGTCGAGACCCGTGTCGGAAAACAAAGATCCCCACGTAGGCCAGCAGGGTCACAGCGTTGAGGGCGTGAAGTTCGTCTACGACTTCACCGAGGGCAACAAGGACCTCAAGGACCTCCTCGGCGGCAAAGGTGCAAACCTCGCCGAGATGACCAATCTGGGTCTTCCCGTCCCTCCCGGCTTCACCATCACCACGGAGGCCTGCAAGGTCTACCTGGAGAGCGGCGCGGAGCCGGCGGCACTGCGTGACGAGGTGAGTGCGCACCTCGACGCCCTCGAAGCGACGATGGGCAAGAAGCTCGGCCAGCCCGACAACCCGCTCCTGGTGTCGGTCCGCTCCGGAGCCAAGTTCTCCATGCCGGGCATGATGGACACCGTCCTCAACATCGGCCTCTCCGACAAGTCCGTGCAGGGACTGGCCAAGCAGGCCGGCGACGACCGCTTCGCCTGGGACTCCTACCGGCGTCTCATCCAGATGTTCGGCAAGACCGTCCTCGGCGTCGACGGCGAGCTGTTCGAGGACGCGCTGGACGCGGCGAAGGCCGCCAAGAAGGTCACGGTCGACACCGAACTGGAGGCCGCCGACCTCAAGAAGCTGGTCACCAAGTTCAAGAAGATCGTCAAGACCGAGGCCGGCCGGGACTTCCCGCAGGACCCGCGCGAGCAGATGGACCTCGCCATCCACGCGGTCTTCGACTCCTGGAACACCGACCGGGCCAAGCTCTACCGCCGCCAGGAGCGCATCCCGGGCGACCTGGGCACGGCCGTCAACGTCTGCTCCATGGTCTTCGGCAACCTCGGCCCCGACTCGGGCACGGGCGTCGCCTTCACCCGCGACCCCGCCTCCGGCCACCAGGGCGTCTACGGCGACTACCTGCAGAACGCCCAGGGCGAGGACGTGGTCGCGGGTATCCGCAACACCGTGCCGCTCGCGGAGCTGGAGCAGATCGACAAGAAGTCGTACGACCAGCTGATGCAGATCATGGAGACGCTGGAGAACCACTACAAGGATCTCTGCGACATCGAGTTCACCATCGAGCGCGGCCAGCTGTGGATGCTCCAGACCCGCGTCGGCAAGCGCACCGCGGGCGCGGCCTTCCGCATCGCCACCCAGCTCGTCGACCAGGGGCTGATCGACGAGGCCGAGGCGCTCATCCGCGTCACCGGCGCGCAGCTCGCCCAGCTGATGTTCCCGCGCTTCGACGAGGACGCGAAGGTCGAGCGGGTCGGGCGCGGCATCGCGGCCTCACCGGGCGCGGCGGTCGGCAAGGCGGTCTTCGACTCGTACACGGCCGTCAAGTGGTCCCGCTCCGGCGAGAAGGTCATCCTGGTCCGCCGTGAGACCAACCCCGACGACCTGGACGGCATGATCGCCGCCGAGGGCATCCTCACCTCCCGCGGCGGCAAGACCTCGCACGCCGCCGTCGTCGCGCGCGGCATGGGCAAGACCTGTGTGTGCGGCGCCGAGGAGCTCGAGGTCGACACCAAGCGCCGCCGGATGACCGTCCCCGGCGGGCACGTCGTCGAGGAGGGCGACCTGATCTCCATCGACGGCTCGACCGGCAAGGTCTACCTCGGCGAGGTCCCGGTCGTGCCGTCCCCGGTCGTGGAGTACTTCGAGGGCCGGATGCACCCGGGCGCCGACGACGCCGACGAGCTGGTCGAGGCCGTCCACCGGATGATGGCCTTCGCCGACCGCAAGCGCCGGCTGCGCGTGCGCGCCAACGCCGACAACGCCGAGGACGCGCTGCGCGCCCGCCGCTTCGGCGCCCAGGGCATCGGCCTGTGCCGCACCGAGCACATGTTCCTCGGCGATCGGCGCGAGCTGGTGGAGCGGCTGATCCTGGCCGACACCCAGGACGAGCGCGAGGAGTCCCTCAAGGCGCTGCTGCCGCTGCAGCGGAAGGACTTCGTCGAGCTGTTCGAGGGAATGGACGGCCTCCCGGTCACCGTCCGGCTCCTCGACCCGCCGCTGCACGAGTTCCTGCCCGACATCACCGAACTGTCGGTCCGCGTGGCCCTCGCCGAGTCCCGTCAGGAACCGCACGAGAACGAACTGCGCCTCCTCCAGGCGGTGCACCGGCTGCACGAGCAGAACCCGATGCTGGGCCTGCGCGGCGTCCGGCTCGGTCTGGTCATCCCCGGCCTGTTCACCATGCAGGTACGGGCCATCGCCGAGGCGGCGGCCGAGCGCAAGAGCGCCAAGGGCGACCCGCGCGCCGAGATCATGATCCCGCTGGTCGGCACGGTCCAGGAGCTGGAGATCGTCCGCGAGGAGGCCGACAAGGTCATCGCGGAGGTCGAGGAGGCCACCGGAACCACACTCAAGCTGGCCATCGGCACGATGATCGAGCTGCCGCGCGCCGCGCTGACCGCCGGCCAGATCGCGGAGGCCGCGCAGTTCTTCTCCTTCGGCACGAACGACCTCACCCAGACGGTGTGGGGCTTCAGCCGGGACGACGTGGAGGCCAGCTTCTTCACCGCGTACCTGGAGAAGGGCATCTTCGGCGTCTCCCCGTTCGAGACCATCGACCGGGACGGCGTCGGCTCCCTGGTGAAGCTCGCCGCCAAGGCCGGCCGCGAGACCCGTCCCGACCTCAAGCTCGGCGTCTGCGGCGAGCACGGCGGCGACCCGGAGTCCGTCCACTTCTTCCACGAGGTGGGCCTGGACTACGTCTCCTGCTCCCCCTTCCGCATCCCGGTCGCCCGCCTGGAGGCCGGCCGCGCGGCGGTCACCTCGAAGGGCAGCGACCACCGCTGAGCCCCGGCCCTCCGGGGTGAGTCAAGCCCCGGAGCCGTTGTCTGTCACCCGACCACCCTCACCGATCGGCAACGGCTCCGGATCACAAAGAGAACGGCGGCACCCGTGCGGGGGTGCCGCCGTTCCTCATGCCGTCCGACCTCATGCCGTCGAACGAGTTGCAAAGAAATCCTTGCAAGCATTTCTTTGCATAGCTACCTTTGTAGGCATGAACGAGCCCCAGGAACCACAGGGCCCGCAGGTCCGCAGTCTCGACGCCCGCTCCCTGCGCGGGCTCGCACATCCACTGCGCATGCAGCTGCTGGACGCCCTGCGCCACGGCGGCCCGGCCACCGCGTCCCAGCTCGCCGCGAAACTGGGCGAGTCGAGCGGCGCGACCAGCTATCACCTGCGCCGGCTCGCCGCGCACGGCTTCATCGAGGACGCCCCCGAGCACGGCAAGGGCAGGGAGCGGTGGTGGAAGGCGGTCCACAAGGGCCTGAGATTCGACGACGCGCTGCTCACCGACGCCAACCCGGACGTACGCGGGGCCGCCGACCTGTACCTCCACGAGGTCGCGACCACCCAGACCCGGGACCTGTCGACCTGGCTCGGCAACCGCCTGACCTGGCCCAAGGAGTGGAGCCAAACCTGGGACATGAGCAGCGCGACACTGCGGCTGACCCCCGAACTGACCCGCGAGCTCGTCGAGAAGATGCACGCCCTCGTCGACACTTACCGTGACCGGGCCCCCGTCGAGGACGACACCGACACCGCCCAGGTACGCATCCACACCCACGCCTTCCCCCTCACCACGGACTCCACGGACTGAAAGGCCACGGCCCGATGCACCCCGAGACCCGCCTCGCCCTGTACCGCATCCGCATCGCCGAACTCCGTACCGAAGCCGACGCCCACCGCCTCGCCGCAGCCGCCCGGCCGGCTCGGCACCCCCGACCCCTCCGCGCCCGTCTCGGCTGGACCCTGGTGGAAGTCGGCCTGCGCCTGGCCGCCGGCCCCAAGGCGGCGGTAGCCGTTCCCTAGTAGGGCTTTGTTAGGTCCTGTGGTGGGGTTCTGGGGTCGGGGCGGGTTGGCCGC
>NZ_JBHSPC010000060.1:0-6744 GCF_042656345.1 Streptomyces incanus
CGAGCATCGTCCGCACCCGGCCGGAGCGGGAGGCCCGCTCCTTCATCGCATCACGTTGGCTGACCGGCCTGGGATGATCTTCTGGTTGGTCACGCTGCGAGGGTCGTTTGTGGACAGCGCGCCACCGTCGTACCAGGGGCACCGGTACCCGGTCGAGATCATCTCCCACTGCGTGTGGCGGTACCACCGCTTCCCGCTGTCGTACCGCGAGGCCGGGGAGCTGATGCTCCAGCGCAACGTGCTCGTCTCCCACGAGACGGTCCGGCGGTGGTGCGCCACGTTCGAGCAGGCCTACGCTGGCACGCTGCGCCGCAGGCAGCCCCTGCCGGGGGACATGTGGCACTTGGACAAGGTCTTCATCAAGATCAATGGCGAGCTGACGTACCTGTGGCAGGCTGTCGACCAGGACGGGATGGTGCTGGACATTCTCGTGCAGGACCGCCGGGACACCCCCGCGTCCAGGCGGTTCTTCCGCCGCCTGATGAAGAAGACGTGTTCGGTGCCGCGGGTGGTCATCACCGACAAGCTCCGCTCCTACAGCGTCGCCCACCGCGAGGTCATGCCCTCGGTCAATCATCGTTCCCACCAGGGCCTGAACAACCGGGCCGAGAACTCCCCCCGGCCCGCCCGGCAGCGCGAACGCGCCATGAAAAGCTTCCGCAGCGTCGGCGGAGCCCAGTGGTTCCTGGCCGCCTTCAGCGGCATCTCATCCCACTTCCGGCCCCGCCGCCACCTGATACCGCCGCCCACTACCGCGCCGGGACGACCATGTGCTTCGCGGTCTGGGACCAGGCCACCAGCGTCGCCGGCCTGGCTGCCACGGCCTGAGCCCGGAGCCGAAACCCGGCCCCACCACCCCCCGACACGCTGTCAGGCACTCACACACTCAACAACGTGACAGCGCCTGGAGAGGAACTACTTGCACCTTTCAAGCAACGGCATTGCCTGCCCGGCGGCAAGGGAGCCCGGCCCGCTCCACGCCACACGGAAGGCCCGTGCATGTCCGGGGTGGAGAGGCCGGCTCCTCGGTCGCTTCCGCGCGGCTTCCTCGCGGGCGGAGTCGGCCCGGTGACCTCCACGGTGGCCGGACGCAGCAGATGCTCGCCGAGCCGGTAACCGGGACGCAGGACCGCCGAACAGACCAGCCGGTCCCTGTCGGGGGAGACGTGGTGCGTCAGGGCGTCGTGGCAGGCGGGGTCGAACGGATCGCCCACCTCACCGAACGACGTGACGCCCAGCGAACCGAGCTCGTCCTTCAGGCTGTCGGCGATGTCCCTCAAGCCCGGCGTGAGCGGCTCGTTGGCACACGCCCGGTCGACGGCGTCCAGCACGGGCAGCAGCGCCCGGAGCACGTTGGCCACCGCGATCTCGCGGACGGCCAGGCGGTCCCGCCGGACCCGCTTGCGGTAGTTGTCGTACTCGGCCTTCACCCGCTGCAGGTCGGCGGTCCGCTCCTCCACCAGGCGCCGCAGCTGCTGCAGTTCGGTGCTCTGCGACCCACTCCCGGTCATCGTCAGCCGGCCTCCGGCTTGTCCTCGTCGACAATCTCGGCGTCCACCACCTCGTCCTCGGACGAGCCACCAGCCGTGCCGCCCGCGGCCGCCCCGGCCGGCTGCTCGGCCCGCGCCTTCTCGTACAGGGCCGTGCCGATCTTCTGCGCGGCCTGTGCGGTACGGTCGATCGCCTGCCGGATCGCCGCCGTGTCCGCGCTCTCGTCCTTCAGCCTCTCCTTCAGATCGGCCAGAGCGGTCTCCGTCTCGCTCTTCGCGTCGCCCGGGATCCTGTCCGCGTTGTCCCTGAGCAGCTTCTCGGTCGAGTAGACGAGCTGCTCGCCCTGGTTGCGGGTCTCAGCCGCCTCCCGCCGCCGACGGTCCTCCTCGGCGTGCTGCTCGGCCTCGCGGACCATGCGGTCGATGTCGTTCCTGGGCAGCGCGGAGCCGCCGGTGACGGTCATCTTCTGCTCCTTGCCGGTGCCGAGGTCCTTCGCCGTGACGTGCATGATGCCATTGGCGTCGATGTCGAAGGCGACCTCGATCTGCGGCACCCCGCGCGGCGCCGGCGGCAGACCGGTCAGCTCGAACATGCCGAGCTTCTTGTTGTACGCGGCGATCTCGCGCTCGCCCTGGAAGACCTGGATCTGCACCGACGGCTGGTTGTCCTCCGCCGTGGTGAAGATCTCCGAACGCCGTGTCGGGATGGTCGTGTTGCGCTCGATCAGCTTGGTCATGATGCCGCCCTTGGTCTCGATGCCCAGGGACAGCGGGGTGACGTCGAGCAGCAGGACGTCCTTGACCTCGCCCTTGAGCACACCGGCCTGCAGCGCGGCACCGATCGAGACGACCTCGTCCGGGTTAACGCCCTTGTGCGGGTCCTTGCCGGTCACCTCCTTCACCAGCTCGGTCACCGCGGGCATACGCGTGGAGCCGCCGACCAGGACCACGTGGTCGATGTCGAACACCTTGATCCCGGCGTCCTTGATCGCGTTGTGGAAGGGCGCCTTGCACCGCTCCAGCAGATCGGACGTCAGCTGCTGGAACTGGGCGCGGGTGAGCTTCTCGTCGAGGTGCAGGGGGCCCTCGGCGGACGCGGTGATGTAGGGCAGGTTGATGGTGGTCTCCGACGAGCTGGACAGCTCGATCTTCGCTTTCTCCGCTGCCTCCCGCAGCCGCTGCACGGCCATCTTGTCCTTGGACAGGTCCACGCCGTAGTGGTTCTTGAACTGCTTGACCAGGTGGTCGACGATCCGCTGGTCCCAGTCGTCACCGCCCAGGTGGGTGTCGCCGTTGGTGGCCTTGACCTCGAGGATGCCCTCGCCCATCTCCAGCAGCGACACGTCGAAGGTGCCGCCGCCCAGGTCGAAGACGAGGACCGTCTGCTCGTTCTCCTTGTCCAGCCCGTAGGCCAGGGCCGCGGCCGTCGGCTCGTTGATGATCCGCAGCACGTTCAGTCCCGCGATCTCACCGGCCTCCTTGGTCGCCTGCCGCTGGGCGTCGTCGAAGTACGCGGGCACGGTGATCACCGCATCGGTGACGTCCTCGCCGAGATACGCCTCCGCGTCCCGCTTCAGCTTCTGCAGCACGCGCGCGGAGATCTCCTGCGCGGTGTACCGCTTGCCGTCGATGCTGCCGTGCTCCGGGAACCGCCAGCTGTGATCGCCCACGTGCCGCTTCACGGAGCGTGCGGTGCGCTCCACGTTCGTCACGGCCTGCCGCTTGGCGACCTCGCCGACCAACACCTCGCCGTTCTTGGCGAAGGCCACCACCGACGGCGTGGTCCGCGCTCCCTCCGTGTTGGTGATGACGGTGGGCTCGCCGCCCTCAAGGACCGAGACCACCGAGTTCGTCGTACCGAGATCTATACCGACCGAGCGCGCCATCTGAACTCTCCCTCCTCATCCTTTTCTCGTTCTGGCTGCCGTTTCAGGTGGTTGGTGGGTCCTCAACGCAGCATGGGCTTCCAGTGGACGGGGCCCGCCCGCAGGGGCGGTTCGGGTGCGCAGACCTGGAGCACGGTGAAGTACCGGCGCGGCGGGGCGTGCCGCGTCAGAGCCTGCCCGCGCTCCTGCGTCCGGTGACGGGCCAGCTCACAGGTCTGGTCGTAGGCCGCGCGGCGCACCGGGTCGCGCAGCGTCTCGTACGCCGCGCGCACTTCGCCGAACCGCTCCGCGGTGGTGGCATCCACCCGGGTGTCGGGGCGCAGCTCCCGCACCCGGGCGCGGAAGGCGGAGGTGATCAGCCCGGCCGTGGCCGAGGGCTCCGCCCCCAGCACCGCGTACAAGTCCGACCCTCGGTCCCGCGTCTGCATCCCGGCCACCTCCCCGGCCGCTGCGAGCTGCGGCTTCGGAACCCGGCTCGCCTACGTCCTGAAATAAAACTTGAGCCTTGCAATGTCAAGTCTGGGCGGGTACAGGGGAGATTATCGGAGGAAGTCCGGGTTGCCGGAGCGCGGACTCGAAGGACCTGCCATCAGGCGGTCCAGCAGGCAAAAGGAGCTGAACGATCGCTGTGGGCGGTCGAGCGAGCGGCGGCCCAGGGCCGGCACACAGCAGCAGGAACCGGGGGTGAGGACCATGGCAGAGTTCCTCGCATCGCACTGGGAGTGGGATCGAATCCGTGCCGGGCAGTGCTCCACCCTGCCGCAGGGCGCTGTTCTGCCTGATCAGCTCCCTGCGGAGTCGTGCCTCATCCGGCTGATGACGCCCTGCGCCGAATCGTCCGCTCACGCATCGCGCACGCATGCGAGGCCGGTCAGGAGTCCAGACTCTTGCGACGTACGCGCATGTAGGTCCCTGATGTGGTGCTCCCGCCCCACCCGCCAGTCGTGGCGATGTCCCATCCTTGCTGGGCGCGCATCTGCTTGGCGAACGCGTCGAGGTCGTTGATGGCGCATCCGCAGTCCAGATGAACGCGGACAGTGATGTAGCTGCCCATCGGCTTCTTCTCGCTGGGGTCCAGCGCCCAGCGGACGGCGTGCTCGTGGTCAGCGAGCCCGGTGCGTTGTTGATCGTGAAGGAGTCCGTGTGCGCGGGCGTATTCGTCGAGGTCGTCGACGACGAACAGGTCGCTTCGCCAGGAGCCCGGCCATACGGCGAACAGCCGCGACTCCCCGCTGCGAGCCCGCGCGTAAGCGCCGGCATCAACGCCGTGGGACACCGTTCCGTCCTTGGCGACTTCGATGTAGCACAGGGTCTTCGCGGTGTATGGGAAGTCCCTGCCGACAGCAGCTGCGCTGCGGGGTTCCCCGCTGCTCCTTCGATTTGGCCGTCTTCGTAGGTCACCGTGTCGTCGTCATGTCACCGTGGTGACGAGCGATCCGTCCGCCTGTCCGGCGAAGATCATCCTTCCTTGGATGAGGGAGGTGTAATGGACCAGGGGGTGCTGATGCTGCCATCCGGCTCCCAGCCGTAACTCCTCACTCTCTTGGCTTCCTCATCCCGACCCATCGATGCCAGAACCCACTCGGCGCATTCGACGCGTTCGTGGGATGCATCGGGATCGCTTATGGACCTGAGCCATGCGAGGGCCTCGCTTGCCCGCTCAGCGCGCAGCATCAGTCTGACCGCTCCGTGAGCCGCGCCGAAGGTGCCGTCTTCTGCGCTCTTCTGATACCAGACGATTGCTTCATCGAGCTTTTCCTTGGCCTCAAGGGTTTTGGCCAACTCGTGCTGTGCCTGAGAACTCCCGACAGTCGCCAGCGGAGTCAGCACGGCGATCGCTTCGTCGTGTCTGGGCTCCTGCTGGAGGAGGTGAGCAAGCTCGATCGATGTGCGGGTGCTGTTCTCGTGCAGGCCGGGGCATTGCACGTTTGGGATTGGTCCGGTTCGCCGGTCTCGTGAGTGATGTGGCGTCATGTCCTTTGTGTAGCAAGGGAGCCCGGAGAGCAGAGCAGGAACGGTGCTGGTGATCATGTGGTTGTCGAGACCCATGAGAACCGAGCGAGACCGTGCCTGCCCGAACATCATCGCCCATCCCTTCCGCGCTGGAGCAACTGGGCTCCCCGACGGATCCCCTCACCTCAAGCGCTGTCGCTGACCTGCGGCGTTTCCTGATCCTGGTCGCCGATCCCCGCGATGCGCGAGGTCTGCGGTATCCGGCCCTCGCGTTGCTGCGCGCAGCCGTCTCGGCGGTACTGACCGGGGCTCGCTCGCTCATCGCGATCAACGAGTGGATCACGGATGCCCCGCAGCATGTGCTGGGCGTCCTTGGCTTTGCTGCCAATCCGCTTACCGGTCTGCGGCCGGTGCCGCACGCCGCAACCGTGCGCCGCCTGCTGCAGCGTGTGGACGGCGACGCGCTGGACGCGGCGATCAGCGCGTATCTGCAGGCCAGAACGCCGCCCCCGGCCGATCCGGCGGAGGAGAAAGGGCCGGTGCGACGGGTGATCGCCGTCGACGGCAAGGTAGTCCGCGGATCGCGAACCCGGGCGGCCGCGGCCATCCAGCTGCTGGCGGCGATGGACCACCACGGCGTGGTCCTGGCACAGCGGCAGGTCGCTTCCAAGAGCAGCGAGATCCCCTCCTTCGCGCCGTTGCTGGACGGCCTCGAGCTGGAGAACTCGGTGGCGACCGCCGACGCCCTGCACACCCAGCACGACCACGGGGCCTATCTGACCCGTCGCGGCGCGTACTACGTGGCCGTCGTGAAGAAGAACCATCCGGGCCTGTACGCCCAGGTCAGGAAGCTGCCCTGGCGGGACATCCCGCTCGGGCACCGCACTCGCGACCGCGCCCACCACCGCGACGAGGTCCGCCGGCTCAAGGTCGCCGCGTTCAGCCACCTCGACTACCCCGGCGCCCGCCAGGCGATCCAAGTCGTACGGTGGCGACGCGACTTGAGTGCCGGGAAGCTGACCATCGAGCGCGTCTACCTGATCACCAGCCTGACCGTCTTCGACGCCACCTGCACCGAGCTCGCCACCTGGATCAGAGGTCACTGGGGTATCGAGAACCTCCTGCACCACGTCCGGGACCGCACGTTCCGCGAGGACGACTCCAAGGTCCGCACCGGCACCCTGCCCCGCGCCATGGCCTCCCTGCGCAACCTCGCCATCAGCATCTTCCGCCAGGACGGCCAGACCAACATCGCCGCCGCCCTCCGCCACACCGGCCGCGACTACCACCGGCCCCTACGAGCCCTCGGTCTCACGTGACGAACCCGGACAGATCTCGATCACGCAATGACCCTGTGGGCTGTCGAAAAATAACTCGTCGATTTCTGGCTTCCGTTGGCCCGTAGGATGCCGGGG